>NZ_RCNY01000084.1:0-128710 GCF_004307635.1 Pseudomonas sp. Sample_22
CCCGCGGCGCGGTCGGCAATGTCATGCCGTTTCCGATGCCGATGCCTGAGAAGTAGGCAGCAGCAGCTAGCGAGGCTTGTTGTGGCGAGGGAGCTTGCTCCCGCTCGGCTGCGCAGCAGTCGCAAGGCCGAAACTCGCGGTGTGCGCGATGTGTCAGACGGCGTGTGATTGCAGGATTAGGGCCGCTTCGCGCCCCAGCGGGAGCAAGCTCCCTCGCCACAACAAGCTCCCTCGCCACAACAAGCTCCCTGGCCACAACAGGTTCCCTGGCCACAGCAAGCTCCCTGGCCACAACAAGCTACCTTGCAGTCAGCAGTGCTCAGGGCAGTGGCGCGAACGGTGTACGCCCGTCGGCGCTCTGCAATTCCATCAAGTATTTACGGAATATTTGCCCAAGCACCTGGGTCGCGACTTCCAATTCTTCGCGGGGCATTTTTTCGGTGACTTCGTCAGCGGTGTCCAGTGCCTCTTCAGCGCCGTTGACCGCCGCCATTTTCAGCAGGATGTAGGCCTGGACGTTATTGGCCGGCACGCCTTCGCCATGGAAGAACATGCTGCCAAGTTTGAATTGCGCCTGAGCGTGGCCTTGCAATGAGGCCTTTTCGAAATAGCTCAGGGCTTGGTTGAGGTCGCGCGGCGCGGTTTTGCCTTCGTAATAGAATTCACCCAACTCGTATTGCGCTTGCGCATCCCCTTCATCCGACGCCTTTTGGCAGGCAGCGAGTGCCTGTGCCAGGTCTTGCGGCTGGGTATTGAGGGTGCAGCGACCCATCGCTGGGATTAACAACGAGTTACCGCCTGCTTGTGCGAGCGCGAGCAGGGGCTGAAGGAGCAACAGGCAGCCCAGTGAAAGGGCGCGGCCGGTGCGGTTCATGGGAATCGACTTACCTCTGAAGGGCGCGCGGACCCATCGAGGGGATCCAATAAGCGCGCATTATGAAATAAGCAGGGCCAACCTTACAAAGTCTTTACTCGTTTTTCTGCTGCGCGGGGAATATATCGCCCACTTGCGGGGGATTATTAGCAGATGAGCAGGCAAAAGGGCAGGAGTGCAGGTGAAAGCTGACGCCGGCATTGGCCGGCGCCAGTACGACAGTGTTACTTCAACGCAGCAAATGCGCGCTCGGCGGCATCCAGTGTCAGCTTCAATTCGGTTTCGCCGTGGGCGATCGAGGTGAAGCCTGCTTCGAAGGCGCTCGGCGCCAGGTACACGCCACCTTCGAGCATCAGATGGAAGAAGCGGCCGAACAGGGCGGCGTCGCTGGCCATCACGTCATCGAAGGTCACGATGTCGTCGGCGCCGCTGAAGTACAGACCGAACATGCCACCGGCCTGGGTGGTCACGAACGGAATCCCCGCGGCATCGGCGCGCACTTGCAGGCCATCGAGCAGGCGCGTGGTGTAATCGGTCAGCTCGGCGTGGAAGCCCGGGCGGCTGATCAGGCGCAGGGTCGTCAGACCTGCCGCCATCGCCAGCGGGTTACCCGACAGCGTGCCTGCCTGGTAAACCGGGCCGAGCGGAGCAATGCGCGACATGATTTCGCGCTTGCCGCCAAAGCACCCCACGGGCATGCCGCCACCGATGATCTTGCCGAAGGTGGTCAGGTCCGGCGTCACGCCGTAGTAAGCCTGGGCACCCCCGAGGGCGACGCGGAAACCGGTCATCACTTCGTCGAAGATCAGCACTACGCCGTGCTTGTCGCACAGGCTGCGCAGGCCTTCGAGGAAGCCCGGAGCCGGAGGCACGCAATTCATGTTGCCGGCCACAGGCTCGACGATGATGCACGCCACGTCCTGGCCGACTTCGGCGAGCATGGCCTCAACGGCATCGATGTCGTTGAACGGCAGGGTCAGGGTGTGTTTGGCGAACGCTGCCGGCACACCGGCCGAGCTCGGCACGCCTTGAGTCAATGCGCCGGAACCGGCCTTGACCAGCAGGCTGTCGGAGTGGCCGTGGTAGCAGCCTTCGAATTTGATGATGCTGTCACGACCGGTAAAACCACGGGCCAGACGAATCGCACTCATGGTCGCTTCGGTGCCGGAGCTGACCATGCGCACCATTTCCATCGACGGCACAAGGGAGCAGACCAGATCAGCCATCTGGGTTTCCATCTCGGTCGGCGCGCCATAGGACAAGCCGTGCTCCAGTTGCTTGCGCACTGCGTCGAGCACGTCCGGGTGGCTGTGGCCGAGAATCATCGGCCCCCAGGAACCAACGTAATCGACATAACGCTTGTCGTCTTCATCCGTGACGTAGGCACCTTCGGCGTGTTTGAAGAACAGCGGCGTGCCGCCGACGCTCTTGAACGCGCGAACCGGCGAGTTCACGCCACCGGGAATGTGTTTCTGGGCATTGGCAAACAGGGTTTCGGAACGAGACATGTGTGGACTCTCAAATCAGATTTTCAGTAATTCATTGAATGCGCGGGCGCGGCGGGTCACTTCAGCCGTGCTTGCCGCGCCGAACAGGCCATGCACTACGGCCAGCAGATCAGCCCCGTGGGCCACCAGCGGAGCAGCGTTTTCCAGGGTGATCCCGCCGATCGCGCAGATCGGCAGATGCAGTTGCTTGCGGGCCTGGTCGAGCAGGTCGAGGCTGCAGGTCGGTGCGCCGGGTTTGGTGTTGGAGTTGAAGAAGCGGCCGAAGGCGACGTAACTGGCGCCCTCTTTTGTGGCTTGCTCGGCCAATTCGATTTGCGCGTGACAGGTCGAGCCGATGATCGCTTTGGAGCCGAGCAATGCGCGGGTCGGCGACAACGGGCCATCGGTCTGGCCCAGATGCACACCGACGTTCAGGCGAGCGGCCAGTTCGGCATCGTCATTGATGATCAGCCGGGTCTTGTAGCGTTCGCACAGGCTGCGCAAGGCTTCAGCCTCGCGCAGGCGGCGGGCCTCGTCGTTGCTCTTGTCGCGGTACTGCAGCAAGGTGACGCCGCCTTCCAGCGCCGCCTCCACGTACTCAAGCAATTTACCGCGCAGAAGATCGCTGTCGGTAATGGCGTACAGGCCACGTAGTTTCATCAGGCAAGCCTCAGCGCAGTACTCATTGAAAGTTACGAACAAAAATCCAGTGGCAAGCGACGCGGCACAAACTGTCCTTTGCCCAACTGCTCGGCATCACGCAGGGTGCGCCATGTGTAGTTAAGCGCGGTCTGTACGGCACTCGCGAGGTTTTCGCCCTGCGCCAGACGACCGGCAAGGGCGCTGGCCAGGGTGCAGCCGGAACCGTGATAACTGCCCGGCAGACGCTGGCAGGTGTAGGTTTCGCGCAGACCGTCGCGGGTGTACAGGCGATTGTGGATTTCAGTTTCGTCGCCATGACCGCCGGTGATCAGCAGGTGTTTGACGAACGGCAGCAATTTCTCAGCGCACTGGTCCGCGGTGCCTTCAGGCAGTTCGGCGAGGATGCGGGCTTCGGGAAGGTTAGGGGTGGCGATGATCGACAGAGGCAGCAGGCGTTCGCGCATGGCGTAGCCGACTTCATCCTTGCCCAGTCGTCCGCCGCCGCCGGCGCGCAACACCGGGTCGCAGACCACTGGCAGGTGCGGGTGCGCTGAAAGCAGTTCGACCACGGTGTCGACCATTTCCAGGGAACCGAGCATGCCCAGTTTGACGGCCGCCACTTCGGAGTCGTTGAGCACGGCATTGGCCTGGGCCAATACCCACTCCCGGTCGAGGACGCGGAAATCAGTGACATTGACGGTGTCTTGCACGGTCAGGGCGGTGACGGCCGGAGCCGCATGGCAACCCTGAGCGAGCAGGGCTTCGATATCTGCCTGCAAGCCGGCGCCACCACTTGGGTCGTGGCCGGAGAGACAGAGGACAACGGGGCGAGAGCTGTAGATATTCATGGTGCGCGAGCTTACCACCAAACATCTTTTTTCGGGTGTGGCGACATAATCTGCCGAGAGCGCTTGCTCTCGCTCGGCTGTGCAGCCGTCGTAGTGTTGTGCGATAGGGTGTCGCTGGCAGAATATTTCAGGGCTGCTTCGCAGCCCAGCGGGAGCAAGCTCCCTCGCCACAAATAGGTATCTGACCAAGTCAACAGCTCTATCTCAACAATCTTCGCTGGAACGCCCGTTCTAGAGCCTTTGCAGGAAATATTTCTGTAGTGCTCAAAGGCCATCAGCGGCTATGCTAGAGTGGATCCAAACAAATAACAGGCAACACCGGTTTTACGTCTACTCAAAAGGAATGGGGGGCTTCCTGACAGAACCGGACAGGCCACGCTGGGGCATAAATGCGCTATTTGCTGATGTTGCTGTTGTGTTTGCCCATTTTGGCGAACGCCGTCGAATTCGATGAGTTCACTCAAAGCCTTCCCCTGGGCCAATCCCTGCAAGTGTTTGAAGACGCGGACGGTCAGGCGAGCATTGCCCAGGTGCGCGCGCAAGCGGCGGCCGGCCACTTCCAGCCTCATGACAAAACTACGCTCAATGCCGGTTATTCGCGCTCGGTGTTCTGGCTGAAGATCGACCTGCAATACCGTCCGAGCAACCCGTCGGCGCAACGTACCTGGCTGCTGGAACTGGCCTATCCCCCCCTCGATCACCTCGATCTGTATTTGCCCGATGCTGCCGGCGACTATCAGTTGGTCAGGCAGACGGGCGATGCCTTGCCGTTCTCCACTCGTGAGGTTCGCCAGAACAACTACCTGTTCAACCTGGACTTCACTCCCGGCCAGACGCAAACCGTTTACCTGCGCCTGCAAAGCCAGGGTTCGATCCAGGCGCCGGTCACGTTGTGGTCGAGCACCGCCTACCTCGAAGAGCAGCCTGTGCGACTTTATGTGCTGGGGCTGATTTACGGCGTGTTGCTGGGCATGCTGGTCTACAACCTGTTCATTTACCTCAGCGTGCGTGACACCAGTTACCTCTACTACATCTTCTATATCGCTTCGTTCGGCCTCTATCAGTTGTCGGTGAATGGCGCGGCTGTGCAGTATTTCTGGCCAGACAATCCCTGGTGGGCGAATGCCGCGACGCCGTTTTTCATTGGCTGCGCGGGGTTGTTCGGCAGTCAATTCGCGCGCAGTTTCCTGCAGACAGCCACCCACAGCCGCTGGCTTGACCGCATGCTGCTGGCGTTGGTGGCGTTCAGTGCGCTGGTGGTCGGGTTGTCGCTGATGACCAGTTACGCCCTGGCCCTGCGTCTGGCCACAGCGCTGGCATTGACCTTCACCGTCGTCATCTTCGCCGCAGGAATATTTGCCTGGCTGCGCGGGTTGCGGGTGGCGCGGTACTTCATCATTGCCTGGTCGGCATTTTTGCTCGGCGGTATCGTCAATACGATGATGGTGCTGGGGTATCTGCCGAACGTGTTCCTGACCATGTATTCCAGCCAGATCGGCTCTGCCATCGAGGTGGCGCTTTTGTCCCTGGCCCTGGCAGACCGTATCAACGCCATGCGCGAACAGCAGGCGCAAACCCTGTTAGACGCGGGGCAAAAGCTTGAAGTGCTCAACCAGCAATTGGCTCACAGCAACAAGCTCAAGGACGAATTCCTCGCGACCTTGACCCACGAGTTGCGCACGCCGATGAATGGCGTGATCGGTTCGCTGGAGTTGATGCAAACCGTCGAGATGGACCCGGAGCTGGAGCAGTATCAGCAAACCGCTTCCGGGTCGGCGCGCGAAATGATGCGCATGGTCAACGGCATCCTGACCCTGACCGAGTTGCAGGCCGGCAAGCTCAAGGCGACGCCGTCGACCTTCAGTTTGCGCGGCGTGGTCGAGGCGTTGCGTGTGCAGTTCGAGGGCAATGCGTCGAGCAAGTCGCTGGACTTCAAGGTCGATGTGGCGCCCGGTGTGCCTGATCGTTTGCACGGTGACAGCGCCAAGCTGGCGCAATGCCTGGAATGCCTGCTGGATAACGCCATCAAGTTCACCCGGGTGGGCGGGCTGGCATTGCGGGTATCCGGGAAGACGGTCAAGCCCGAACGGTTGGCGTTGTCGTTTGCGGTGATCGACACCGGTATCGGTTTCACCGATCTGGGTGAGGCGACGATGTACCAGCGTTTTTTCCAGCTCGACGGATCGATGACCCGTGAATACGGTGGTCTCGGGGTCGGCCTGGCGATCTGTCGGCAACTGGTCGAATTGCTTGGCGGTCGACTGACTCACCGTTCGGAGCCGGGGCGTGGCAGTCGCTTCCAGCTCGATGTCGAGTTCGAAGTGCCGGCGACAGAGCGTCCTTCAACACCTGCCAAGGCCCCGGATCTTGCGCGTCTGCGGCTGCCGCAGGACTGCACGGTGCTGTTGGTCGATCACAACAACGTCAATCAACTGGTGATGCGTGGCATGTTGCTCAAGCTCGGATTTCGGGTGCGCACCGCAGACAGCGGCAGCTCCGCGCTGGATTTTCTGCAACGAGAAACCGTTGATGCCGTGTTGCTCGATCATGAGTTGCAGCCGATGGACGGCGTATCTGTCTGCTGCCAGATCCGCGCTTTGCCGGGTTGCTCGCAGTTGCCGGTTTTCCTGATTGCCCAAGGAGTGGATCGCGAGCGTTGCCCGACCGGTGCGTTGATTGATTACCTGAGCAAACCGGTGAAATTCGAAGACTTGCAGGTGGCGCTCTACCGCCGGGTGCTCTGTTCGCAACAGGGCGAAAGCGCCGACAGTTAGGCAGATATGACACTTTTTTCAGCCGGGGGGCGGTGCTTAACTGAAATCCCTTGGCTGACCAAAAGAGCCCTGTCATGAACCTGCATCAGTTCGCCGAAACCCACGAAGTCACCAACCAGCCACCGTCATTGGACGGTGCCAATCTGTATCGCATCGACTTGCCGTTACAGGAGTGGTCGCGGCGTTTCGGTGCCGGTTGGGCCGAGTCGCGTATCGATGCGTACGGTGCACTGGCCGGTGGACCGTTGATGGAAGCGGGGTTCCTGGCGAATCAGAACAAGCCACTGTTCAACAGTCATGATCGATACGGGCACCGCATCGATCTGGTGGAGTTCCACCCGGCTTACCACCAACTGATGCGCACGGCTGTCGAGCATGGCTTGACCTCATTGCCTTGGGCGCATCCACAGTCCGGCGCCCACGTGGCCCGTGCCTCCATGACGTATCTGCACAGTCAGGCCGAAGCCGGCAGCGGCTGCCCGCTGACCATGACATTCGCCAGTGTTCCGGCGCTGCGCCTACAGCCGGATTTGGCGGAAAAATGGCTGCCCAAGGTTCTGGCCACCGAATACGATCCGCGCAACGTCGGCATGGCCCACAAGGCCGGTGTCACCATCGGCATGGCCATGACCGAGAAACAGGGTGGCACCGATGTGCGCGCCAACACCACCAAAGCCTATCCGGTGGGCGCCAGTGGCCCGGGGCAGGCTTACGAACTGGTGGGGCACAAGTGGTTTTGCTCGGCGCCAATGTGCGATGCCTTCCTGACCCTGGCACAAACGGACAAGGGCCTGACCTGTTTCCTGCTGCCGCGCCATCGCCCGGACGACACGCGCAATCAGTTCTACATCCAGCGTTTGAAAAACAAGCTCGGCAACTGCTCCAACGCGTCCAGCGAGGTGGAATTCCGTGGCGCCCTGGCGTGGATGGTCGGCGAAGAGGGCCGTGGCGTGCCGACGATCATCGAAATGGTTGCCATGACCCGGTTCGATTGCATGGTCGGTTCCAGCGCCTTGATGCGCCAGGCACTGACCCAGGCCAGTCATCACTGCGCTCACCGCTCGGTGGGCGGCAAGCTGCTCAGTGAGCAGCCGTTGATGCAAAACGTGCTGGCCGATTTGGCGCTGGAGAGCGAAGCGGCGCTGGCGTTGAGTTTGCGCATGGGCCGGGCGCTGGATCATCTGAATGATTCCCGGGAAGCCAAATTCGCTCGGCTGGTGACGGCCGTGGGCAAGTACTGGATCTGCAAGCGCGCGCCGGCCATGATCAACGAAGCCGCCGAATGCATGGGCGGTGCCGGTTATGTCGAAGACAGCATCTTGCCGCGCCTCTACCGCGAGGCGCCGGTCAATTCAACGTGGGAAGGCTCCGGTAACGTGCAGTGCCTTGACGTTTTGCGGGCGTTGTCCAAAGAACCGGGTGTGCTCGATGCGTTGTTCAGCGAATTGGGCGATGGGCATGGCGACAAGCGCCTGGCTGCGCACATTGATCAATTGCAGACGGCGTTCAAAGACACCAGCGACATTCAGTATCGTGCCCGGCAGTTGACCGAGGACATCGCGCTGGGATTACAGGCCAAATTGTTGCTGGAGGCGGGGAATTCGGCGGTCAGTGATGCGTTCATCGCCAGTCGCCTGAGTGGCGGTGGCCGGGTGTACGGCGCGCTGCCGCGAGGGCTGGATGTGGAGGCCATTGTCGCCCGCTCGACTCCACAAAATTACTAATCCCAACACCCCTCCTGTGGGAGCGGGCTTGCCCGCGATAGCGGTCTATCAGCCAACATTCCTGTTGAATGATAAATAGCAATCGCGGGCAAGCCCGCTCCCACAGGTTTTTTGTGTCTTTGGAATTGTTGTGCAGCCAACACGCCACTGTTCCCGTGAAGCGACGATGCAGGCAAGATGAAGGTCTGCAAGTCAGAACACAGGATGCTGATCGTGACCGAAGCTTTTATTGTCGTTCAAACCGCCGAGCAAGCCGTGGATCGGCTTGCGCTTTTGCACAATCGTGCAACCACCGCGCTGAACCAGGCGCTCAAGCGTTATCTCAAGGATCGCGTCGAGCCCGATGCCGAGCAGCGTGCCCTGTTCCGTTATCCCGAATTACGCCTGACCTACCATTGCCAGGGTGAAGTCCCGCAGACCACCCGCGCCTACGCCAAGGTGCAATTGCCAGGCACCTACAGCGTCACCGTCACCCATCCGTCGGCGTTCCGAAAGTACCTGCTGGAACAGCTGGTCCCGTTGATGCACGACTTCACCGTGACCGTCGAAGTCGGGGTCAGCGAGCAGAACATTCCTTATCCGTACGTGGTCGAGCAGGGCGATGAGCTGGCCGGTTCCGGCGTGACCGCTGCCGTGCTGGCGCGAGTGTTCCCAAGCACCGATCTGTCGGCCGCCACCGATGGCATTGCCGACGGCCTGTACGACTGGGAAAACACCCATCCGCTGCCGCTGGCCCTGTTCGACGCGGCGCGGGTGGATTTTTCCTTGCGCCGCCTGGTGCATTACACCGGCAGCGACTGGCGTCATGTGCAGCCGTGGATCCTGCTGACCAACTACCACCGTTATGTCGACCAGTTCATCGTCCATGGCCTGGAGCAGTTGCGCAACGATCCGCGTTTTGTGCGCATGGTATTGCCGGGCAACGTGATCATCGAAAAAAGCATGGACCACGGTGAAGCCTCGGCGATTGCTGCCGGCGTGGTCTGGCACCGTTACCAGATGCCGGCCTATCACCTGATCGCCAGCGACGGCCACGGCGTGACGCTGGTGAATATCGGTGTCGGCCCGTCCAACGCCAAGAACATCACCGACCACCTGGCCGTGCTGCGTCCGCATTGCTGGCTGATGATCGGTCACTGCGGTGGCTTGCGTCAGTCGCAGACGATTGGCGATTACGTGCTGGCGCACGCTTACATGCGCCGCGACGGGATTCTCGATCGCGTCGTGCCGCCGAACATTCCGATCCCGGCCCTGGCGGAAGTACAGATGGCCTTGCAACAAGCGGCGGCGAACATCACCGGCGAGAAGGGTGACGAGCTGAAGAAACGCCTGCGCACCGGCACCGTGTTGACCTACGACGACCGCAACTGGGAGTTGCGCTGGGCGCAGGAGCGGCCGCTGATCAACTTGTCCCGCGCCGTGGCGGTGGACATGGAAAGCGGCACCATCGCCGCTCAGGGTTATCGCTTGCGGGTGCCTTATGGCACGTTGCTCTGCGTCTCGGACAAACCCCTGCATAGCGAGATCAAGTTGCCAGGCTCGGCCAACGCCTTCTATGAACGCGCAGTCAGCCAGCACTTGAAGATCGGCATTGAAGCAGTCGATCTATTGCGCACCGAACTCAACTCGCTGCACTCGCGCAAACTGCGCAGCTTCGACGAGCCGCCGTTCCGCTAACGGTTGGTCATGGTCATTTGGCGGTCAGGCCACTAGCATAGTGGGCCCTGACCGTTAGATGTTCTCTTCGCCATGTCTCGTCCTCCACGCCCCGTTTCCCGCCGCCCTGGCGCGAAGCCTTCGCCTTCAGCCCCGCGCCGTGTCGCCAAGGCGCCACCCGCCGAACCGAAGCTGATCCTGTTCAACAAACCGTTCGATGTGCTGACGCAATTCAGCGACGGCGAAGGGCGCGCGACACTCAAGGATTACATCGATATCCCCGGGATTTACCCGGCAGGGCGACTGGATCGCGACAGCGAAGGGTTGTTGCTGTTGACCAATGACGGCCAGCTTCAGGCACGGATCGCCGACCCGAAACACAAACTGGCCAAGACTTACTGGGTGCAGGTCGAGGGCGAGCCGAGCGCCGAGCAGTTGCAGCGCTTGCGTGACGGCGTTGAATTGAACGACGGCATGACCTTGCCCGCCGAGGCGCGGCAACTGGATGAGCCTGAGCTGTGGCCGCGCAACCCGCCGGTACGCTTTCGCAAAAGCGTGCCGACCCATTGGCTGGAGTTGGTGATTCGCGAAGGTCGCAACCGTCAGGTGAGGCGCATGACGGCAGCGGTCGGCTTGCCGACGTTGCGGCTGGTTCGGGTCAGGATCGGTGACTGGACGATCCAGGGGCTCGATCAGGGCCAGTGGAAGGAAGTGCCGGCGCGTTTATAAGGTGCCGGATTCGATCATGCCGATCACTACACTCTTGATCACGAACGCGGCCACGCCCAGGCCCAGCACGAAGAACAGGATGAACGAGCCGAAACGCCCGGCCTTGGATTTCTTCGCCAGATCCCAGACGATGAAACCCATGAAAATGATCAGGATGCTGACCAGTCCGGTCATCATCCACTCTTCGAATACTGCAGGATCCATCGAACTTCTCCAGCGCGGGCGAGGCTAAAAGGGCGCGGGGAGTATACGCCCGGCAGGCGGCGTGCAGTATGGGCCTGCGGCGGTGTGTCGCAGCTATTCATCGCCCGGCCCGGCCCCATCGCTGGCGAGCCAGCTCCCACAGTGCTTTGTGTTGATCACAATATTTTGTCCAACACAAAACCTGTGGGAGCTGGCTTGCCAGCGATTGCGTAATTAGCTACGCAGATGAGTCAAAGGCAGTTCAGTGCTGTTCAACACCTGATTCAGCACGAAACTCGAGCGCACACTGGTCACGCCTTCAATCCGGGTCAAGTGACCGAGCAGCAGTTTCTGATAGTGATCCATGTCCGGCACCACCACCTTGAGCTGATAGTCGGCATCCATACCGGTCACCAGGCTGCATTCCAGCACCTGGGGCAAGGTGCGAATGGCCTGTTCGAAATTTTCGAAACGCTCCGGCGTATGGCGGTCCATGCCGATCAGCACGTAGGCCGTCAGGCTCAGGCCGAGCATCTTGCGGTCGAGCAGGGCGACCTGGCGGGAGATGTAGCCGTCGTCTTCCAGTTGCTTGACCCGACGCGAGCAGGGTGAAGGTGACAGGCCGATGCGTTCGGCCAGCTCCTGATTGGAGATGCGCGCATCGCGCTGCAATTCAGCCAAAATGCTCAGGTCGTAACGGTCGAGTTTGCTCATCAAACGATCCCTTGTCGTATCTATTGCGGCAGATTATCTATCCAGGGTTAAAAATTGCGCAAGTGATGTTTATTTCAGCAATCTTCGCAATCCTCTGCCGGCGCCACGAGCCTATTCTTATCACCAGAATCACTGCTCGGACAAACAGTCCAGTGCGACTCGCCCAATCAGGCCAGTCGCGGCCGCCACCCCCCACCGGGGATGCGCAGGCCCCCGAGCTACACACTGTCCAGAAGACGGCGTGAGGTGAGCCGGCGTCAAAAGCGTCGAGCACGGACGAAGTTCTCAAGGGGAGGCCGACGGGTCTCCCCTTTTTCTTGCCTGAAATTTGCCGCCCGGGCCTCAATAAATAAGTTTCGCGACTGATAACCTGTTGCAGAACCGGCCTGTGCATTTCCAGTCTTACGTGCAGGAGCGAGCAGACTCGCTCCTGCAGAATCCGTCCCCGACAGCCATTATCTGCAGTGAGGAATAGCATGAAGTCGCGCATCTGGCGTTTGGCCGGTGTTGGTTTGCTGTGTGTCAGTGTCACTGCGCAATCGCTGGCCGATGAGCCGCAGAACCGTGGCCCCGACGGCGGGCAACGCGGCGACGGCGGTCGTCAGGGCAACAATAATCCGGGACATGGCGCTAGCAATCAGCCGCGCCCGCAGAATAACGAGATCATTCGTGGCGACAACAGTCGCCAGTTCGAGCCTAACGGCCAGAATCAACCTCAGAACAACGGCCAATGGCAGAACCGCCCACCACCTGACTACAACAGCCGTGTGCGCTCGCCGCCGCCACCGCCGCAACTGCCGGCCAACGACTTGCCGATTCAGCCTCGGCCCGACACCGTGCAGCAAACCCAGGAACCGCGCCGTGGATACTACAAGGATGAACCGCGGCGCAATGACCCGAACCCGCATTGGAATGGCTACATCGGCGCACCGTCCAATGGCAGCAGCCAGTGGCAAGGTCGTCCGAGCGGTCACGGCAATGGCTGGGGACCTGGCCCGCAGTATCGGCCGGGGCATGTGATCGACCGCTTCCCGGATCGTGACTACCGGGTGCCCTATGGCGGTCGTGATTATTTCTATTCCGGCGGCTACTGGTATCGCCCGCAAGGCCCGCGCTATGTGGTGGTCCAGCCGCCACGCGGGATACGCATCCAGTATTTACCCGACTATGCCCGTGAAGTCTGGATCGGCGGTTCGCTGTTGTTCCTGGCGGCTGGCTCTTACTACGCCTATCAGGAAAGCACGCGGGATTACGTGGTGGTCGAGCCGCCCGGACAACCGCTGGCGACCGGCAATGGCTATGACGTGGAGGCTTACCCGGCCAACGGTCAGTCGCCGGAGCAGGTCAATCAGGACGGCTACGACTGCTACCGCTGGGCGGTGGAACAAAGTGGTTTCGACCCGCGCGTCGACACCTATCAACCGGACCCGACCGTGGTGCAAACCTACCGGCAGGCCCAGGGCGGGTGTCTGAGCAGTCGCGGTTATCGAGTGACGTTCTGAGCCCGGGCGGCATTGACCACTTCCTGCGGGTCGGCGTGCACCAGCACTTCGGCTCGAGGATAAGCGGCGTGAATCGCATCAGCGGCCTGATCGCTGATGCCATGGGCAACTGACAGGGTCAGTTCTCCCGGCAATTCCAGATGCAGTTGCACAAACCATTGGTTGCCGGAAATCCGTGTGCGCAGGTCATGGGCGCCCAACACCCCGGGCACGCTGCAGGCCAGTTCGAGCATGTGCTGGCTGACATCCGGCGGCAGTTCTTCATCCATCAATACCGCAAAACTTTCCCGGGCGATCTGCACCGCGCTCCAGAAGATGTACGCGGCAATTCCCAGACCGAACCAGGGGTCGACCTGATGCCAGCCAAACCCGGCCAGCACCAGTGCGACCAGAATGCTGCCGTTGAGCAGCAAATCCGAACGGTAGTGCAAAGAATCGGCGCGCACCGCGTTGGAGCCGGTGGCCTTGACCACCCGATGCTGCAACATCAGCAGCGCCAGGGTCATCACCAGCGAAAAGACAATCACACCAATGCTGATCCACGGTGCGCCCACCGGTTCCGGATGCTTGAGCCGCTCGAACGCCTGCAACGCAATCAGCACCGCGCTACCGCCAATGAACAACGCCTGCGCCATACCCGCCAGCGACTCGGCCTTGCCATGCCCGTAGCGATGATCGTCGTCGGCCGGGCGCAAGGCGTAGTGCACGGCCAGCAGGTTGAGCAGCGAAGTCACGCCGTCGAGTGCCGAGTCGGTGAGCCCGGCGAGCATGCTCACCGAGCCGCTCAACCACCAGGCGATGGCTTTGGCGATGATCAGCGAGCAGGCCACCGCCACCGAGGCACGGGTCGCTAGCCGCAACAGGCGGGCGTGTTCGGAGCTGGAGATCATGAGTGCGGCTATTCCTTCATGGGCACCGGTTACGCGGCGGGTTGCAGACCGAGCAGGGCCAATTGCTGAGTGCTGCCCTTGTGCTGGATCAGGCGTGGATCGTCCAGCGGGAAATGGCGGCCGGTTTCACGTTCCAGAATAGTCTGCAACTTGAGGTTATCGACCTTGCCGTCGGCGCCGATGGCTTCCTTGAGTTTTTCCGGGGCGACTTGCGCGGTTTCTCCCGGTGCGTAGTAAATCGCGCCGGTGGCGAAGTCCACGGCAAACGCGATCAGGCCAGGCACGATGTAGAACAGCAGGCCCACGGCATCAAGCACGGCAATGGCCGGGTCGATCTTGCCGTCGATCTGGCCACGGCGGTCCGGGTAGAAAATCGAACCGCAAGCGGTGACTTGAGTCAGTAGCGTCGCGACCAGAACACCGCCGATCAGGCGAAAGGGAACACGCATATGAAATCTCCTGAGTTATCTCAAAACGAAACGTCGTCGATATGAATTAGGACCCTGACAAACGCCCGGCAGTTCGCCGTTATACTCGTGCCTCTGTTTTGGAGCCAGCATGATTTCTTTGCCGATTGATGAAGTTTTACCCGCCCTGCGTGAAGCCTTGGCCAAGCGCCACGAAGCCGTGCTCGAAGCACCGCCCGGCGCCGGTAAAACCACCCGCGTGCCTTTGGCCTTGCTCCATGAACCGTGGCTGGCGGGGCAGACCATCCTGATGCTTGAGCCACGTCGCCTGGCGGCGCGGGCGGCGGCGGAGCGGTTGGCCAGTGAGCTGGGCGAGAAGGTCGGCGAAACCGTGGGTTATCGCATTCGGCTCGACAGCAAGGTGGGCCCGAAGACCCGCATCGAAGTGGTCACCGAAGGCATCCTCACCCGGCGCTTGCAGGATGATCCGGCGTTGGAAGGCGTGGGCTTGCTGATCTTCGATGAATTTCACGAACGCAGTCTCGATGCCGACCTGGCGCTGGCCCTGAGCCTCAATGGCCGGGAATTGTTCCGTGACGATCAGCCGCTGAAAATCCTCTTGATGTCGGCAACCCTCGAGGGCGAACGCCTTGCCGGGTTGCTCGACGATGCACCGATCCTGCGCAGTGAAGGGCGCATGTACCCGGTGGCAATGCGCTGGGGCCGACCGTTCCAGGCCGGTGAATTCATCGAGCCGCGACTGGTGCAGACCATTCTCGAAGCCTTGAACGACGAAACCGGCAGCGTCCTGGTGTTCCTGCCGGGGCAGGCGGAGATTCGGCGTGTGCATCAGCAACTGGCCGACGCGCTGGGTGACAACCCACAGGTTTTGCTTTGCCCGTTGCATGGTGAATTGGATCTGGCCGCGCAACGTGCGGCGATCGATCCGGCGCCACCGGGCAAACGCAAGGTGGTGCTGGCCACCAACATCGCTGAAACCAGCCTGACCATCGACGGCGTGCGCGTGGTGATCGACGCCGGGCTGGCGCGGGTGCCGCGTTTCGATCCCGGCAGCGGCATGACCCGTCTCGACACCCAGCGCATCTCCAGGGCCAGTGCCACGCAGCGCGCCGGTCGGGCCGGGCGACTGGAACCGGGTGTGTGTTATCGCTTGTGGTCGCAGGATCAGCACGAACAACTGGCGGCCTATGGCAGTGCGGAAATTCTCTCGGCGGATCTGGCGGGGCTGGCCTTGCAACTCGGCCGCTGGGGCGTGACGCCTGGGCAATTGGTGTGGCTCGATGTACCGCCTGCCGCCGCGTATGCACAGGCGCAGGATTTGCTCGAACGTCTGGGGGCACTGGAAGGCGAAACGCTGACCCGTCACGGCCAGGCCATGGCCGAATTGCCGGCGCACCCGCGCATCGCCCATCTACTGTTGCGCGCTCAGGCGCTGGGATTGGCGGACATGGCTTGCGATGTCGCGGCGTTGCTTGGCGAACGCGATATCTTGCGCGGTGCCGGGGCGGATCTGCACAGTCGACTGGTGTTGTTGTCGGGTGAAGAACGAGCTGCCCGCGGCGCTCAGGGTGGCGTGCAGCGAGCCCGGCAACTGGCGCGGCAGTATCGCGGTTATCTGCGTGGCAAGGCGTCGGAACCGGTCGCCGACCCCGATCATCCGCGCTGGCTCGGCGCGTTGCTGGCGCTGGCCTATCCCGACCGCGTCGCCCAGCAGCGTCGTGCGGGCGGCGCCGAATATCGTTTGGCCAACGGTCGCGCTGCGTTGTTCGCCGAAGCGGACAGCCTGATGAAACAACCGTGGCTGGTGATCGCCGATCTGGGCAGTCGTCAGGGCCAGCGCGAGGAGCGGATTTATCTGGCGGCGGATTTTGATCCGGCGCTGTTCGATTCGGTGCTGGCGGAGCAGGTACGTTGCGTCGATCAACTGGATTGGGATGAGCGCGAAGGCGTGCTGCGCGCCGAGCGCCAGCGCAAAGTCGGTGAGCTGATCCTCAGCCGCGAACCGTTGACCGGTCTCGATGAAACGGCTCGCAGTCAGGCACTGGTCAATCTGGTGCGACGCAAAGGCCTGGAGCTGTTGCCGTGGACGCCGGAGCTGCGTCAGTGGCAAGCGCGGGTGGCGTTATTGCGCCAACTGGATCTGGCCGGCAAGGGCGACAGCGAATGGTCGGATGTCAGCGACGCGGCGTTACTCAAAAGCCTCGAACACTGGTTGATGCCGTATCTGGGCAAGGTCTCGCGGCTCAGTCACTTCGCCAATCTCGACCTGTCGAGCATTGTCCACAACCTGTTGCCATGGCCGCTGCCGCAACGACTTGACGAATTGGCACCGCATCACTTGAGCGTGCCGTCGGGCTCATCGATTCGTCTGGATTACAGCGAACAGCCGCCGATTCTCGCGGTGCGTTTGCAGGAGCTGTTCGGCCTGGCCGAAACCCCGCGCGTTGCCGGTGGTCGGCAAGTGGTCAAGCTGCACTTGCTGTCGCCGGCGCGGCGGCCGGTGCAGGTGACCCAGGATCTGGCGAACTTCTGGCGCAGTACCTATGCCGAAGTGAAGAAGGATTTGAAGGGCCGCTACCCGAAACACTATTGGCCGGACGATCCCTTGGTGGCCGAGGCCACGGCACGGATCAAACCGCGCAAGAGCTGAGCTAATCGTGGGCCAGACCAGTTTTTTCCTAGCCCAAAGCCACAAAAAACCTGCTTTCTCCCTTTCCAGTGCATGAACAGAATGCAATGGCGCGTGCATTGGAATTTTAAGGAGTGAGTCATGACGTTTTCGATTATCGGACGCTGCCCGGAAACCGGGCAGCTCGGTATTGCCATCAGCTCTTCAAGCATTGCGGTCGGTGCACGTTGCCCCTGGGCGCGGGCGGGGGTCGGTGCGGTCTCGACGCAGAACATTACGTTGCCGGCTCTTGGGCCGCAGATCCTCGACCTGCTGGAGCATCAGCATCTGCAACCTGACGCGGCGCTGGACAAGGCGCTGACGTCCAACGGCTGGAGCCAGTACCGTCAAGTCACGGTGATCGATGCGTCGGGCAGGATTGCGCTGTTCAGCGGCAAGGAATCGCTGGGTGTGCATAACGCGGTGAAGGGCGAGCAGTGCGTCGCGGCGGGCAATCTGCTCAGCGACGTGCGAGTCATCGAAGCCATGGTCGGGGCATTCGAGGCCGAACCGGGCCAGTTGGCGGACCGTTTGCTGGCGGCCATGCACGCGGCCATGGCGGCCGGTGGCGAGGCCGGGCCGGTGCATTCCGCCGCGCTGAAAGTGGTGGGTGACCATACGTGGCCGATCATCGACTTGCGGGTCGACTGGGCCGAGGAAGATCCCATCGGTCAGCTTGACGGTCTCTGGCAGGCTTATCGACCGCAAATGCAGGATTACCTGACGCGCGCACTCAACCCGACGACGGCACCGAGCTACGGAGTGCCCGGGGATGAGTGAGGCGTCCAGTCGCGACGTGTTGGAACGTCTGATTGGCTTCGCCACTGTCAGCCGCGATTCCAACCTCGAATTGATTCGTTTCATCGAGGCGTACCTGTCCGGGCACGGCGTTCAGAGCGAACTCTTCTTCAATGAAGAACGGACCAAGGCGAATCTGTTCGCGACCATCGGCCCGCTCACGTCCGGTGGCGTAGTGCTTTCCGGTCACACCGATGTGGTACCGGTAGACGGGCAGGCGTGGACGGTCGATCCGTTCCATCTGACGGAAAAGGATGGGCGCCTGTACGGCCGTGGCACGGCGGACATGAAAGGGTTCATCGCCTCGGTGCTCGCGGCGGTGCCGACCTTCGTCCAGCGTACGCTTCTGAAGCCGGTGCACCTGGCGTTTTCCTATGATGAAGAAATCGGCTGCCTGGGTGTCAGGCCGATGCTCGCCGAGCTGGAGAAGCGGCCATTCAAGCCCTGCCTCTGCCTGATCGGCGAACCGACAGAACTCAAGCCTGTGCTCGGTCACAAGGGCAAACTGGCGATGCGTTGCGAAGTGCGCGGTGCAGCGTGCCATTCGGCGTATGCGCCTTATGGGGTCAACGCGATCGAGTACGCCGCGCAGCTTATTGGTCGGCTGGGCGTGATCGGTGAACAGCTCGCGCATCCCGACAACCACGATCAGCGTTTTGATCCGCCGTTTTCGACGGTGCAGACGGGAGTGATCAAAGGTGGCCGCGCGCTCAACATCGTTCCCGCCGAATGTGAGTTCGATTTCGAGGTCAGGGCGCTGCCGGACTTCGATGCACAGGGTGTGGCGGACCAGTTGCACGCGTTCGCCCAGGAACAACTGTTGCCGAAGATGCGTGCGGTGCAAGCGGAAACCGACATCCGCTTGCGCCCGCTGAGCGCCTATCCCGGGTTGGCGACACCGCCCGAGAGTGAAGCGGCGCGGCTGCTGGCGCTGTTGAGCAATTCTTCAGCGTTTGGCACGGTCGCGTTTGGCACCGAGGGCGGGTTGTTTGATCAGGCTGGCATTCCCACGGTGGTTTGCGGACCTGGCAGCATGGATCAGGGGCACAAGCCTGACGAATTCATCGCACTGGAGCAGTTGAACGGTTGCGATGCGATGTTGGTTCGGTTGGCTGATTACCTGTGTGGCGACATCTCACTGTAGGAACCGGCTCGCTCCTACAGGGGGGCTGCGACTTTCTGGCTCAGTTGTTCGCGGCAAAAATCCACGAACAACTGTGCAGGCTTGGTCAGTTGGCTGCGTTTCAAATGGGCCGACGCCAGGCCGGACAGGGTGACCGGTTCCTTGATGTTGACCGATATCACCTTCTTGCCATCGTAGGTGCACTCCGAGTGCGGGCGGGTGACCAGGATCGAGAAGCCGAATCCCTGGCCGACCATGCCCCGCACCATCTCGATAGAGGGTGAGCTGAAGACGATGTTGGGCGTCAGTTCCAGTTCGTGGAACAGGCTGACAAAGTAGGTCCGGCTCGGCTGCACATCGAGAAGAATCATCGGCTCGCTGCACAGGTCGCGCAGCGACACTTCTTTCTGGTCGGCAAAACGGTGGCCTTCAGGCAACAGCACATAGGGCTTTTGTGGCGGCATCAGTGGCGTGGTCTGGATGGTGCCGTCCAGATCGTGATCGTAGAGGAAGGCCACGTCGAACGTGCCGGCGGTCAAACCTTGCACCAGCTCTTGTTGCTCGCCGTCGCGAATGCGGATGTCCACGCCCGGGTAAAGCTTGCGAAAGCCGGCGATCAATTGCGGCAGGTACAGCGGGGCTACCGTCTCGAAGCAGCCGATGTCGATTTGTCCCGACACCGTATCGTTATCGGCCAGCGCATTCTGTTCAAACTCCCTGGCCATCCGCAAAAGCTCTTGCGCCTTGTGATAGAAGCGCGTGCCGGTGGGGGTCAGGGACACACCCTGGGCGTGGTGGCGGATGAATAACTGGACGTTGAACGACTCTTCCAGGCTTTTGATCGCCGTGGACACCGAGGGCTGCGCGATGTACAGCTGCCGCGAGGCTTCAGCGACGCTGCCGGCTTCTACCGTTGTGACGAAATACTTGAGTTGCCGCAATGTATAGGAAGCCACACGCACCTCGTTTTGCTTTGTTTTGCGGTGAAGGCCCGGATGACCGTCGCACGGATTGTGGACTGAACCTTACCCTATGAGCGTTCCAGGCTGGGCAAGCGCTTGCCAAGTTTTTTCTTATACCCCGAGCACATTTTTAATAATTTTCCTCTTCGCACGGTTGCCGCACTATCTCTACAACCTCTGATAACAACCCCGACCACCCTGGCGGTCGTAAAGGGAGCGTAGCGTGTTCGACCTCGACTATTGGCAGCAACGAGCTGCCCGGCAAACCTTCTCTGACAAAGCCTTGATCGATGGCCGGCAGGTCGCTGCGTCTTCAGGCGCAACTTTCGATTCGATCAACCCGGCGACCCGTCAGTTGCTTGCCCGTGTCGCCGCGTGTGGCGAAGTGGAAGTGGAACTTGCCGTGCGCAGTGCGCGTCGCGCGTTCAACGAAGGCCCGTGGGCGCGGATGGCACCGGTCGAGCGCAAGCGCGTGATGTTGCGTCTGTCCGAGCTGGTGCTGGCCCATCGCGAAGAGCTTGCTTTGCTCGACTCGCTGAACATGGGCAAACCGGTGATGGATGCCTACAACATCGACGTCCCGGGCGCGGCGCATGTGTTTGCCTGGTACGGCGAGTCGCTGGACAAACTCTACGATCAGGTCGCGCCGACCGCGTCATCGGCGCTGGCGACCATCACCCGCGAAGCGCTGGGTGTGGTCGCCGCCGTGGTGCCTTGGAACTTCCCGCTCGACATGGCCGCGTGGAAACTGGCACCGGCCCTGGCGGCCGGCAATAGCGTGGTGCTCAAACCCGCGGAGCAATCGCCGTTCTCGGCGTTGCGTCTGGCCGAACTGGCGCTGGAAGCCGGTTTGCCGCCGGGCGTGCTGAATGTGCTGCCGGGGCTCGGCGAGTCCGCCGGCAAGGCCTTGGGCCTGCATCCGGATGTCGATTGCCTGGTGTTCACCGGCTCGACTCAGGTGGGCAAATACTTCATGCAGTACGCGGCGCAATCGAACCTCAAGCAGGTCTGGCTCGAATGCGGCGGCAAGAGCCCGAGCCTGGTGTTCGACGATTGCCGTGATCTCGATCTGGCGGCGGAGAAGGCGGCATTCGGCATCTTCTTCAATCAGGGCGAGGTGTGTTCAGCCAATTCGCGGCTGTATGTGCAGGACACGGTCAAGGATGAGTTTATCGAGCGTCTTCTGGAAAAAGCCAAAGCCTGGATGCCTGGCGATCCATTGAATCCTGCCAGTGCTGCTGGCGCCATTGTCGATTCGGCCCAGGCGTCGCGGGTAATGAGTGTTATCGAGCGCGCTCACGAAGACGGCGCCCGATTGCTCACCGGCGGGCGTCGCTTGAATTTCAACGGTTCCGACAACTTTATCGAGCCGACCATTTTTGCCGATGTCGATCATCAATCGCACCTGTCGCGCGAAGAGGTGTTCGGGCCGGTACTGGCGATCTCTACGTTCGACACGGAAGAGCAAGCGGTGCGATTGGCCAATGACAGCATCTACGGGCTGGCTGCCTCGGTATGGAGCGATGACCTGAACCGCGCGCACCGCGTTGCACGGGCGTTGAAGGCCGGCACTGTTTCGGTGAACACCGTGGATGCCCTCGATGTCAGCGTGCCGTTCGGTGGCGGCAAGCAATCGGGGTTTGGCCGGGATCTGTCGTTGCATTCGTTCGATAAGTACACCCAGTTGAAAACCACCTGGTTTCAATTGCGTTAAACATCTACTGAACAATTACCGCACGCTGATTGTGTGCGGCTTGAAGAATAAAAAAATGTCACCGCACGGAGAGTCTTCCGTGTACTTGCGGCTGCGTGGCCGTGACTGCCTCAGTAACTAACCACAATTAAAAAGTGAGGGAGCTTTCATGTTCAGATATTCGTCTTCGAGCGTTAAATCAGCGGCTGCTTTAACCGCGCTTCTGGGATTTACGGTGCCGCTTGTTGCGCACGCCGAAAGTCTCACGGTTATTTCATTCGGCGGTGCCACCAAGGCGGCGCAGGAGGGTGCTTACTTCAAACCCTTTGAACAAACGGGTGCCGGGAAAGTAGTGGTCGGCGAGTACAGCGGCGAACTTTCCAAAGTCAAAGCCATGGTCGATGTCGGCCAGGTCAGTTGGGACGTGGTCGAAGTCGAAAGCCCTGAACTCTTGCGTGGATGTGAGGAGGGATTGTTCGAGCGGCTGGACCCGGCGCTGATCGGCGATGCAAAAAACTATTTGCCGGGCGCGGTCAGCGAATGCGGCGTGGCGAGTTACGTGTGGTCGATGGTGCTTGCCTACAACTCGAACAAGGTGGCGGCGGCACCGACGTCCTGGGCGGACATGTGGAACCTGCAGCAATTCCCCGGCAAGCGTGGGCTGCGCAAGGGCGCCAAGTACACGCTGGAAGTGGCGCTGCTCGCCGATGGGGTCCAACAGGATGACCTGTACAAAGTGCTGGGGACCAAGGAAGGCGTGGACCGGGCGTTTCACAAGCTCGACCAGATCAAGCCGTCGATCCAGTGGTGGGAAGCCGGAGCGCAGCCGCCGCAATGGCTGGCAGCGGGTGACGTGGTGATGTCGGCGGCCTATAACGGGCGGATTGCCGTGGCGCAGAAGGAAGGTTCGAAGCTGGCGATCTCCTGGAACGGCCACCTCTACGATCCTGATCACTGGGCGATTGTTCGCGGCAGCCCGAACAAGTCGCTGGCCGAACGCTTCATCGTGTTTGCCAGCCAGGCGAGCGGCCAGAAATCTTTCTCCAGCCAGATCCCCTACGGCCCGATCCGCAAGGATGTGCTGGCGCAGCTGCCGGCCGACACACTTGCCCAATTGCCCACCGCTCAAGCCAACCTGTCTGAAGGCCAACTGGTCGATGCCACGTTCTGGGTCGATCACGGCGAAGAACTCGAGGAACGCTTCAACGCCTGGGCGGCCCGCTAAGCCATTGCTGTCGCTTGTCGCCATTCAAGGATGAGTGGCGATGTTTATCCCTGCCTTCCGCGCGGAGGCGATCAACAACAAGAAAACACGGGGAGTTTTGTCATGAGTTCAAGTTCAACCGCGTCCGTCCAGGCGCAGTCTGGCGGTTTGCGCCGGGTTTTGGGGCTGGGTTCATTACTTGCCGTTGCGGTGGGTGTCGTGGTGTCGCAGGGCGTCATGGTGCTGATGCTGCAAGGTGCGGGCATCGCCGGTTTCGGTTTCATCATTCCGCTGGCCATCGCTTATGTGTTGGCGATCACCTATGCCTGGTCGTTCTCCGAACTGGCCTTGATGATCCCGCGGGCGGGCAGCCTCAGCAGTTACACCGAAGTGGCGATCGGGCATTTCCCGGCCATTCTCGCGACCTTCTCGGGGTACATGGTGGTGGCGATGTTTGCGCTGTCGGCCGAACTGCTGTTGCTGGACCTGGTGATCAGCAAGGTCTATCCGGATGTCATTCCACACATGGTAGTGGCCTACGGCGTGCTGGGGCTGTTCACCGTTTTGAATCTGTTCGGCATCGATGTCTTCGCCAAGCTGCAGAACGTGCTGGCGCTGGTGATGGTGGTGATCCTCGTCGCCATGGGCCTGGCTTCGCTGAGTAACGGCCAGGCCAGTTTGCAGCTGCCGCTCGATCAGGGTTGGAACCCGTTGGAGTTCGGTGCAATTACCCTGGCGGCGATGGCGGTATGGGGTTTTGTCGGGGCCGAATTCGTCTGCCCGCTGGTGGAAGAAACCCGCAATCCCGAGCGCAATATTCCACGTTCGATGACCATTGGTTTGACGGTGATCTTCGGCGTGATCGCGTTGTATTGCTTTGGCGCTTTGCTGTGCATTCCACGCGAGCAACTGGCCAGTGACGCACTGCCGCATTATCTGGTGGCGACCACTGTGTTCGGTGAAGCCGGCAAGCTGTTTCTGGTCATCGCCGCCATCACTGCGACTTGCAGCACCGTGAATTCTTCGCTGGCAGCGTTGCCGCGCATGCTCTACGGCATGGCGCAAAACGGCCAGGCTTTCCCGCAGTTCAAGATGCTCACGGCACGTGGCCGAACGCCTTGGGTGGCGGTGTTGTTCGTTGCCGCGATCACCGGCCTGCCGATCCTCATTCTGGGGCACGACGCGGCTGCGATCAGCTTGTTGCTGTTGGCTGCCGCGCTCGCCTGGCTGCTGGCGTACATCATCGTGCACATCGATGTGATCGCCTTGCGCCGGCGCTATCCCCATCTGGCGCGTCCATTTCGCTCACCGTTTTATCCATGGCCGCAAGTGGTTGGCATCCTCGGCATGTTGTTTGCGATCTACCACGTGTCGCCAACACCGGAAATGACCGTCAGCATTTTTGCTTGCGCTGGCGTGGTACTGGGCGTGATATCGGTGATCGCCGTGGTGTGGGTCAAGTTCGTGATGCGCAAACCGCTGTTTACGCCCGAACCCCTGATCCAAAACGAATCGCAGGACAACGGTGTGCCTGCCGTGGCACCGCTGACTACCGTGTCCGGGAACTGAACCTTTATTCAATTCAGGAGAATAAAAAATGACAACCGATTACAAACCTCAGCGTGAAACCAAGGACTATCAAGCGGCCGATGCCGCCCACCACATTCACGCATTCCTCGATCAGAAGGCGTTGAACGAAGAAGGCCCGCGCGTGATCGTCGGTGGTGAGCGTTTGCACCTGTGGGACAACGACGGCAATCGTTACCTTGATGGCATGTCCGGTTTGTGGTGCACCAACCTCGGCTACGGTCGCAAGGATCTGGCCGCGGCAGCGACTCGGCAATTGGAGCAGTTGCCGTACTACAACATGTTCTTCCACACCACTCACCCGGCGGTGGTCGAGCTGTCCGAGCTGCTGTTCAGCCTGTTGCCCAAGCACTACAGCCACGCGATCTACACCAACTCCGGCTCTGAAGCCAATGAGGTGTTGATCCGTACCGTGCGCCGTTACTGGCAGGTACTCGGCAAGCCGCAGAAGAAGATCATGATTGGCCGCTGGAACGGTTACCACGGCTCTACCCTGGCCGCTAGCGCGATGGGCGGCATGAAGTTCATGCACGAAATGGGCGGGGTGATTCCGGATGTCGCGCACATCGACGAACCTTACTGGTTTGCGCACGAAGGCGACCTGACGCCTGCCGAATTCGGCCTGCGCGCGGCCCGGCAACTGGAAACCAAGATTCTCGAACTGGGCGCGGAAAACGTCGCTGCGTTTATCGCCGAACCGTTCCAGGGCGCGGGCGGCATGATCTTCCCGCCAGAGAGCTACTGGCCGGAAATCCAGCGAATCTGTCGCAAGTACGATGTGCTGCTGTGTGCTGACGAAGTGATCGGTGGTTTCGGCCGTACCGGTGAATGGTTCGCCCACCAACACTTTGATTTCGAGCCGGACACCCTGTCGATCGCCAAGGGCCTGACCTCGGGCTACATCCCCATGGGTGGCTTGATTCTGAGTCGGCGCATGGCCGAAGTGCTGGTCGAGCAGGGCGGCGTATTTGCCCACGGCCTGACTTATTCCGGTCACCCGGTAGCGGCCGCCGTGGCCATTGCCAACCTCACCGCGTTGCGCGATGAGGGTGTCGTCAGCCAAGTGAAAACCGACACCGGCCCGTACCTTCAGCAGTGTCTGCGTGAGGTGTTCGGCAATCATCCGCTGGTGGGTGAAATCCAGGGTGTCGGTCTGGTCGCCGCGTTGCAGTTTGCCGAGGACAAGGCGACTCGCAAACGCTTCGCCAACGAAGGCGATATCGCCTGGCGTTGCCGCACGATCGGTTTTGAGGAAGGCCTGATTATTCGCTCGACGCTGGGCCGCATGATCATGGCCCCGGCATTGATCGCAACGCGCGCTGAAATCGACGAACTGGTTGCCAAGACCAAGATAGCGGTTGATAGAACTGCCAAAGAAATTGGTGTGCTCTAAATAAATACCGGCTCGACTCCATTAACTGTGGGAGCGAGCAGGCTCGCTCCCACAGTTAATGCATTTATCCATGTAGTTATTAGTTAGTTTTTTCATGGGCAACAACGACAAAAAACATATTTTCGTTATTGGCATTCGCTAAGCACAATAAAACTACCCCGCCAGCAAAGTTATCGACGCGGAATTAATTATTAAAACAGCTGAACGGTCGCGACTTGTCGCGCCTTAGTTGCCTCTCTGAAGGACGCAAGCATGAATGATAAAAAGATAGAAATAGATACGCTTGTTGTCGGTGCCGGCCAGGCTGGCGTCGCCATGAGCGAGCACCTGAGCAAACTCGGTGTGCCGCACCTCGTCCTGGAGCGTAACCGCATCGCTGAAGCGTGGCGCACCGGGCGTTGGGATTCGCTGGTGGCTAACGGCCCGGTTTGGCATGACCGCTTCCCCGGCCTGGCTTTTGAAGATCTGGAGCCCGACGCCTTCGCTTCAAAGGATCGCGTTGCCGCGTACTTCGAAGCCTATGCCGAGAAATTCGAAGCGCCGATTCGTACTGGCGTCGAAGTGAAAAAAGTGGTGCGCAACAGTGACCGTCCAGGCTTCACCATCGAAACCTCCGAAGGCGTGATCCAGGCCAATCGCGTGGTGGCGGCGACCGGTCCTTTCCAGCGTCCGGTCATCCCGCCGATTGCGCCGAAAGACAGCACGGTCACGCAGATTCACTCGGCCGAGTATTTCAACCCACAGCAGCTACCCGAGGGCGGTGTGCTGGTGGTCGGTGCAGGCTCTTCCGGTGTGCAGATTGCCGATGAGCTGCAACGCGCCGGTAAACAGGTCTATCTGTCGGTCGGCCAGCATGATCGTCCGCCCCGCAGCTATCGCAACCGTGATTTTTGTTGGTGGTTGGGGGTTCTGGGGCTGTGGGATCTTGAAACCATGGAGCCGGGTCGCGAGCACGTGACCATCGCGGTGAGCGGTGCGCGGGGTGGCCACACCGTCGATTTCCGCGGTCTCGCCAAACAAGGCGTCACGCTGGTGGGGCTGACCCGATCGTTCAACGACGGCGTGGTGACGTTCCAGCCGGATCTGGCGCGCAATATCGCTGCGGGCGACGAGAATTACCTGTCGCTGCTGGACGCGGCGGATGCCTACATTGCCCGCAACGGACTCGACCTTCCGGAAGAACCCGAAGCCCGCTTCATGCTGCCCGACCCGGAGTGCGTCACTCGCCCGATTCTCGAACTCGATCTGGCCGAGGCGGGCATTACCTCGATCATCTGGGCAACCGGCTACGCCGTCGATTACAGCTGGCTGCAGGTCGACACGTTCGACGAGAAGGGCAAGCCACGGCATCAGCGCGGTGTCTCGAACGAGCCGGGTGTCTATTTTGTAGGCCTGCCATGGCTGTCGCGTCGCGGTTCGAGCTTTATCTGGGGTGTCTGGCACGATGCCAAACATGTCGCCGGGCACATTGCCACGCAGCGCCAATACCTCGAATACCGAGACCCGTCGCAGCGTTGATTCGATCGCGGGAATGAACTTCGGCATTGCCGATTTACCAGCTCATTAATCAAGTTTCAGGGGAGTCAGTTGATGCCTACTCACACGCGAATTCGCATGTTCAATACCAAAGACACCTATCCCAACCAGTCACTGGACAATGATCTTTGCCAGGCTGTGCGCGCGGGCAACACGGTGTATGTCCGCGGCCAGATCGGCACTGATTTCGAGGGCAACCTGGTAGGCCTTGGCGACCCGGCAGCCCAGGCCGAACAGGCGATGAAAAACGTCAAGCAGCTGCTGGAAGAGGCGGGGAGTGATCTGTCGCACATCGTCAAGACCACCACGTACATCATCGACCCGCGTTACCGCGAACCGGTTTATCAAGTGGTGGGCAAGTGGTTGAAAGGCGTGTTCCCGATCTCGACCGGGTTGGTGATTTCCGGGCTTGGTCAACCGCAGTGGCTGATGGAAATCGATGTGATCGCGGTCATCCCGGACGACTGGCAGGCAACGCAAACCCTGTAGGCGCCGAGCTTGCTCGCGAAGGCGGTGTGTCGGTCACCTCTCTCTTGAATGTGCCGGCGTCATCGCGAGCAAGCTTTGCTCACAGGATCATGGTGTCGCCGGCAGCAGGAACCGCGCAATCACCGGCAAATGATCGGAAATGCGCAACGTATCGTCTTGCCTCACCGTTGCCTCGACGCGTTTGATGCGCGGGCTGTAGAACAGGTAGTCGACGGTGCGATCCGGGCCGCTCAGGCTCGGATCGTTCGGGTAATGGGTCAGCCAGCGCGCACGATCGATGCCGCTGGCTTCGTTGTTGTTGGGGATCATCGGGTATTTGTCCCACAACACGTGCAGGGCGCTGTCGGCGGAGTAGGGCGAGCGTTGTTCGGCGGGCAGGCGCTGGTATTGCCCCAACGGCAACAGATTGAAGTCGCCGCCGATCAGCCATGGCGTCCCGCGGCTTTCGAGTTTATCGAGGGCTTTGGCCACGGCCGATACCTGCGCCAGCAGCGTTTCGTCGGGTTGCGTGGCGCGTTCCAGATGAGTATTGAGCAGCGCCAATTGACTGCCGTCGCTCAAAGGCAGATAAGCCACCAGCAAGGCGTTTTTTGGCTGGAACTGGCGACTGATCAGGTTGGCCGACGCGACCGGCAATTGCAGGCGCTGGGCATGGTCGATCTGGTAGCGGCTCAAGGTTGCCAGTTGCCGGCCAACGCTGCCGAAGATGTGTGGATCAGGAACAAACTCAGCCTTCCAGTCGAATGCGCTGGTACTGCACGGGTACAGGTCGGCGAGCCGTTCCTGCAGCAGTTTGAGCTGGTGCTGGTAGTCGCTGGCCTTGGCCCCGTCATCGAGTTCCTGCAACAGCACCACGTCCGGTTGCTCGTCACGAATCACCCGCGCCACTTCATCGAGGCTGAAGGCCATGTCTTGCGGCGTGGGATTCTCATCGGTGCCGTCGGCCAGGTCATTCCAGAACACGTACCGCTTGCCCGCCAGGTACTGAACGTTCCAGGTCATCACCTTCAGCGCCTGGCCGGGAACCAGAGTCGGTGCCCCGGTGCTGCAGCTGACTGGCAGCACTTCGCGGGCTTCGGGGCGCCAGGTCAGGCTATAGACCATCACACCGGTCAGGCCGATGACGATCAACAATCCCAGCAAGGTGTAGCGCAGCAGTCGGGTCATGGCTCGGCTTATAGCGTTACGGAAGTTGACCCCGAGCATACCCGAGTGACGGGCGGTCGCCCAAGGTCAGAGTGGCCCGTCGATTTTTTTCGGCTCTTCGCCGATCAGCATGAACAGACGGAACAGCACCACGCTGGTGAACAGTTGCAGGAAGCTGTGGGCACTGTCGATCAGCAGCGAGATCACCGGGTTTTGCGGCTCTGGATACGCCGCCAGCGTCGCGCCCTTGAGCATCCACAATGGCCCCATCACGCACAAGATGCACACCAGGATGCGCAGGAAATGACCACGGGTCAGGCGCAGGCTTTCCTTCATCGCTTGCAGTGGTGCCAGGCCGCGCAGCACCAGCAGGTACTCGCCGAACGCCAGGGTGACCATCAACCAGATGCCCGGCAGGAAATACAGTGACAGACCCAGCAGAATCAGCAGCGTGTTGAGTGCCGTCAGCAGGGCGAAACGCGGCCACAGATAAGCAGATCTCGACAGCAGTTCGCGGTTGCTTGGCGATTCGCCACGGCTGCGGGCATCGAGGAACAGAATGAGCGCGGCGGTGTACAGCGGGTAAACCAGCAGGCCGACGATCACGCTGATGCCGGGGAAGCTGTCCGGCTCGGTGGAGCGGTCGACGACTTGTTGCAACAGCGCCTCGATAATCACCAGCGGCAGGCACAGCTGCACAATCTGGCCCAGATTGCGCTTGAAGAAATACAGGGAGTCTCGCAGTACATCTAACGGATTCATCAGTCGGTATCGCAGGTTGAAAGCAGTGGCCCACTTTAACCGATCAAGCCCTTGGGGACGCAAACGTAAACGTTCGGTAAAGGGCATTGAAACATCTTGTTTCAGCCTCCATTAAGGTCGAGTGCCTTATCTTCAGTGGAGAAGGGCAACGATTTCCCCGGCAATCTACGAGGTCGCCATGAACAGCGAAGAACAAACCCTGATCGATGGACTGTTTTCCCGGCTGCAACAGGCCGAAACGGACTCAGCCCCGCGCGACGCCCAGGCCGAGGCGCGGATCAAGGAACACCTGACGCGCCAACCGGCGGCAGGTTATTTCATGACCCAGGCGATTTTGGTGCAAGAGGCGGCCATCAAAAGCCTCGACGAGCAGAACAAACAGCTGAGTGCGCAAGTCCAGACATTGCAGGCCGAGCTGCAACAGGCCAAGGCGCAGACGACTGCACCGGCGCCGAGCAGCGTTGGATTTCTGTCGAGCATCTTTGGTGGCGGACACCGTGATCCTCAGCCTGTGCCCGCGCAACATCCGCCGGTGTCGAGTGGGGGCGGCTGGCGCGAGCCGGCGCGTCCTTCGTTCAACTCGCAACCGCCACAGCAAGGCTTTCCACAACAGGGCTATGCACCGCAGCAACAAGCGCCCGCATCGGCCGGCGGCAGTTTTCTCGGTGGCGCGCTGAAAACCGCGGCCGGTGTCGCCGGTGGTGTAATGCTGGCGCAAGGCATCAGCAGCCTTTTCCAGCATAACCAGCAACCGCAGGAAATCGTCGAAGTGATCAAGGAAGAACCGGCCCAGGTCAACGACCAGGGCAACAACGGCTGGGGCGACGACCAGCGCATGGCCGGCAACGATTCCTACGACAACGACCAGGGCGGTTTCAGCGACGCTGACTACAGCGATGACAGTTCATCTTTGTTCGGCGGCGACGACGACTCCTTCGTCTGATAAATCTGTGGCGAGGGAGCAAGCTCCCTCGCCACATAGCCGATTATTCGCGGAACCTTCCTTTTGGCTGGCATACTGGGCAACTTTTCGGGCCTGGTGCCTGATCCTGTCTGCGCCCAAGGGGATGTGCGGTGAAAAAGATCGCTGTGTTCGCCGATGTCCAGAACCTCTACTACACCGTGCGTCAGGCCTATGGTTGTCACTTCAACTACGCCGCGCTGTGGGCTGATGTCAGCAAACAGGGCGAGATTGTCGAAGCCTATGCCTACGCCATCGACCGTGGCGACAGCAAACAGCAGCAGTTCCAGCAGATCCTGCGCAACCTCGGTTTCACCGTGAAGCTCAAGCCTTACATCCAGCGCAGCGACGGCTCGGCCAAAGGTGACTGGGACGTGGGCATCACCCTCGACATCATGGACGCCGCCGACCACGTCGACGAAATCGTGCTGGCCTCCGGTGACGGCGATTTCGATATGTTGCTCGAACGCATCATCAGCAAGCACGGGGTGCAAGCGGTGGCTTATGGCGTGCCGGGCTTGACCGCCAACTCGCTGATCCGCGCTGCCAGCCGCTACGTGCCGATCGAAGGCGCCCTGCTGCTCAAGAATTGATTTTTTACGGAGTTGAAACAGGTTTGGAACGTATTGCAGTCATCGACTTTGAAACCACCGGGATCTCCCCGAGCAGCAGTTGCCGGGCCACGGAAATTGCCGTGGTGATCCTTGAACAGGGGCGCATCGTCGAGCGTTACCAAAGCCTGATGAATGCCGGCGTGCGTGTCCCGGCCTTCATCGAACAGCTCACCGGCATCAGCAACACCATGCTGCGCGCTGCGCCATCGGCGGAGCAGGTGATGAACGAGGTCAATGAATTCGTCGGCATCACACCGTTGCTGGCGCACAACGCCGCGTTCGACCAGAAGTTCTGGGACTTCGAACTGGGGCGAATCAAACGTACGCGGTTGCAGAACTTCGCCTGTTCGCTGCTGCTGGCCCGCCGACTGATGCCCGCCGCGCCGAACCACAAACTCGGCACCCTCACCACGTTCGCGAACCTGCCGCACACCGGCAAGGCTCACCGGGCGATGGCTGATGCCGAGATGGCCGCCAACCTGACTGCGCATCTGGCTGAAGAGTTGCGGCACAAGCACGGGCTGCGGGAGTTGTCCCATGATTTGCTGTGCAAGTTGCAGAAAGTCCCGGCGGCGAAGGTCAACGAGCATCTCAAACGCCATCGCGGGTTCTAAATTCAACGCCACTGATCGTTCCCACGCAGAGCGTGGGAACGATCTGATCAGGGTTTCCCTTCCAACTGCCCCAACGGCACGCGCTTTTCGATGGCGCTCGACAGCACAATCGAGGTCTTGCTGAACCCGAACGTGGCGATCCGGTTGATCAGCTCTTCCAGCTCCGGCATCGAGCCCACCGCCGCTTGCATGATCACGCACGGGTCACCGGTTACGCGGTGGCACTCGGTCAATTGCGGGATTTTGATCAGGTCGTCGTAGGCCTTTTGATTGCCGTGCTGGTTCAGGCGCAGTTCGATCACGCACTGGATCGGCAAGCCAAGCTTGGCCATGTCGACTTTCGCCTGATAACCAGTGATCACGCCGCTGGCCTCGAGTTTGGCCACGCGCTCGGCCACGGCCGGGGGGGACAGGTTGACCTTGCGCGCCAGGTCCGCGTAGGACGCACGGCCGTTTTCCAGCAGGGCGCTGAGCAGCATGCGGTCGTACTTATCCATCGGGGCGACTCCTGAAAAAAGGTCGACTTTCGAAAACACGGTTTATAGCGCTCAACTCCGTGCTTTGAAAAGTGTACCGGCGCTTTAAACAAGTTTTGTAACTTATTTTTCGTCGTCGGCCTTTCTAGAATAGCCGTTCACTTGTCTTGCCTGTGAGTCGTCCCATGCCTGGCCTACGTCGTTTCCCTTTACCGCTGATCGCAGCCTTTTTCGCGTTGTACGTGATTTGGGGGTCGACCTATCTGGTGATCCGCATTGGCGTGGAGTACTGGCCGCCGTTGCTGCTGGCCGGGATTCGCTTCGTTATTGCCGGGACCTTGATGTACGCCTATTTACGCTGGCGCGGCGCACCGGCACCGACCTGGGCGCAATGGAAAGCTGCCGGGATCATCGGGATTTTGCTGCTGGCCTGTGGCAACGGTGCGGTCACTGTGGCGGAACACACCGGCGTTGCTTCCGGCGTCGCGGCGCTGGCGGTGGCGACGGTGCCGCTATTTACCTTGCTCTGCGGGTATTTCTGGGGCGCACGTAATACCCGTCTCGAATGGGCCGGGATTGTGCTCGGGATAATTGGCATCGCCATGCTCAACCTGGGGTCCAACCTGCAGTCGAGCCCCTTGGGTGCGGCGCTGCTGATTTTTGCAGCGGCCACCTGGGCCTTCGGTTCGGTGTGGAGCAAACACTTGCCGCTGCCTCAAGGCGCAATGGCCAGCGCCGTGGAAATGCTGGTGGGCGGTGTCGTGTTGCTGATCGCCAGCGCCGTCAGCGGGGAACACCTGGAAAAGCTGCCGCCGATTGAAGGTTGGGCTGCGTTGGCCTACTTGACCGTGTTCGGTTCGATCATCGCCTTCAACGCCTACATGTACCTGTTGAAGCATGTGCGTCCGGCGGCGGCCACCAGTTATGCCTACGTCAACCCGGCAGTGGCAGTGTTGCTGGGGATTGTCTTCGTCGGCGAGACCATCGGTATCGAGGAAGCGCTGGCAATGGCGGTGATCATCAGCGCCGTGGTGCTGATTGGCCTGCCGCAGTGGCGCCGTACGCCAGAGCGGCCGGTGGTGGTGACGGCAGTACCGACAGAATCCCGTGTGAATTAGGGTAAACTGCGCGGCATTGAATCATGTTTTGCACACTTGCTTTGAACAACCCGCGCTGAATTTTCCTACGGTATTCCCATGACTTTCGCCACCCTTGGCCTGATCGAACCCTTGCTGCGCTCCCTTGAGACGCTCGGCTACCAGACTCCGACGCCGGTTCAGGCGCAAGCCATTCCGGCGGTGCTGGCCGGTCGCGACCTGATGGCCGCTGCCCAGACCGGCACCGGCAAGACCGCCGGTTTCGCGCTGCCGCTGTTGCAACTGCTGGCGATGGAAGGGCCGAAAGTCACTGCCAATTCGGTCCGCGCGCTGATCCTGGTGCCGACCCGCGAGCTGGCCGAGCAGGTGCACGAAGCCGTGCGCCAGTACGCCGAAAACCTGCCGTTGCGCACCTACGCGGTATACGGCGGCGTCAGCATCAACCCACAAATGATGAAGCTGCGCAGCGGCGTCGACCTGCTGGTGGCGACCCCGGGCCGCTTGCTCGACCTGTTTCGCCAGAACGCGCTGAAGTTCAACCAGCTGCAAACCCTGGTACTGGACGAAGCCGACCGCATGCTCGATCTAGGCTTTTCCGAAGAGCTGGCGAACATTTACCGCGCGCTGCCGAAGAAACGTCAGACGCTGTTGTTCTCCGCGACCTTCTCCGATGACATCCGCCTGCTGGCCGGGCAGATGCTCAACGACCCGCTGAGCATCGAAGTCAGCCCGCGCAACGTCGCAGCCAACACTGTTAAGCAGTGGATCGTGACGGTGGACAAAAAGCGCAAGCCGGAACTGTTCGTGCACCTGATGCGCAAGGGCAAGTGGAAGCAAGTGCTGGTGTTCGCCAAGACCCGCAACGGCGTGGACGCGCTGGTGGAAAAACTTCAGGGTCTGGGCATCAACGCCGACGGCATCCACGGTGACAAACCCCAGGCGACCCGTCAGCGTGCACTGGATCGTTTCAAGGCGAGTGAAGTGCAGATCCTGGTCGCGACAGACGTCGCAGCCCGTGGCCTGGACATCGAAGACTTGCCGTTGGTGGTCAACTTCGACTTGCCGATTGTCGCTGAGGACTACATCCACCGCATCGGCCGTACCGGCCGCGCGGGCTCGACCGGCGAGGCGATTTCCCTGGTGTGTGCCGATGAGGTCAATCTGCTGTCGGCCATCGAGATGTTGACCCGTCAGACCTTGAAGCGTCAGAACGAACCTGACTTCGAACCCGAGCACCGCGTGCCGGACACCGATGCCAGTGGCCAGGTGATCAAAAAGCCGAAGAAACCGAAGAAGCCAAAGGCTTCGGGTGGTGGCGGCAAGCGCAATCTTGGCAAGTGGGTGGACAGCGGGGAAGTTGCTCCAGCGGAACCTTCGATCAAGCCTGTGCGAAAAGTCCCGGTGTTCAATACCGGGCCGCGCAAGCGTAAGCCTTGACCCTGTAATGATCGTTCCCACGCTCTGCGTGGGAATGCCTCTACGGACGCTCCGCGTTCGGCTTGAAAAGGGACGCAGAGCGTCCCAGGCTGCATTCCCACGCAGAGCGTGGGAACGATCAAGAAGATGCTTAACCCTTGCGCCGCAACCACTCCACCATCCCGATCCCCGCCGCCCGCCCACTGGCGAAACACGCAGTGAGCAGATAGCCGCCCGTCGGCGCTTCCCAGTCCAGCATCTCTCCGGCGCAAAACACCCCAGGCATTTGCTTGAGCATCAAGCGCTCATCCATCGCTTCGAACAACACACCACCGGCACTGCTGATGGCTTCGTCCAATGGCCGCGTTTTCACCAGTGTCAGCGGCAATGCCTTGATGGCTTTGGCCAGCAGGGCTGGATTGGCGAAGGTTTCGGCGGTGGTCAGTTCTCGCAATAGCGCTGCTTTCACCCCGTCGATGCCCAACTGACTGTGCAGATGCTTGGCCATCGACCGCGAGCCACGGGATTTGCTCAGCGCTGCCTGAACTTTATCCACAGGCCGGCCGGGCAACAGATCGATGTGGATGGTTGCCGAACCGTGCAGGTTGATCGCCTCGCGAATCGGCGCCGACAGGGCGTAGATCAAGCTGCCCTCGATGCCGGTGGCGGTAATCACACATTCGCCGAGCCGTGGCACGTCGTCGTTGAGGCCGATAGCGATGTTTTTCAGCGGGGTGCCGGCGAATTTGCTGACCATCAACGCGCTCCAGGCCTGCACCTCGAAGCCGCAATTGCTCGGTTGTAAGGGCGCCAGTCCGACACCGTGCTGCTCCAGCGCCAGCATCCACGCGCCATCCGAACCGAGGCGCGACCAACTGCCGCCGCCGAGGGCGAGCAGGGTCGCATCGGGTGTCAGGCTTTTATCGCCATCGGGGCTGGAAACGTTCAGGCTGCCGTCGGCATTCCAGCCGAGCCAGCGGTGACGGGTGTGGATAACTACACCACTGTCGCGCAGGCGTTTGAGCCAGGCGCGCAACAGCGGCGCGGCTTTCATGTCGGTGGGAAATACCCGGCCGGAGCTGCCGACGAAGGTGTCGATGCCCAGTTCATGAATCCACTGGCATAGCTGATCGGCGCCAAAGCCACGCAGCAACGGCGCCATGTGCGGTGCGCGTTCGGCATAGCGCGAGAGGAACGCCGGGTAGGCTTCGGAGTGAGTGATGTTCATGCCACCGATACCGGCCAGCAGAAATTTCCTGCCTACCGAGGGCATGCCGTCGTACAGGTCGACCTTGACCCCGGCCTGGCTCAACACTTCGGCTGCCATCAGCCCGGCAGGGCCGCCGCCGATGATGGCGACTTGGTAAGAGGAAGAGGTCGAGGATCGAGTCATGGAGAGCGCTGCGGTCTGACGGAATGAAGGCGGGCATTCTAGCAGCCCCGCCCCCTGTAGGAGCGAGCCTGCTCGCGATGGCGATCTGTCAGTTGACGAAGATGTTGAAAGTGCCGGCCTTATCGCGAGCAGGCTCGCTCCTACAGGGATTGTGGCGTTCCTCAAAAGAGGTGGTCAAAAAGTGATCAGTGGTCTGTAGCCCATGCCCAGCATGGCCTGTAGTCCCTTTCACTCAGGTTATCCACAGGCGGTTCCACAGGCATTGTGGGTAAAGCATCCACAGGTCAGTGACAACCTGATGACTGCCAGACGCGTTGCGCACTGTGATGGAGGATACCGTGACGTCGGGCCAGGGCGTGCCGGTCCTTGCTGTAGCCGCCGCCGATCACGCCGACCACCGGAATATCCCGGCCCAGGCAATGGCGCATCACACTTTCATCGCGGGCGGCGACGCCTTCATCCGTCAGTTTCAGATAACCGAGGGCGTCATCCTTGTGCACATCGACCCCGGCGTCGTACAGCACCAGGTCGGGTTGATACAGCGGCAACAGGTAGTTGAGTGCATCGTCCACCACCTTCAGGTAATCGGCATCGCCCATGCCATTGGGCAGCGGAATGTCCCAATCGCTTTCAGCCTTGCGTGCAGGAAAATTCTTCTCGCAGTGCAGGGAAACGGTGATCGCCTCTGGAGTGTTGTGCAGAATCCGAGCAGTCCCATCGCCCTGATGCACGTCGCAATCGAAAATCAGCACCCGATTCACACGCCCGCTCTCCAGCAGGTAGTGGCTGATCACCGCCAGGTCGTTGAAGATGCAGAAACCCGCCGGGTAATCGTAATGCGCGTGGTGAGTGCCGCCGGCGAGGTGGCAGGCCAGCCCATGTTCCAGCGCTTGCTCGGCCGCCAGCAGCGAACCGCCGACCGCCCGCACCGTGCGTCGCGCCAGCGCTTCGCTCCAGGGCAGGCCAAGACGCCGTTGATCTTCACGGGACAACTCGCCACTCATGTAGCGTTCGATATACGAAGGGTCATGGGCGAGGGCGAGAATCTCTGGCGGGCACAGTTGTGGGCGCAGCAGATCGGCGTCGCGGGTCAGGCCGCTGTCCACCAGGTGATCGCGCAACAGGCGAAACTTGTCCATCGGGAAGCGGTGATCCGCCGGAAACTCGGGGCTGTAGTCTTCGTGGTAGATCAACGGCAACGGCATGATGATTTCAATCGGGAATGAGAGACGGATCCTACCAGCGTTGTAGACTGGCGGCATGGAAATGGGGGGGAGGGCACGATGGAGCCGATACTTGAACTGGCAAGCGCGCGATTGCTGATGCGCCAATGGCGTGATGACGATTTGCCGGAATTTGCCGCGATGTGCGCTGATCCTCAGGTCATGCGTTATTTTCCAGCGCCCTTGAGCCGACTGGAAAGTGCTGAATTGATCGGGCGAGTCCGTGGCCATTTCGCCGAGCACGGTTTTGGCCTGTGGGCACTGGAGCGCAAGGATACCGGGCAATTCATCGGTTTCACCGGGCTGGGCGTGGTCGGCTTCGAGGCACCGTTTACCCCGGCCATCGAAATCGGTTGGCGCCTGGCTCGCGAGCACTGGGGCCTTGGCTACGCCAGCGAAGCGGCGTGGACCGCTCTGCGCTGCGGGTTTGACCGCTTGCTGCTGAGCGAAGTCGTGTCCTTTACCGCTGACAGTAATCTGCCGTCGCAGAAAGTCATGCAGGCGATTGGTATGCATCACGATCCGGCCGATGACTTCGATCACCCCAAGCTTGCCGTCGATCATCCCCTGCGTCATCACGTGTTGTACCGCATCAGCCGTGAACAATGGCTGCAAACCTTGCATGGATAACCTGACACGGACGTTTACAATGGACCCCATGTTGGCCCGGGCCAGAAACTGAATCGACCGCTGCAGCCAAGACTGCGCGGTATTGCGTTGTGTGAGGAGAGTCTGAATGAGCCAAGTGTTGGAAGATCTGGTCGACCTGCTGACGCTGGAACCGATCGAGGAAAACCTGTTCCGTGGCCGCAGCCAGGACCTCGGGTTTCGTCAGTTGTTCGGTGGCCAGGTGCTCGGGCAGTCGCTGTCGGCGGCCAGTCAGACTGTGGAAGAGGCGCGTCATGTGCATTCGATGCACGGTTATTTCCTGCGTCCGGGCGACGCGGGTTTGCCAGTGGTTTACCAGGTTGACCGGGTGCGTGACGGCGGCAGTTTCAGCACGCGGCGTGTGACGGCCATCCAGAAGGGCCACCCGATCTTCACGTGCAGCGCTTCGTTCCAGTACGACGAAGAAGGCTTTCAGCACCAGAGTGAAATGCCACAAGTGGTCGGCCCGGAGAATCTGCCGTCGGAGCTGGAGTTGACCCAGCAACGCGCGCACCTGATCCCCGAGAAAATGCGCGAAAAGCTGCTGTGCCCGAAGCCGATCGAATTCCGCCCGGTGACCGAGAAAGATCCCTACAACCCATTGCCATCCGACCCGATCAAATACGTCTGGTTTCGCGCCGACGGTGCCTTGATCGATTCCCCGGCACTGCATAAATACTTGCTGGCCTACGCTTCGGATTTCGGCCTGCTCGTGACGTCGATGCAGCCTCACGGCAAATCGGTCTGGCACAAGGACATGCAGGTCGCCAGCCTCGACCATGCGTTGTGGTTCCACGCCAACCTGCGCGCCGATGACTGGTTGCTTTACGCGATGGACAGTCCGTGGGCCGGCAATTCCCGCGGGTTTTCCCGTGGCAGCGTATTCAACCGCGCCGGACAACTGGTGGCCTCGGTCACGCAGGAAGGTTTGATCCGCCATCGCAAGGATTGGGCATGAGCCTGACCGACGTACGTCATTGGGTGTTCGACATGGACGGCACCCTGACGGTGGCCGTGCATGATTTCGCGGCGATTCGCGTGGCATTGGCGATCCCCGCGCAAGACGACATCCTGACCCACCTGGCCGCGCTGCCCGCCGAGGAAGCAGCGGCCAAACACGCCTGGTTGCTGGAACATGAACGGGATCTGGCGCTGGGTTCGAAACCGGCGCCGGGCGCGGTAGAACTGGTGCGTGAGTTGGCCGGACGTGGTTATCGCCTGGGGATTCTGACGCGCAATGCCCGTGAGTTGGCGCACGTTACGCTCGAGGCGATCGGCCTGGCCGACTGCTTTGCAGTCGAGGATGTGCTCGGTCGCGATGAGGCCCCACCAAAGCCGCATCCCGGTGGTTTGCTCAAGCTGGCCGAGGCCTGGAGTGTGTCGACCAGCCAGATGGTGATGGTCGGTGACTACCGTTTTGATCTGGACTGCGGACGGGCAGCGGGGGCGCGTACGGTATTGGTGAATCTGCCGGATAATCCGTGGCCGGAATTGACCGACTGGCATGCGGTGGATTGTGTCGAGTTGCGGCAGATGCTTTCGGCTTGAACGCCTCATCGTGAGCAGGCTCGCCCTACAGTTGATCGCATTTCATTGTAGGAGTGAGCCTGCTCGCGATGGCGTCAAATCAGACAACAAGACTCATCGCCCGAATAACGCCTTCTGCCCCTCAGGCGACGTAAACATCCCGTCCCCGTTATGCCCGACCACGGGGACTTCAATCAGCTGTTGATCCAGCCCTCGCGGCTTCAACCGCTTCAGATAATTAAAGTAAAAACGCCCTCGGGCCAGGCGATTCGGGCCCTGGGCCTTGGCTTCGCAGCTTTTATCCAGCGCCGGATGGTTCGGGTCGATGTCCTGCTGCCCCAGTAAATAAACGACTTCACGCTTGAGGTACTTGTCCTGCAATTGCGCAGCGGTTTGTCCGTCGGCGTAGGCAGGTAGATCTGACAGGCCATACTTCCAGCGATTGAAGTCCGGGCACTTGGCATGGTTGAACGCTACCGGCCGGCGTTCATCGAAATAGGCATAGGAAGATGGGTTGGCGACCACGTAACGCAGCTTTACCCCGGCGCCTTCCAGTGCCGACTGATCGCGGCCCAGCAAAGCATAGTGCTGCACCACCTGTGCGCCGCCGGAGTGACCGGCGATCACGATTTCCTTCACATCCGCGAACTGCCGACGATCACTCAGCCGGGCGATGATTTCGTCCAGCGCCTCAAAGGAACTCATTCGAAACGGTGCCGTGGATTCACCGCCGGCCATCCATTCATTGCCTTGCCAGCGCAGGACGGTGTCAGCCACTGGGTGCTTTGCGACATCGGTTTCGTCAAGGAACTGCGGGGCGATCACCAGGGTGGTTTCGCTTTGTCCGGCCAGTTCGGCAGCGCGCAGGCCGCTCTGCAGGTAGGTTTGCGCATTGCGCAACCGGCCATGGACGATGATCAATACGCGCTCTATTTTTGCCGGTGCCCGGCTGATGCCCACCGCCATTTCACCTGACTTCAACAGCAGGCGCCCGGGACTGAGCTCTTTGACCCCTTGCTCTTGAGCCTGGGACGTTGCACATGTGAACAGTAATACCAACAACCACTTCTTCATTTACAGATTTTTCGCCGCAAAGGTATCGCACTGGCCCACCTGGCCCTGAGCGAATCCGGTTTTGAACCAGCGCACCCGTTGCGCTGACGTACCATGGGTAAATGAGTCCGGCACGACACGGCCCTGACCCTGTTGCTGCAAACGATCGTCGCCAATGGCATTGGCAGCGTTCAATGCTTCTTCGATATCGCCCGGTTCCAGCCAGTTCAACCGTTGCTGCGCATGGTTGGCCCAGACACCGGCCAGGCAGTCAGCCTGGAGTTCCTGGCGTACCAGCAAACCGCCGTCGCCTTCCATTTGCCGACCCTGCTGGCGGGCTGTCTGAATTTTCGCGGAAACGCCGAGCAAGGTCTGCACGTGGTGTCCGACTTCGTGAGCGATCACGTAGGCTTGGGCGAAATCGCCAGCTGCGGAAAAGCGCTGTGACATCTCCTGGAAGAACGCCATGTCCAGATAGACCTTCTGGTCTGCAGGGCAATAGAACGGACCGGTCGCCGATGTCGCCATCCCGCAGGCCGAGTTCACCCGGTTGCTGAACAGCACCAGGGTCGGGTCCTTATATTGCCGCCCGCCCTGCTGGAAAATCTGCTGCCAGGTGTCTTCGGTGTCGCCAAGGATCGAGCGCACGAATTCGGCGCCTTCATCCGTGGTCGGTGGGGCTTTGCGGGTCTGGGTGGTGGCGGGCGCCGATGTGTCGCCCATCTGGCCGGCCAGTTGTCCGAGAATCTGCATCGGGTCCTGGCCGGTGATCCAGCCGATTCCGACAATCAATACGATCGCGGTCAGGCTTAGGCCCTTGCCGCCACCAAAGCGCATCCCGCCACCGCCGGCACCCTCACTACGGGCATCGACCACGTTGTCGCTGCGTCGGCCTTTTTTCCATAGCATGTGGGAATCCTCTGGTAATCCGTGCGATGAGTGTTGCTGCCAAGTGAGAGCCGCGCCAGTCCGGTCGTCCGGCTTTTCCTGCGCACGTCGGTGTTCCCGGCAATCCGTAACGGCTGCCGAGAACTGTTCAGGCTTGTATTGAACGCGGATAACCCATCGAATTCCGTTCTGCGATGGGTTTTTATCCAGAGGGTGATCGCCGGTCCCGCAAGTTATTCGTCGAACGCGTCCCACACGGGCGCAAAGTCCGGGCTGACCTGTCGCTGGCGTTTGGACAGGCTGGCGATCAAGGCACGGTCCTGATCATCCAGATTGATCGTGAATGCCGCCAGGTTCGCCAGCTGATTGGCCTCGCTGCTGGCCTTGGGAATGGCCGCGACGTTCGATTGGTCCAGCAACCATTTGAGCGCGACCTGGGTTGGCAGTGCTCCGTGTTTGGCGGCGATCTGCTGGATGGCAGGGATATCCGACACCTTGTTCCGTGCCAGCGGTGTGTAGGCCGTCAACGCCATGTCGTGTTGGCGAGCGTAGTCGAGCAGTGCGTTTTGTCCGAGCAACACGTGGTATTCGACCTGAATGGCTGACAGCGGCGCGCCCAGTTCTTCGATGACTTTGCGCAACAGCGGTAGAGGAAAATTCGCCACGCCGATGTTGCGTGCCAGCCCCTGTTCCTTGAGCGCCACCAGGGTTTCAATGGTGCGTGGCAAATCCCAATCGGTACTGGGCCAGTGGATCATGAACAAGTCGACGTAATCGGAACGCAGGGCCTTGAGGCTGCGGTCCATGGAATGACGCATCGCATCGGGTTGCAGTTGGTCCCACCAGACCTTGGTGGTGATGTGGATCTGGTGGCGAGGTGTCGGACTGTTCGCCACTGCCTGCCCGACAGCGTCCTCGTTGTTGTAGCCGGCTGCCGTGTCGATATGCCGGTATCCGAGCGCCAGGGCCTGCTCCACGGCGCGGGTGCACTCATCTGCAAGCATTGGCCAGGTGCCGAGGCCCAGTTTCGGCATGTTCAGACCTTGTCTGTTAACGATGTGCTGCATGATCGATCTCCTTTTCAAAAGCAGTGACGCCTGCGATGTGGCGTGCGGCGATGTAACCGAAGGTCAGCGCCGGGCCGATGTTGATGCCGCCGGCGGGGTAATGGCCACCCATGATGCTCGCCATGTCGCCGCCCGCCGCGTAGAGCCCTTCAATGGCCTGACCGGCGTGGTCCAGAACCTGCGCATGCGGGTTGACCTTGAGTCCTGCGAAAGTGCCAAAGCTTCCGGGCTGGACCTTCACGGCATAAAACGGCCCCTGTTCGATAGGCGCGACACAGGGGTTGGGGTGTTGCGACGCATCACCTTGTTTGCGGTTGTAAGGCGTCGAGCCACGGCCGAATTGCGGATCTTCGCCATTGCGTGCGTGACGGTTGTAGTCCGACACCGTGGCGCACAAGCCGCTCGGATCAATGCCGCAGGCCGACGCCAATTCCTCCAGGGTGTTACCGGTTTTCAGATAGCCACTGCGGATGAAGGATGTCAGCGGCACAGGAAATGGCCGTGAAATCCCCAAGCCATAACGCCGCTGAAAACGATGATTGCAAATCAGCCAGGAGGCGACTTCTTCGCCTTGCGGCGCGGCGGCGACCATGGCCTTCACATAGTCGTAGTAACCGTTGGCTTCATTGACGAAACGCTGGCCGTTGCTCAGTACGCCGATGATTCCGGGCTTGCCGCGCTCGATGATGTGCGGGAAATGACCAAGGCTGCCGTCGCCGTGCGGCACTTGCGATACCGGTGCCCAGGCCACGGGAGAGGCCATGTCGGCATTGATTTGTGCGCCGACACTTTCGCCCAGTCGCAGGCCGTCACCGGACACACCGAGCGGTGGCAAGGCCAAATGTTCATGGCCGGTCGGCGTGCGCGGAAACAGCGCTTTGCGCCGTTCGATGTCATTGGCGAAGCCGCCGGCCGCCAGCACCACGCCCTTGCGCGCCCGGATGCGCATCAAGCCTTTGCCTGTGCTGACGATCGCCCCGTGCACCTGATTGTTCTCACACAACAATTGGGTGACCGGCGCCGATTCCCAGAGCAGTACACCGAGGTCTTCGGCAGACTTTGCCAGACGCGCCACCAAGGCCACGCCGTTGACCAGTTGCATGGCACGACCATGCACGGCGAGATCGAACAAATGCCGGGTGAAGCGTCGGGTGACGTGCCACGCCGCTGACAGCGAGCGGGTCAGGTTGAGGAACGCCGTGAGGTCCGCGCCGGCCATGATCGGCATGCCCATGAAAGACGTTTCGCGCATTGTTTTACGTAAACGCTTGAGCAGTTTGCCGACATTTCTGGCATCAAACGGCGCTGCGATAACCGAGCGCCCCCCGGTCCCGGCACCAGGTGTGTCGCCGTGGATGTCGGCAATGGCATTGCCGTCGGCAAACTGCAACGAGGTGTGCTGTTCAAAGAACGCGACCATTTGCGGAGCGGCTTGAAGGAACGCGTCAATCATTGCCGGATCGTACTGGTCGCCCAACTCATGTTGCAGATAGGTGCGCGGTTGCTCAATGTCTTCGACGATGCCGGCACGCCGCGCCAATGGATTGCATGGCACCCAGGCCCAGCCTCCTGACCAGGCCGTGGCGCCGCCGAATACCGGGTCCTTCTCTACCACGATCACCTTCAGCCCGTGCCAGGCCGCAGTGACGGCTGCGGACAGGCCCGCCGCACCTGAGCCGACGATCAGCACATCGCAGTCGATGTCGGGAAAAATGTGCGAATCGGCAGGCATGGTAAGCACTCCGGTGTTGATATTTTGGAATTTGATTCCAGAAAATATAAGAGTCTTCCTAAGGCGAGCAAGTGAAGGCTGCGTAAAGGGGGCGGTTATCGGACATACAGTTCCAGATTTCCCGTTCCGCGGGTTGTCTTCTAGAATCGAGCAAATTTTGCGTGGAAACTCCCATGGCCGGCAGTCAGATCGAACGTGTTTTCAGTGTGCTCGAAAGCCTCACCAGCGACCCTCGCGGTCTGCCAATGCAGACCTTGGCGGAGCAATTGGACATTCCCAAAAGCGCGACTCACCGCTTGCTCGCCGAGCTGATTCGGCTGGGTTACGTGCGGCAGAATCCGGAAAACTTGCGTTATCACTTGTCGACCAAACTGGTGGCCATGGGGTTCCGATACCTGTCGAGCAGCGGCGCCGACATTGTGCAGCCGGTGCTGGACCGGTTGGCACAGGAAACCGGTGAACTGGTGCGACTGGGGGTGATCGAGGGCGAGCGCCAGACCTGGATCGCCAAGTCCCAGGGGGCTCGCTCGGGCTTGCGTTATGACCCTGACATGGGTCGCGATGCACCCTTGTTTTATACCGCCTCGGGGCATGCGTGGCTGGCGTGTATGAGCGATGCCGAGGCCTTGTCGCTGGTGGAGCGCCAGGCGGCGGATCGGCCGCTGGAACCGGGGCCGAATGCGCCGCGTTCCAACATCGAATTGCTTGAGCGTTTGCGTCTGGCGCGGGAGCAGGGCTACGCCTGTGTCGAGGAAAGTTCGGCCGTAGGCACTTCAGCGATTGCCGCGGTGGTTCGCCATCCGGGGGACGGGCGGGTGATCGGCGTGCTCAGCATCGCCGGGCCCAGTGCACGGATGCCGGGCGCACGGTTGCATGAATTGGCGCCGTTGTTGTTGGCGTTTACCGAAGAGTTGTCGGCGGCGAGTCTGGCGTCGGAACTGTTCAGCTAAAACCGCCAATTGAGAAGCTGTGCGCTGTTCGAACACTTTCTGTACCGGTCTGTGTAAGATTGTGGAACTCGGTTCTAAATTAATGGAATTCATTTTTCCAACAAGAACCACAAGAGGACCGCATCTTGAATTCGCCCCTTCGAATCGCGTTGATCGGCGCCGGCAACATGGGCCAGCAGCACTACCAGCATTTGAACTCCCTGAGTGAAGCGATCCTGTGCGCCGTCGCTGATCCCGGGCCGCAAGCGGCCGCTCTCGCGGCGCAATGGGGAGTCGGTTATTTCGCCGATCACCGTCAGATGCTGGAGCAGGCGAAGCCAGACGCGGTCATCATCGCCAACCCCAACACGTTGCATGTCAGTACTGCGCTCGACTGTCTGGCGGCGAACGTGCCGGTGCTGCTGGAAAAACCGGTGGGTGTGCACCTCGATGAAGCCCGGACGTTGGTGGCCGCTTCGAAAGCGAGCGGCGTTCCGGTGCTGGTCGGCCATCACCGGCGTCACAATCCGTTGATCGTCCGTGCCCATGAACTTATCCACAGCGGCGCGCTGGGCCGATTGACCACGGTCACGGCGCTCTGGCAATTGCGCAAGCCCGACAGTTACTTCGAAACACCTTGGCGCCGCGAGGCGGGTGCAGGAATGCTGTTGACCAATCTGATCCACGACCTCGATCTGCTTCGGCATTTGTGTGGCGAGGTGCGCCAGGTGCAGGCCATTACCAGCAACGCAATACGCGGGTTTGCCAACGAGGATTGCGCGGCGGTGCTGCTGCAATTCGACAACGGCGCGTTGGGTAGCCTGACCGGTTCCGATGCGGTGGCCGCGCCCTGGAGTTGGGAGTTGGGTTCGGGGGAGAACCCGGTGTATCCACGTCAGGCCGACCAGCCGTGTTATTTATTGGCCGGGACCGGCGGCGCGTTGAGCATTGCGCAACTCAAGCGTTGGCATTACAACGAAGTCGATGGCGGTTGGCACCAACCGTTGCTCGAAGCTCAGGAAGATGTCGTTGCCGATGAAGCACTGCGTCTACAGTTGCAGCACTTCGTGCGGGTTGTGCGCCGAGAGGTCGAGCCGCTGGTGAGCGCCGCGGATGCCGCACGCACGCTGGCACTGATCGAAGCCATTCGCGAGGCCGCCGAAACCGGTCGTGCCTGCGCACCGTCGTTGATCGAGGGCTGACCATGAGCGAACGAATCTTTTCCCTGGCCAGTCTGACGGTGCTGGAGCTTTCACCGCCGCAGATGGTCGAAGTCGCGGCGCGGGCCGGTTACAGCCACGTCGGTTTGCGCCTGGTGCCGGCGACGCCGGAGGAACATCATTTTGCCTTGGTGGCCGATGGCGATTTACGCCGTCAGACCTTGGCCCGTCTGCGCGATACCGGCGTTCGTGTGCTGGATGTTGAAATCCTGCGTTTGAAACCGGACACCGTCGTCGCCGACTTCGAGAAAGTTCTGGCGGTCGGTGCCGAATTCGGCGCCAGTGAGTTGCTGGTCGCCGGTAACGATTCTGACGAGCAACGGCTGACAGAAAACTTCGCGCGGCTGTGTGATCTTGCAAAGCCCTACGGCCTGCATCCGCATCTGGAATTCATGCCCTGGACCGATGCGCGCAATCTGCAACAAGCCGTGCGTATCGTCGAGAATGCCGGGCGTGAAAACGGTGCGGTGCTGGTGGATGCATTTCACTTCGATCGTTCGGCATCGCAACTGGAAGATCTGGCCAGCGTTGCGCCTTCACGGTTACGGTATGCACAGTTGTGCGATGTTGCCGGGCCGCGACCGACCGACATGGCCGAGATTTTGCGTCAGGCGCGTAACGAGCGACGTTTTCCGGGGGATGGCGATTGTGATCTGCCGGGATTGTTGCGCTGTTTGCCGGCTAACATTCCACTGAGCCTGGAGATTCCCACTGTGCAGTTGCTGGAGCAGGGCGTGAGTGGGCTGGATCGGGCGCAGATGGCTTTGGATAAAACCCGGGAATTGCTGGCGCGGATTTGACTTGCTTTTGTGATGAGGGAGCTTGCTCCCGTTCGAGCGCGGAGCGGTCGCCGATGCTGTTTTGGGACTGCTGCGCAGTCCAGCGGGAGCCAGCTCCCTCGCCACATACCCATTTCACTAAGAGGCCTTCATGACCGTCAGCACCCCGCTCTCCGGCGTCAATCAGCCCTTCAAGGGGATCCTGCTGATCGTTGTCGCAACCTTCCTGTTTTCCAGTCACGACGCATTCTCGAAGTACCTCTCCGGTTTCTATCCGATTGTGATGGTGGTATGGGCGCGCTACGTGGTTCACACGTTGCTGATGGCCGGGATTTTCCTGCCGCAATCGGGGCTGCGGGTTCTGCGTACCAAGCGACCGCTGCTGCAATTGATTCGCGCACTGTGCCTGTTGGGCACCAGCCTGTTTTTCACCACCGGGTTGATGTACATCCCGCTGGCCGAGGCGACGTCGGTCAACTTCCTGGCACCGGTGCTGGTCACCGCATTGTCGGTGCCGTTGTTGGGCGAGCGGGTCACTCGCGGGCAATGGCTGGCGGTGATCTTCGGCTTCATCGGTGTATTGATCATCGTTCATCCCGGCGGTGATTTGTTTACCCCGGCAGTGTTGTTGCCATTCTGTTCGGCATTGTTTTTCTGCTTCTACCAATTGCTGACGCGCAAGCTCAGCGAGATCGACAGCCCGACCACCAGCAACTTCTTCGCCGGCCTGTGCAACACTTTGGTGATGAGCGCGCTGGTGCCGTTCTTCTGGCAGACGCCGAGCCTGGCGCACGGCGCGATGATGCTGGCGCTGGGTGCCTGCGGGATGACAGCGCACCTGTTCCTGACCCAGGCTTTCCGGCTTGCTGCGCCGGCATTGCTGGCGCCGTTCAGTTACTGCCAGATCATCTTCGCCGGTCTGCTGGGCTGGTGGCTGTTTTCCCACACGCCGACCCTGACCACCGTGATCGGCATCGCCATTATTTGCTGCAGTGGCCTGGCAGCGGCCTGGCAGCAAAGTCGTCGCTGATAGCCCCTGAACAGCAGGCAAAAAAAAGCGCAGGCCCGATAGCGGGCCTGCGCCGAGGGAACATCAGTCTTCTACTGTCGGAATCTTGCGCGGTGCCATGAAGTACATCCAGGTCAGTGCAATGAAGTACATCGCCGGGATCAGGGTGAACAGCACGGTGTAGTTGTTGTTGGTGACCGTCAGGATGTGGCCGACCAACTGGGTCATGAACATCCCGCCAATGGCCGCACACATGCCGCCGAAACCGAACACCGTACTCATCATGTGCTTGGGCGTGTAGTCCATCACCAGGCTCCAGATGTTGGCGGTCCAGGCCTGGTGCGCGCCGATGGCCAGAGAGATGGCGAACACTGCGACCCACAGGTTGCTGGAACCCGCCGCCATGACCACGCCGATGATGCAGCAGGCGAACAGGAACATCGACATCAGTCGCGCCTTGATCGGGTTGACACCGCGGCCGATCAGGAACGAGGAGAGGATGCCGCCGCCCACGCTGCCGAAGTCGGCAGTGAGGTAGATGATGATCAGCGGGATGCCCATCTGGGTCACGTTGATGCCCAGGTTGTATTGCTGATTGAGGAACGGTGGCAGCCAGTACAGGTAGAACCAGAACACCGGCGCGGTGATCGAGTAGGCGAGGGCAAAGGCCCAGGTGCCGCGCATGCGCAGGATTCGCGAGAACGGTACGCGGGTCTGTTCCGGTTCGACTTCATTCTGGATGTAGTCCAGTTCGGACTGTTTGACGCTCGGGTGATCTTCCGGGTTGAAGTACTTCAGGCCCCAGAACAGCAACCAGATACCGCCCAGTGCGGCCATGCACAGGAACGCGGCTTGCCAGCCCCAGACGTGCAGGATCAGCGGCAGCAGCATCGGCGTGAACATCGCACCGACGTTGGTACCGGCGTTGAAAATACCGGTGGCCACCGCACGTTCACCGGCCGGGAACCACAGGCGCGTGGTTTTCACGCAGGCCGGGTAGTTGGCGGCTTCAGTGAGGCCGAGAATGAAACGGCAGACCATGAAGCCGACCGCCGAAGTGGCCAGGCCGTGGGCACCGGTCGCCAGGCTCCAGAGCAGCACGGCGCAGAAGAACACGCGCTTGACGCCGACCCGGTCGATCAATCGGCCTTGCAGCACGAAGCCGATGGCGTAGCCGACCTGGAACCAGAAGTTGATGTTGGCGTAGTCCATCGCCGTCCAGCTCATTTCCTTGGCAAGGATCGGCTGCATGACGCCGAGGGCGGCGCGGTCGATGTAGTTCAGGGTGGTGGCGAAAAATACCAGCGCCAGCATGCCCCAGCGGGTTTTGCCGACCGCCATGGCACCACGGATTTTATCGCCGATGCCACCAGTGGCAGCGCTCATGGCCGGAGCCATGCGGGAGCTTTGAGTAGGAATCATGTGTACCACCCGTTTTTGAATTTGTTATGAGTGTTCTGGGTCGTCGAACAGTTTTTTGAACACGGCGACCGGTGGTTGGTTACCCGGCCTCAATGTGGGATTGATGTTGCGCAGTGAACAAAAAATCGTCAATTCGCCAACGGCCATTGTGTTCGATAATCGCACGCAAAACTAACCGGGTAGTACACTTTGAATTGATCAATGCACCGGCCCGCTCAATAATTCGCTCACTCTATTAAAAGCGGCGCAAATTCCCTGTAGCCGAAGCCTCCACCAGGAGTCGAAAACATGCAGCGTTCCATTGCCACCGTGTCCTTGAGCGGTACCCTGCCGGAAAAACTCGAAGCCATTGCCGCCGCCGGTTTTGACGGTGTCGAGATTTTCGAGAACGACCTTCTCTACTACGACGGCAGCCCTCGGGAAATTAAACAGATGTGCGCCGATCTCGGGATCGCCATCACCCTGTTCCAACCGTTCCGGGATTTCGAAGGCTGCCGCCGTGACCGCTTGTCGCGCAATCTGGAAAGGGCCGAGCGCAAGTTCGACCTGATGCAGGAACTGGGCACCGACCTGGTGCTGGTGTGCAGCAACGCCTCGGTTGACTCTGTGGGTGACGAACAGATTCTGGTCGATGACTTGCGCTTGCTGGCCGAGCGCGCCGGCGCACGAGGCCTGCGCATCGGTTACGAAGCGCTGGCCTGGGGCCGGCATGTGAACACCTGGCAGCAGGTGTGGAACATTGTCCGCCAAGCGGATCATCCAAGCCTCGGGGTGTTGCTCGACAGCTTCCATACGCTGTCGCTCAAGGGCGACCCGAGCGCCATCGCCGAGATTCCCGGCGACAAGATTTTCTTCGTGCAAATGGCCGACGCGCCGATCCTGGCCATGGATGTGCTGGAGTGGAGCCGACATTTCCGGTGCTTCCCGGGCCAGGGTGAATTCGATCTGCCGGGCTTCCTCGCGCCGATCATCAAGAGTGGCTACACCGGCCCGCTGTCGCTGGAGATCTTCAACGACGGTTTCCGTGCCGCGCCGCCGCGGGCCAATGCTGCCGACGGGCTGCGCTCGTTGCTTTACCTTGAAGAGAAAACCCGCCAGCGCCTGGAACAGCAAGCCAAGCCATCGAGCAACCTCGACATTCTGTTCGAAACACCGAAGGCCAGCGAATACAACGGCATCGAGTTTCTCGAATTTGCCGTGGACGAAAGCCTCGGCGCCAAGCTATCCCATTGGCTGGAGCGTTTGGGTTTCGTCAAGGCAGGCCAGCATCGCTCCAAGAGCGTCAGCCTGCTGCGCCAGGGCGACATCAACCTGATCCTCAACTCCGAGCCGTACTCGTTCGGCCACAGTTTCTTCGAGGCGCACGGGCCGTCACTGTGCGCCACCGCCGTGCGGGTCAAGGACAGCGCCAGTGCGCTGGCCCGGGCCGTGGCTTACAAAGGCCAGCCCTATCGCGGGCTGGTCGGGCCGAACGAACTGGAGCTGGCCGCCGTGCGGGCGCCGGACGGCAGCCTGATTTACCTGGTCGACCAGCAGGCCGACGTCTACGGCACTGACTTCAATCTGTTCCCGGATGCGCAGACCGCTGGCGGCCTCAAGCGCATCGACCACATGGCCATGGCGCTGCCGGCCGACAGCCTCGACAGTTGGGTGTTGTTCTACAAGAGCCTGCTGGACTTCGAAGCCGATGACGAAGTGGTGCTGCCCGATCCCTACGGCCTGGTGAAAAGCCGTGCACTGCGCAGCCGCGACAGTTCGATTCGCTTGCCGCTGAACATTTCCGAAAACCGCAACACCGCCATCTCACATGCACTGTCGAGTTATCGCGGCTCCGGCGTGCATCACATTGCGTTTGATTGCGACGATATCTTCGCCCAGGTCAGCCGCGCCAAAGAGGCAGGCGTGCCGCTGCTGGATATCCCGCTCAACTACTACGATGACCTGGCAGCCCGTTTCGATTTCGACGACGAGTTTCTCAGCGAGTTGGCCTATTACAACGTGCTGTACGACCGTGATGCCCAGGGTGGCGAGCTGTTTCACGTCTACACCGAGCCGTTCGAAGGACGCTTCTTCTTCGAGATCATCCAGCGCAAGAACGGTTATGCCGGTTACGGCGCGGCCAACGTAGCAGTGCGTTTGGCCGCCATGGCCAAATCCCGAAGCGGCGCCGTACGCCAGGCAAAGTTGTAGGAAAATCGTAAACACGCCGACAAACCGCTGCCGCACGGCTTCCTTCGCTGTGCGGCGCGGCTCATAATCGCCAGCCTGTGCAGTGATGGCCGTGAGCCCGCAATGACAATGACCTCAGAACTCTCCGCAGCGCCCGAGCAACCCCTGGCCGAGCCGCGCAAGAGTCGCAAGAACAACCCGGAAAAAACCCGCGAGAACATCCTTCAGGAAGCGATTGTCGAGTTCGTTCAACAAGGCCTGTCCGGGGCTCGCGTCGATGCGATCGCCGAGCGCATCCACACCTCCAAGCGCATGATCTATTACTACTTCGGCAGTAAGGAACAGCTCTACGTCGAAGTGCTGGAAAAGCTCTACGGCGATATCCGCAACACCGAAAACCGCCTGCACCTGACTGAGCTGGCGCCGGTAGAGGCGATTCGACGCCTGGTGGAATTCACCTTCGATCACCATGATCACAACGTCGATTTCGTGCGCATTGTCAGTATCGAGAACATTCACAACGCCGAGTATGTGAAGCGCTCCGATGCCATCAAGGCGATGAACAACACCATCCTCGATTCACTGGGCGAGATTCTGCGTCGCGGCGCCGAGCAAGGGCTGTTCCGCACGGGGCTTGATCCGTTGGATGTGCATTTGCTGATCAGTTCGTTCTGCTTCTATCGCGTGTCGAACCGTCATACCTTTGGCGAGATCTTTCAGATAGACCTGCCGGATGAACGCATCAAGCAGCGCCATCGCGAGATGATCTGCGAGTCGGTCCTGCGGTATCTGCAGGCCTGATGCGGGCGAGGGGGCTAACCCCCTCGCCAGATCCGATCAACCATTCATGCTCTGAAAATGCGCCAGCATTCGCTGCGCATCCGGCACCACGCCGCTGAACAACTCAAATGCCTTCACCGCCTGGAACACTGCCATGTTGCCGCCATCGAGTGTCCGGCAACCCAGCGCGCGGGCGTTGCGCAGCAGTTCGGTTTCCAATGGGAAATACACAATTTCCGCCACCCACAATTCAGCACGTAGCAACTCCACCGGCACCGGCATCCCCGGCAGCTTTTTCATGCCCATCGGCGTGGTATTCACCAGGCCGTTGGCCTCGCCCAGAGCCAGCGCCAGGTCATGACCGGCCACTGCGCGACCGCTGCCAAAATGTTGATTGAGATTGTCAGCCAGGCTCTGGGCGCGGCTGATTTCCACATCGAAAATACTCAGCTGTTGTACGCCTTCACTCAATAGCGCGTGGGCCACCGCCGCACCCGCACCACCGGCGCCCATCTGCACCACGCGCTCGACGGCTACACCTTGCAAGCCTCGGCGAAATCCCTCGGCAAAACCCAGGCAATCGGTGTTGTGGCCGATGCGTTTGCCATCCTTGAGCACCACAGTGTTTACCGCGCCGATGCCGCGGGCTTCCGGCGACAATTCGTCGAGCAGCGGGATGATTGCCTGCTTGCACGGGAACGTAATATTCAGCCCGGTGAAATTCATCCGTTCAGCGGCCAGCAACAGGTCGGACAGGGCATTGCAGTCGAGTTGCAACTGATCGAGGTCGATCAGGCGATAGAGATAACGCAAGCCTTGGGCGTCGCCTTCATGCTCGTGCAATGTCGGGGTGCGCGAAGCCTGGATGCCGGCGCCGATCAGTCCGGCCAATACCGCTTTGTTCTGGCTCACGATGCTGACCCTTTCAAACGTTGGCTGAAGTGTTCAAGCGCCAGGCGATAGCCATGGCTGCCAAAACCCGCCATCACCGCCGTGGCAATGGCTGACACAAAGGAGTGGTGGCGGAAGGCTTCACGGGCGTGGACGTTGGACAGGTGGACTTCAATCACCGGCAACTCGCTGGCGACCAACGCGTCGCGAATCGCTACCGACGTGTGAGTCCAGGCAGCCGGGTTGATCACGATCCCGGCGCAGCGGCCGCGGGCGGCGTGAATCCAGTCGAGCAATTCGCCTTCATGATTGGTCTGGCGAAACTCCACCTTCAGGCCGAATTCTTCGCCGGCACGACCGCACAGAGCAGAAATATCAGCCAGGGTTTCGTGGCCGTAGGTGGCCGGTTCGCGAGTGCCGAGCAGGTTCAGATTCGGGCCGTTGAGCACCAGAATGATGGGGGCCATCAAAATATCTCCACTTATTATTTTTGGCTTTGGCCGTAGGTTTCGACCTGTGGAGATAAATTGTACTAGATGGTTAATTCGGTCAATTGAAGCGACAGCTCCCTGGCTTAATGTGTGCGGTGATCGGACGCTTTCGCGATCAGCGGGGCAAATGCTCTACCAGAAAGTCGATAAACGCCCGTAACCGCAGTGGCATATGTCGGCTTTGCGGATACAGCAACGTAAACGGTCGCGAGCGTCCTCCGTATGGCTTGAGCACTTCTACCAAGGAGCCTTCGGCCAATTCTTTTTCGACGATGAAGCGATAGGTCTGGAACAGACCGGCGCCATGTTTTGCCAGGGTCACGCCGCCCAGTACATCATCGGAGCAAACGAAATTGCCCTCCGCCAGAATCTCGCGTTGATCACCGTTGTCATTGAACAGCCAGGCAATGCGCCGACCACTGCTGGGCAGTTCGTATTGGATGCATTCGTGCTGCTGCAAATCGTCGAGGGTTTGGGGCGTGCCGGCGTGCTTGAGGTACTCGGGGCTGGCAATCATCACCAGCTCGGCGTCCTCTAACGGCCGGGCGATCAAACCGGAATCCGGAATCGCCCGCACTCGAATGGCCAGGTCGTAGCCCTCGCCGACGAAGTCGATATTGCGATTGCTGATGTGCGACTCGACCTTCACCGCCGGAAAACGCGCACGAAAGGCCGGCATCAGCGGCAGGATCCGATGGTGGGCGTAAGTGGTCGGGATGCTGATACGCAGCGTGCCGGACGGCACTTGCTGTTGGCCCATGACTTCGCGCTGGGCTTCTACCAACTGGGCCAGTGCCTGTCGGCATTCCTCGTAGTAGCGTCGGCCGCTGTCGGTCAGTTTGACGCTGCGGGTGGTGCGCGCAAACAGTCGCACGGCCAGACGCTCTTCCATGCGCGACACCGAGCGGCTCACCGCAGCCGGCGTGACGCCCGCCACCAGCGCCGCAGCCGTGAAGCTGCCGGCCTCGGCGGCCAGACAAAACAGCTCGATGCTGCCCAACTGTAGATCGTCGAATTGTCGCTGCATGATTGGTTACACCGGGGATCAGATAAAGTATTTTGCAAACTGTTTAGCAGGCTCGATTGTACAAATAAAGTGATAAGCCTTCGTTAATCAACGATCAGGAGCAGCGCCATGCCTTTCGTCAGCGTGCGTATCACCCGTGAGGGCGTTACCTCGGAGCAAAAAGCCCAGGTTATCGCGGAAATCACCGAAACCCTGCAGCGGGTTCTCGGCAAGCCTCCAGAATGGACTCACATCGTCATCGAGGAAGTCGACACCGATAATTGGGGGCATGCCGGACTCACGGTGACCGAACAACGTAAACAGCCAGGCTGATTGATCTCGCTTACAAAACAAGCCGTCATCAAGGCGGCTTTTGTGGGTGCATGGAAAGGAATGCTTACGATTTCCAACTCTACCCATCAAGTCTGAAGTGGATCTGCGCACTAGTCTCTGAGATGCATTGCCAATTCGATGCTCAGCGCCAGCGGTCGGATTTTCAGGGAAAGTCGAGTCTTCGGATTCATTAACCTAACGGATGGGTTAGCATGAGATTGTTCAGCTACAAAGGGTTGTCAATGGTGATCATGTTGCGCGATGAACATGCCCACCGCATGCACATGTGGATGCAGGAACCTGGAGTGCGCGCTTCAAATTCAGCTTCTGGCACAACAGTGTCGAGCTGTGGGACGTGAATCCTCATTCACGCAGGCCACCGGTGTCGGTACTGGAAGGCTTGCGTCATGCGCTCGAACAACCCGCTCATATGCGCCGCGCTCGGTGTATCTGGTGGGAAAAGTTGCACACGGTGTGCCTCGATCATCAGATCTGGGACTGGCAAACCAGCGAAGTCGTGTTGGTAAAAAGGATCGCGAGTACGACAGGGATGATTGGCTCGGCTTGCTACGAGCCTGAGACGAATAAGACCCTGCTGGCGCTGATTGGCGTTCCAGAGGGCGTGGAGATTCAGCTATGAAAACGATACGGGCAGGAACGCTGGCTGATCGGTCCGTAACCGATGCGGTGCGGGATGAAGCCATCCAGCGTGGGCAAGTGCGCCACAAAAACGGTTTGCGGGCGACTTCGGTGACTTATGTAGAACCTTGTCTGGCGATCAGTTTCATAGATGGAAGTGGCGTGCTGTTACCCGTACAGCACTATCCGGAATTCGATGAGTTTGTTGTCGAGGATTTCGCGGATCTGAAAGTCGGCTTTTCCGGGACTGCTCTCTGCCATGAAGGCAAGGATCTACACGTTTCCATCGCCGGAATGATTAGCGCAAGCAAGCCGTTGATGGACATGGCCGCCTCGGTCATTGCCTCGCGGAATGGCCGCCAGAGCAGCGCCGCCAAAGCCGAGGCTGCGCGGGCGAATGGCCGTAAGGGCGGGCGTCCGCGCAAGGCAGATGCCACCGATTGAGCACGCACAAAAAAGCCGTCGTACTGACGGCTGTTTTGTATCACTGCAGCACTCACCGCCGGGTCAACAACACTCCGGATTCCATGTGATGGGTCCACGGGAACTGGTCGAACATCGCGCATTGAGTGATGCGATGCGTGTCGTGCAGTTGGGCGATGTTGGCCGCGAGGGTTTGCGGGTTGCAGGAGATGTAGAGGATGTTGTCGAAGCGCCGGGTCAGCTCGCAGGTGTCCGGGTCCATGCCGGCGCGGGGCGGGTCGACGAACACACTGCCGAATTCGTAGCTCTTGAGGTCGATGCCGTGCAGGCGGCGGAACGGCCGCACTTCGTTGAGGGCTTCGGTCAGCTCTTCGGCGGACAGTCGCACCAGAGTGACGTTATCCACAGCGTTTTCGCTGAGATTGCTCAAAGCAGCGTTCACTGAAGTCTTGCTGATTTCGGTGGCCAGCACTTTGCGTACGCGGGTCGCGAGCGGCAGGGTGAAATTGCCATTGCCGCAATACAGCTCGAGCAAATCGTCCGGGCGATCGCCCAGCGCATCGTATGCCCAGTTGAGCATCTTCTGGTTCACCGTGCCGTTGGGCTGAGTGAACGCGCCTTCAGGCTGGCGATAGCTGAACGTGCGGCCGCCGACTTCCAGCTTCTCGACCACGTAATCGTGGCCGATGACTTCACGCTTGCCCTTGGAGCGACCGATGATGCTGACGTTCAGGTCGGCCGCGAGCTTCGAAGCCGCTGCATGCCAGTGTTCGTCCAGTGGACGGTGATAGCACAGGGTGATCATCGCATCGCCGGCCAGGGTGGTCAGGAACTCCACCTGGAACAGCTTGTGGCTCAGTGCCGCACTGGCCTGCCACGCAGCCTTGAGCTGCGGCATCAACTGGTTGATGCGCAGGCTGGCAATCGGGAATTCTTCGATCAGGATCGGCGTGCGTTTGTCTTCCTGGGAAAACATCGCGTAGTGACGCTCACCGGCTTCACGCCACAGGCGGAATTCGGCACGCAGACGGAAGTTCTGCAGCGGCGAGTCGAAAACGCTCGGCTGTGGCGCATCGAACGGGGCCAGCAGGTCACGCAAGCGCGTGACCTTGTCTTCGAGCTGAACGGCGTAGGCCTGGGAATCAAAAGTCATGCGTTGAACCAACCCAGCTTGATCACGAACAGAATCGACAGGATCACCAGCGCCGGGTTCAGCTCGCGGCCGCGACCGGACATCAGCTTGATGGCGGTCCAGGCAATGAAACCGAAGGCGATGCCATTGGCGATGGAATAAGTGAACGGCATGGCCAGCGCGGTGATCACCACTGGCGCGGCGACGGTAATGTCGTCCCAGTCTATTTCGGCCAGGCCGGAAGTCATCAGCACGGCGACGAACAGCAGGGCCGGTGCGGTGGCGAATGCCGGAACGCTGGCAGCCAGCGGCGAGAAGAACAGCGCCAGCAGGAACAGGATGGCCACGACGATGGCGGTCAGGCCAGTGCGGCCACCGGCACTCACTCCCGCGGCGGATTCGATGTAGCTGGTGGTGGTCGAGGTGCCCAGCAGCGAGCCGGCCATCGCGGCCGTACTGTCGGCGATCAGCGCACGGCCCATTTTCGGCATGTGGCCGTCCTTGCCCATCAGGCCGGCGCGCTTGGCGACGCCGATCAGAGTGCCGGAGTTATCGAACAGGTCGACGAACAGGAAGGCGAAAATCACGCTGACCAGACCGATGTCCAGCGCGCCCTTGATGTCCAGTTGCAGGAAGGTCGGAGCAAGCGACGGAGGCATCGACATCACGCCGCCGAACGGGGTGAAGCCCATGACGATGGAAACGATGGTCACCACCAGAATGCCGATCAGCACTGCGCCACGCACGGCAAGCGCCTCAAGGGCGACGATCAGGGCGAAGCCGATGGTGGCGAGGATCGGAGCCGGTTGCTTGAGGTCACCGAGGCCGACCATGGTCGCCGGGTTGCTGACCACGATGCCGGCGTTGTGCAGGGCGATCAACGCCAGGAACAGGCCGATACCGGCGGCGATCGCCGAGCGCAGCGGCAGCGGGATGCTGTTGATGATCCATTCCCGGATGCGGAAGATCGACAGCAGGAAGAAGCACACCGCCGAGATGAACACCGCGCCCAGCGCCACTTGCCAGGTGTGGCCCATGTGCAGGACCACGGTGTAGGTGAAGAAGGCGTTCAGACCCATGCCCGGTGCAAGGGCGATCGGGTAGTTGGCGATCAGGCCCATGGTCGTCGAGCCGATGGCGGCAGCCAGGCAAGTCGCGACGAACACCGCGCCCTTGTCCATGCCGGTCTCGCCGAGAATGCTCGGGTTGACGAACAGAATGTAGGCCATGGCCAGGAAGGTCGTAACGCCCGCCAGGATCTCGGTGCGTACGTTGGTGTTATGTGCCTTGAGTTGAAACAGCCTTTCCAGCATGCCTGCTCCCCGTGGCGCGCCCGGCGCCGTGAATGTATCGACTTCAACAGCAAAGCACAGACCGCTGCAAGCGCCTGGGATTTTTCTGTGGGTCGGAAAAAGCCGCGCATCATACCAGTAGCACAGCGTTATGGCTGCTTATGGCGGTGATCGTCGTCGATGTTTTGCGTTTCACCCAAACCAGCCATACTGCGCGCTGGTTTATTGGGGTGGCTATTGGATGAAAAAGTGTCTGTCGATCTTGTCCGCTATCGGGATGGCGTTGCTGTTGGCGGCACAAAGCGCCTCGGCGGCCTCGGCACCGCCGTTGACCGAAGTGAAGGTGCTCAAGGTCGAGTCGCCTCAATGTGGTTTTGAAACCATTGAGCAGGGACAGATCCAGACCCGCTGCAATCACAGTGGCCCGAACATCAGGATCTACGTGCTGGAAGTGGGCTACGGTCGCAGCCAGCCCCATGCTGCTCTGGATGGCTTCGAGGTGAATGGCACCCGCACGCCAGTCTGCGCCTATGAAAACGGCAACCTGACGGATTGTTCACAACGCACGAAAATCGTTGGCAATTTGTACATCTTCAGCCTGGCGGGCAAGCAGGAAGGTACCTTTACGTACAGCAACACGTCGATCAACGCGCCGGGCAACACGATGTCGACACAGCTTTACATCAAGTAACGGCAAGCCTCGAACAAGGGTAGGGAAAGCTGACTACGCTTTAAGAACCCTCCTGTGGATTGTTCCCATGACCTTTCGAGCCTTGATTACCCTCGCCGAGGGCACCGATGACCTGCAGACCGTCACCCTGATCGATGTACTGCGCCGCGCCAAGGTGGAAGTGGTGGTCGCCAGCATCGAAGGCCGGCGCATGCTGACCTGCGCGCGCGGTACACGCCTGACCGCTGATGCCATGCTGGTGGATTTGCTCGCCCAGCCTTTCGATCTGATCGTGCTGCCAGGCGGTGCCGTGGGCACGCAACACCTGGCTGGCCATCAGCCACTGCAACAGTTGATCAAGGACCAGGCTACGGCCGGTCGGCTATTTGCGGGTATCGCCGAAGCGCCCGCGGTTGCCCTGCAAACTTTCGGTGTGCTGCGTCAGCGGCGCATGACGTGCCTGCCCTCCGTCAGCCATCAACTGTCAGGTTGCAATTTCGTCGATCAACCGGTGGTGGTCGACGGCAATTGCATCACCGCCCAAGGTTCGGGCGCAGCGTTGGCGTTTGCTCTGACACTGGTGGAACAGCTTTGCGGCAAAGCCACGCGAACGGCTGTGGCGGGGGAGTTGCTGGTTTAGACAGCATCAGCGTGAATGCCGATGGGTTTGATGAGCGGTTGCTCACGATGCTCAGCCTGCCAGAGATCGTAGTCGGTCTGAACCCCTAGCCATGTCCGCGCCTTACCAATCCCCGCCCGCTCCAGGCGTACAGCGAGGTCCGGACTGATCGGCGCATGCCCATGCAATACTCGCGACAAATGTGGGCGTGCGAACCCGAGGTGCCGGGCTAACTGCGCGACGCTGATTCCCAACTCGGGCAATACATCCATCAAAAGTGTTTCACCAGGGTGCGGCGGGTTGTGCATGGGCATGTCCTGCCTCCTGTCAGTGGTAATCCAGATAATCGACCAGTTCGATATCTGTGCCGATAAATCGAAAAACGACTCGCCAGTTCCCTGAGACACTCAGGGACCAGTACTCGGCCAATCCTTCCTTCAGCGGATGCAATCGCCATCCCGGTAGGTTGAGGTCGTCAGGGACCATGGCGCGATCCATGAACTACAGGATGCGAGCCAGACGCTTTGCATGATCGGCTCGAATTCCGCGAGTCGAACCCGTTTCATAGAAGACACGAAGGCCTTTGTGCTGGAAGGATTTGATCATGGAAAAAAGTGTAAGGCGATACATTACACTTTATGCGGTATCTATGTATTGCACATGGTCGGCAAAACTGTGATGGATGACTGCTTCAGACTTTCACCTCTTCCTTTGGCACATGCATGCGGTCACGATTGGCCAGGGTCGGGAATAGTTTGATCCAGGTCCCGGTGACCAGCAGCGTGCCTATTCCCCCCATGACCACCGCCGGAACCGTACCGAACCAATGGGCGGTCAGGCCCGACTCGAATTCGCCCAACTGGTTTGAGGCCCCGATGAACAGCCCGTTCACCGCACTGACCCGGCCGCGCATTTCGTCCGGGGTTTCCAGTTGAACGAACGAGGCGCGGATCACCATGCTGATCATGTCGGCCGCGCCCAATACCACCAGCACGGCGAGGGAAAACCAGAACGAGGTCGACAGGCCGAAGGCAATGGTTGCCACGCCAAATACGCCCACGGCTGTAAACATCACCCGCCCGACGTTGCGCTCCACGGCAAATCGCGCCAGGAACAGCGACATCAGCAGCGCACCCACCGCCGGAGCTGAGCGCAGCAGGCCCAGGCCCCACGGGCCGGTCAGCAGAATGTCCTTGGCGAACACCGGCAACAGCGCTGTCGCACCGCCCAGCAGCACAGCGAACAGGTCCAGGGAAATGGCCCCGAGGATATCCGGGCGACTGCGAATGAAGCGGATCCCCGCCAGCAACGAATCCAGCGTCGCCTTACCCTTGTTCAGCGGTGTTTGCCGAGCGGGCAAATTGAGCATCAATGCGCAAGCGATGATGTACAGGACCACCGTCGGGCCATACACCCACACGCTGCCAAAGGCATAGAGCAGACCGCCGAGGGCCGGGGCGACGATGGTTGCCGATTGCTGGGCCGATTGCGCGGCGGCTACCGCCCGGGGAAACAAGGCGCTGGGCACAATGCTCGGGAGCAGGGCCTGGGTGGTCGGCATCTCAAAGGAGCGGGCGGCTCCCAGCAGGAAGGCGAGGATGAAGATCATCTCCCGGGTGACATGATCCGTCGCGCTGCCAATGGCCAGCGACAGGGCGATCAGCGCCTGGAGCGATTGGCAGATGGCGGCGACTTTGCGTCGGTCGTAGCGGTCTGCGACATGCCCGGTGTGCAGCATGAACAGTACGCGAGGTGCGAATTCCACCAGCCCCACCAGTCCCAGATCGAGCACGTTGCCGGTCAACTGGTACAGGTTCCAGCCAATGGCCACGGTAAGCATTTGGAAACCGCTGGCGGTAAACACCCGGGCCAGCCAGAACGCGAGGAAAGGGCGATGGTGACGTAACAGCAAGGGCGCTTGGCTGGGCATCTGCGGGCAAATCTTGGAATAGGGGAAGGGCGAGGTTATCACCAACCTGTAACAGGAAGTTGCCACGCCTGAAAATTTCATTAGCCAGACATCGATTTTGCTGAGGCAGCCGATCTCGAACGCCATGAGGCAACTTGTCACGCGGCAAACGGCCACGCAGTTCATCGCCGAAATTGGGACTACTCTTTCAACGTTGCTTGATCCAGATCAACGCCCTGCGAAGGGAATTGATTGGCCAGAATCCCTGCGTTGCGATGCCTGTAAAAAAAAGAACGAATTTGAATTCGCCGCACTCCATACCCGTGGGACCCGTGGATGCAGGCTTCCAGCCAGCAGCCGTAATACCTGACAGAGGAAGACTTATGTTCGGTTTAGAGGCACTTGATCTCGCCCGAATTCAGTTCGCGTTCACCATTTCGTTTCACATCCTTTTTCCGGCCATCACCATTGGCCTGGCGAGTTACCTGGCTGTACTCGAAGGCTTGTGGCTCAAAACCAACAACGACACCTATCGGGACCTCTACCATTTCTGGTCGAAGATCTTTGCGGTCAACTTCGGCATGGGGGTGGTCTCCGGGCTGGTGATGGCTTATCAGTTCGGCACCAACTGGAGCCGTTTTTCGGATTTCGCCGGGTCGGTCACCGGACCGTTGCTGACGTACGAAGTGCTCACGGCGTTCTTCCTGGAAGCCGGGTTCCTCGGGGTCATGCTGTTCGGCTGGAACAAGGTCGGGCGCGGCTTGCACTTCTTCTCGACGGTCATGGTCGCCATCGGCACGCTGATTTCGACGTTCTGGATTCTTGCGTCCAACAGCTGGATGCAAACACCGCAGGGCTTTGAAATCATCAACGGCCAGGTGATTCCAACCGACTGGCTGGCGGTGATCTTCAACCCTTCGTTCCCTTATCGCCTGATGCACATGGCGACGGCGGCCTTCGTTGCCACGGCGTTCTTCGTCGGCTCTTCGGCGGCCTGGCATTTGCTGCGCGGCAAGGACAACCCGGCGATCCGTACCATGCTTTCGATGGCGATGTGGATGGCGCTGATCGTGGCGCCGATCCAGGCGGTCATTGGCGATTTCCACGGCCTCAACACGCTGGAACATCAGCCCGCGAAAATTGCCGCGATCGAAGGCCACTGGGAAAACAAAGGCGACGAGGCAACGCCGCTGATTCTGTTCGGCTGGCCGGACATGAAAGAAGAGAGGACCAAGTTTGCGGTCGAGATACCGTACCTGGGCAGCTTGATCCTGACCCACTCGCTGGATAAACAAGTGCCAGCGCTCAAGGATTTCCCGCCCGAAGACCGGCCGAATTCGACCATCGTGTTCTGGTCGTTCCGGATCATGGTTGGCCTGGGCATGCTGATGATCTTCACCGGTTTGTGGAGCCTGTGGCTGCGCAAGCGCGACAAACTCTATACCTCGCGACCGTTCCTGTACCTGGCGTTGTGGATGGGGCCGTCCGGGCTGATCGCAATCCTCGCCGGTTGGTTCACTACTGAAATCGGACGCCAGCCGTGGGTGGTCTACGGGCTGATGCGCACGGCGGACGCGTCCTCCAATCACAGCTTCATGCAGATGAGCATCACCCTGATCCTGTTCGTCGTGGTGTATTTCGCGCTGTTTGGCGCGGGCCTGGGCTACATGATGCGCCTGGTGCGCAAAGGGCCGAAGATCGATGAAGGCAAGGAAACCAACGACGGTGGTCCTGGCCAGAAACGCACCCCGGCGCGGCCGCTGTCCGCAGCCGACGATGAGCATTCCGATGCCGACCGCACCGTGACCAAGGAGATTTGAATCATGGGTATTGATCTTCCGCTGATCTGGGCCGTGATCATCATCTTCGGCATCATGATGTACGTGGTCATGGATGGCTTCGATCTGGGGATCGGCATTCTTTTCCCGTTCATTCCCGGCAAGACCGACCGTGACGTGATGATGAACACCGTCGCGCCCGTCTGGGACGGCAACGAAACCTGGCTGGTGCTGGGCGGTGCGGCGTTGTTCGGCGCCTTCCCGCTGGCCTATTCGGTGGTGCTCTCGGCGTTGTATCTGCCGCTGATCTTCATGCTCGTCGGGTTGATTTTCCGCGGCGTGGCGTTCGAGTTCCGCTTCAAGGCCAAGGACGACAAACGTCACTTGTGGGACAAGGCCTTCATCGGCGGTTCGATTGCCGCGACGTTTTTCCAGGGCGTGGCATTGGGGGCGTTCATCGATGGCTTGCCAGTGGTCAATCGGCAATTCGCCGGTGGCTCACTGGACTGGCTGACACCGTTCACCCTGTTCTGCGGCGCAGCGTTGGTGGTGGCTTATGCATTGCTCGGTTGCACCTGGCTGATCATGAAGACCGAAGGGAAATTGCAGGAACAGATGCATGACCTGGCGCGGCCCTTGGCGTTCGTGTTGTTGGCGGTAATCGGTATCGTCAGTATCTGGACGCCGCTGGCCCATGCCGAGATCGCAGCCCGCTGGTTCACCCTGCCGAACCTGTTCTGGTTCCTGCCGGTGCCGATCCTGGTGCTGGTGACCTTGTACGGCCTGATTCGCGCGGTGGCGCGCAATGCGCACTACACGCCGTTCCTGCTGACGCTGGTGCTGATCTTTCTCGGTTACAGCGGCTTGGGCATCAGTCTGTGGCCGAACATCGTACCGCCGTCGATCTCGATCTGGGACGCCGCTGCACCACCGCAGAGCCAGGGCTTCATGCTGGTGGGTACGCTGTTCATCATTCCGTTTATCCTGGGTTACACCTTCTGGAGCTACTACGTGTTCCGCGGCAAGGTCACCCATGAAGATGGTTATCACTAGGGCGCAGTGCGAAAAATTGTAAGAGCGAGCCTGCTCGCGATGGCGTCATCACAGACGCCATCCACCCTTACTGGAGAAATTGAATCATGTCCGGCAAACATTCCCTGCACGACATCGAAGAAGCCGAAAAAAAACCGCTGTGGCAGCGGCTCGGCTGGTTGGCCATGATCTGGGCCGGCAGCGTCGGTGCGCTGTTCATCGTCGCCAGCCTGATGCGGATGTTCATGAACGCCGCCGGTCTGAGCACTCACTGACATCCGCACCCGGAAGCTTTTTGGGGTTACTTGCGCGCCTTGAGGATCACGAACTTCGGCGTGGCCGCCACTTGCTCCACACCTCGGAACAGACGCGCAAGTTTGCTGTGATAACCCAGGTGACGATTGCCGACAATGTACAGCGCCCCCCCGACGACCAGCGCCTCCCGGGCTTGCTGGAACATTCGCCAGGCGAGGAAGTCGCCCACCACTTGTTGCTGGTGAAACGGCGGATTACACAGCACCACGTCCAGCGACTGAGGTTCCTGTCCGGCCAACCCGTCGCCGGCACGCACGATGACATCGCGCTCGCCCAATGCTGCCTGCCAGTTCTCGGCAGCCGATTGCACCGCCATGAACGACTCGTCCACCAAGGTGTAATGGGCGTCAGGGTTTTGCAGAGCACTGGCAATCGCCAGCACACCGTTTCCGCAACCGAGGTCGGCCACGCGCGCCGTACCGAGATTCTTCGGCAAGTGCGGCAGAAATGCCCGCGTGCCGATGTCCAGCCCTTCGCGACAGAACACGTTCGCGTGGTTGAGCAATTCAATGGCCGGTTCGTCAAGCCGATAGCGCGTCGGGTAGGGCGATGTTGCAGGTGCCATTGCTTGAGCAGTGGCAATCAGTAGCCGGGCTTTTTTAACCGCCAACGAAGCTTGCACAGGGCCAATGTAGCGTTCGAGCAAGTCGCCGGCCGCACGCGGCAGGTGTTTGATCATGGCTGCGGCGATCACTTGGGCACCGGGCGCGAGTTGGCCCTGCAGGCGGATCAACTGCTCCTCCAGCAATGCCAGTGTCTTCGGTACCCGGATCAACACCCGGTCGAATGGCCCTGCAACGATTTCACTGGCCGGCACATGTGGCACTGCGTCAAATGCCTGACCATTGCGGGCCAGATTCTTTTCCAACCCTTGCAAAGCCAGGAACGAATCACCGCTGCTGACCACGTTGACCTTGCCCGCCAGACTGGCTGCCAACGCGCCGAAACTATCGTTCAACACCAGCACCCGTGTATCGATCGAGGGCTGCTGCTCAGCCAGATGGTTGAGCAGGTATTCGTCGGCTGCATCGAAGGCTTGCAGCGGTTCATTCTGCTGTTCGGGCTGACGAATCAGGTCAAGGCTGGCAAAAGGTGTTTCGAGCAAAGGCATGGGGCGGGGCTCTGGGTAATCAACGGGTATCCCGCGGCCCTTGGGCAACTTGGCGGCGGGCCGGCCGAGTGGCCTGCGTTGTGGAAAAATCACACGGCAAAACACTCGGGAGGGACCGCGAATGGTACGGTTTTTTGTATCCGATTACTCGCAGGTTTTCGCTTCAGCGAATCGCGTCGCCAGTCAGATAGCCTTCCTTGACAGCGGCAATCACGGCCGAAATTTTGTTATTGACCCCGAGTTTGCGGATGGCTTCCTGTACATGGAAGTTGATCGTCCGTGCACTGAGGTTGAGAATCCTCGCGCTTTCGTAGGCTGTCTTGCCATCGGCCGCCAATTTCAGCACGTCGACTTCCCGTGGCGTCAGATGCGGGGTTTGGGGCCTCTTGGCAGCTTTGGGCATCGCCTCCAGCATTAGTTTGTGTAAATGATTGCCGATGAATACCGAGAAACCGAGGTTTTCGTACAGCTCCCACGCACTGATCGGGCAATGACTTCTGGCAAGACTCAAGATAGAGCACAAGCCACTGTCCTCGTTATGAACGGCTTGTGACCAACCATGCTGCATTCCCTGTTGCTCCATGGTGTCCCATATCCATGGCACGTCATGGAAGAGTTCCTCGGTCCACAGGATGGGCAGCGTGGATTGATTGCAATGTGCTATTACCGGATCAATCAAACTGAACTTTGTGTGTTCATATTCACTGTTCCATTGCTTAGAGTAATTGTTCAATTGCACAGGTTGAAATTGATCATTCACCGGTAAGCAACTTGCTGAAAAAGCACAAAATTTGTACCCGATATTTTTTGCGAAACTCAACGCAACCCGATAGGCGCTATCCATATCCGTTGTGTTGGATAACTGAATGAGTTGTAGCTCCTTCCACCGTTCCATTATCGGCTCCATATATGAACTCGCGTGTGGGCGCTTTGGATCCAAGCGATCGGCGCGAGTGGAAGTGTAGGATGATTCTTACATCGTGTTGAGATTTTTTTGCTTGGCTAAACCAGTTTTAAACATGTGTCTGGTTCTATAACGCGACTGACGTTTAAGTATGTTGATTTTAATATCATCAATTAACCGAGCAGTTAGTTGTGCTGGGCGAACTGAATTCAATTGAACAAGTTGTTTTCACCTTAAAGGCACCACAAACCATCGGTGTTTCTGCCGGTCTATTTGCGCGACACTGGGAGCGTCTGTTGAATGGAGCGTCCCAATGACAGCCAGTGAAGAAAAATTTACCCGCCAGACCTTGCTCGACGTCCAGCCATTGACCCCGAACCTGTTCACGCTTCGGTCGACAAGGGACGCCGGGTTTCGTTTTCGTGCAGGCCAGTTCGCCCGACTGGGCGTGACCAAGGCCGATGGCAGCACAGTCTGGCGAGCCTATTCCATGGTGTCATCGCCCCATGACGAGTTTCTGGAGTTCTTTTCCATCGTCGTTCCGGGAGGCGAGTTCACCAGCGAACTGAGTCGACTGGGGGTAGGCGACACGTTGCTGGTCGACCGTCAGGCCTTCGGTTACCTGACCCTCGACCGATTTGTCGATGGGCGTGATCTGTGGCTGTTATCCACGGGGACTGGAATTGCGCCGTTTCTGTCGATCCTGCAGGACTTTGAAGTCTGGGAGAAATTCGAACGCATCATCCTGGTCTATAGCGTGCGCGAATCCCGCGAGCTGGCGTATCAGGAGCTGATCGCGGGGCTGGCCCAACGCGAGTATCTGGAGGAGTTTGCACACAAACTGCAGCTCATCAACACTGTCACGCGCGAGTTGCACCCAGCCGCGCTCAACGGCCGCATTACCACGCTGATCGAAAACGGCGAATTGGAACGCGCAGCCGGGGTGGCGCTGACGCCTGAGCATTCGCGGGTCATGCTCTGCGGTAACCCGCAAATGATCGATGACACACGCAAATTGCTCAAACAGCGCGATATGCATTTAAGCCTCAGCCGCCGCCCCGGGCAGGTGGCGGTGGAGAATTTCTGGTAAAAAAAAACGGTGCCTCGAGGGGCGCCGTTTTTGTTTGCGAATAATCAGGGCTGTCTGTTCTGCGCCTTGAGCAGGTCGCGAATCTCACCCAGCAGCTCTTCTTCCTTGGTCGGAACCGGCGGCAGGGTCGGGGCAACAGCTTCTTCGCGCTTGAGACGGTTGATGGCCTTGACGCCCATGAAGATCGCGAAAGCGACAATGATGAAGTCGATCAGTGTCTGAATGAATTTGCCGTACGCCAACACCACCGCCGGGACGTCGCCCTGCGCGGCCTTGAGCGTAATGGCCAGGTCACTGAAGTCCACCCCGCCGATCAGCAGCCCGATGGGAGGCATGATCACATCACCGACGAACGACGACACAATCTTGCCGAAAGCGGCGCCGATAATGATACCGACGGCCATGTCGATCACATTGCCTTTGACCGCGAAGGCCTTGAACTCGTTAAGCACGCCCATAGGTATTTCCTTGTTACAGATGAGTTGGTGAACGCAGTGTAAATCAGCCAAATGCTTCCTGCCCGAAACAACTGCTTACGATGCTCGCCTGCAATCGACCGGACCGACGGCGAAAAGTTTTAGCGAGCCTTGCCTGCCACCGGATGGCTTGAGCTTTCTGGATCAGGCTTTGTGGACTGATGATGCAGTAATCAGTGTGAACAAAAGGTTGGTGGCGAATCAATATCAGCCGCTATTCTGATGATCGTTTTACACTTCATAACAATAAAGGACTGACGGTTTGGTTGGATCAATCCGCTCGGAGTTTCGAAGGCTTGATGTAAAAACTTATCCGTTATAAGTGTGTGGTTATTGATGGGGGTTTTTGATTGCATTTTTGTTGAAAATTGTACGCTCAGATTTAAAGCGGTTAAGTGTTGTACAAGTTTTAATGACGGTTGATTAGGGGGGCTGGTATTTATTTCGGATAGTTTGTACAGGTTGTTAAAGGCGTTTGGATTGGAAGTGTGTGTACCGTTCACAGCTTTATTTAATGTAAGTGATGATATTTGCCTGCCCCCCTCACTCTCGGAACAGTCAGATACGATCGCTGATTCATTCCGACAACAGCATCGCACTGATCGCCGCCACCTGAGCTATCATCGCGATTTTTGCCGGGAGTTCAGATGGCCAAGGCCAAGCGCATGTACGGCTGCACCGAGTGCGGCTCAACCTTCCCGAAATGGGCCGGCCAGTGTGGCGAGTGTGGTGCCTGGAATACGCTGACTGAAACCATGGTGGAAAGCGGCGGGGCGGCGGCACCCAGCGGACGCACGGGCTGGACCGGTCAGCAGGCGCAGATCAAAACCCTGGCCGAAGTCAGCGTCGAGGAGATCCCGCGCTTTTCCACCGCCTCCAGTGAACTGGACCGGGTGTTGGGCGGCGGCCTCGTCGACGGTTCGGTGGTGTTGATCGGCGGTGATCCGGGCATCGGCAAATCGACCATCCTCCTGCAAACCCTGTGCAACCTCGCCAAAAGCATGCCGGCCCTGTACGTCACGGGGGAAGAATCCCAGCAGCAAGTGGCCATGCGTGCCCGTCGTCTTGGCTTGCCCCAGGATCAATTGCGGGTCATGACCGAAACCTGCATCGAAACCATCATCGCCACGGCGCGCCTCGAGAAGCCCAAGGTTATGGTGATCGACTCGATCCAGACGATTTTCACCGAGCAGTTGCAATCCGCGCCGGGCGGTGTGTCCCAGGTGCGTGAAAGCGCGGCCCTGCTGGTGCGTTATGCCAAGCAGAGCGGCACGGCGATTTTCCTGGTGGGCCATGTCACCAAGGAAGGAGCTCTGGCCGGCCCGCGTGTGCTGGAGCACATGGTCGATACCGTGTTGTATTTCGAAGGCGAGTCCGATGGCCGTCTGCGCTTGTTGCGAGCGGTGAAAAACCGATTCGGTGCGGTCAACGAACTGGGTGTGTTCGGCATGACGGACAAGGGCTTGAAAGAAGTCTCCAACCCATCGGCGATTTTTCTGACTCGAGCTCAGGAAGAAGTGCCAGGCAGTGTGGTCATGGCGACGTGGGAAGGCACCCGGCCGATGCTGGTAGAAGTTCAGGCGCTGGTGGATGACAGCCATTTGGCCAATCCGCGGCGCGTTACCCTGGGCCTGGACCAAAATCGTTTGGCGATGTTGCTGGCGGTGTTGCACCGACATGGCGGCATTCCGACCCATGACCAGGATGTGTTCCTCAACGTCGTCGGCGGCGTGAAAGTGTTGGAAACCGCCTCTGACCTGGCGTTGATGGCGGCAGTCATGTCCAGTTTGCGCAACCGGCCGCTGCCTCACGATTTGCTGGTATTCGGCGAGGTCGGCCTGTCCGGCGAAGTGCGACCGGTGCCCAGCGGTCAGGAGCGCTTGAAAGAGGCTGCCAAGCACGGGTTCAAGCGGGCAATCGTGCCCAAGGGCAATGCGCCGAAGGAAGCGCCAGCGGGGTTGCAGATCATTGCCGTCACCCGCCTGGAGCAGGCGCTCGACGCACTGTTTGAATAGTCTTTGATTCTGAGAGGGCGGGCTTGCCCGCTCTCACGGGGTGCTGTCATGGCGTAATCAGGGCACCCAGCTCTCGTTCAAGCTCAGCCTCGTCTGCGAGGTTCAGCTCAATCAGTCGCCGCAGGCGCTCAATGGATTCCAGGCTGATGTGCCGGCAGACAAACCCTAACTGGCCGTTTTCTTCATGGGCCAGCTGCACATCCATCTCGATATCGATGTCATCGCTCAGATGAATGTCGACGAAAAAGTCCTGCGTCGCATCACCCAGCCAAGGTTCAGGGCGTTCGATCAATAGCCCTTTGAGCGACAGGTCGATCAGCTTTACCGGCCAGATGTACTCGCCTTGGCTCAGCTCAGTCCTGGCATCGAAGGCGATGCGTTTGAAGCGACGGCGGTCGGCGGGGTGTTCGCTCATGGCGCAATCCTCTTGATGTTCGCTGACTATAGACCCGCATCGTTGAAACCTGCCAGCCAGGACAAGGGCTCTAGACCAATGTTGGCTATGGTCTTTGCCGTCAGGAGAGCTAAACTCGACGTGGCTGTCTTTCTTGTCCACTCTGGCTGGAATAATAAAATGAAAAATAATAATAGCCTGCTACGCCATTTACCCTGGCTGGTGCTGGCAATCGTAGGGGCGTGCGCTCTGGGTGTAGTGGCATTGCGCCGAGGTGAGGCAATCAATGCCTTGTGGATTGTGGTCGCTGCTGTGGCCATCTATCTGGTCGCGTACCGCTACTACAGTCTGTTTATCGCCAACAATGTGATGCAACTCGACCCGCGACGGGCCACCCCCGCCGTACTCAACAATGATGGTCTGGACTATGTGCCGACCAACAAACACATCCTTTTCGGTCACCACTTTGCGGCCATTGCTGGCGCGGGACCGCTGGTCGGTCCGGTGCTGGCGGCGCAGATGGGCTATCTGCCTGGCACGCTGTGGCTGATCGCCGGCGTGGTGCTGGCCGGTGCCGTTCAGGACTTCATGGTCCTGTTCATGTCCACCCGCCGCAACGGTCGTTCGCTGGGTGACATGGTCCGTGAAGAAATGGGCCGCATTCCTGGCACCATCGCGCTGTTCGGCTGCTTCCTGATCATGATCATCATCCTCGCCGTGTTGGCGCTGATCGTCGTCAAAGCCTTGGCCGAGAGCCCGTGGGGGATCTTCACGGTGATGGCGACCATCCCGATCGCGATGTTCATGGGCATTTACATGCGCTACATCCGCCCGGGCCGCATCGGTGAGATCTCGGTCATCGGCGTGCTGTTGCTGCTGGGTTCGATCTGGCTTGGAGGAGAAATCGCCGCTGACCCGGTGTGGGCCAAGGCCTTTACCTTCACTGGCGTGCAAATTACCTGGATGCTGATCGGCTACGGTTTCGTCGCGGCAGTGTTGCCGGTGTGGCTGATCCTGGCGCCGCGTGACTACCTGTCGACCTTCCTCAAAATCGGCACCATCGTTGCCCTGGCCATCGGTATTCTGGTGACCATGCCAGAGCTGAAAATGCCGGCGCTGACCCAGTTCGTCGATGGCACTGGACCGGTGTGGAAGGGCGGCCTGTTCCCGTTCCTGTTCATTACCATCGCCTGTGGCGCGGTATCGGGTTTCCACTCGCTGATTGCTTCCGGCACCACGCCGAAACTACTCGATAACGAAGTCAATGCCCGTTACATCGGTTATGGCGGCATGTTGATGGAGTCGTTCGTGGCAATCATGGCGATGGTCGCCGCTTCGGTGATCGAGCCAGGGGTGTACTTCGCCATGAACAGCCCGGCGGCTGTGGTTGGCAGTGATGTCGTGTCCGTGGCGACGGCGGTCAGCAACTGGGGCTTTGCAATTACTCCCGAAGCGCTGCAAGCGGTGGCCCATGACATCGGTGAAACCACCATCCTGGCCCGTGCCGGCGGTGCACCAACCCTGGCCGTCGGTATCGCGCAGATCCTGCACAGCGTGCTGCCGGGTGAAAACACCATGGCGTTCTGGTACCACTTCGCGATCCTGTTCGAGGCGCTGTTCATCCTCACGGCGGTAGACGCTGGTACCCGTGCCGGTCGTTTCATGCTGCAGGACTTGCTCGGCTCGTTCGTGCCGGCGCTGAAGCGCACCGAATCCTGGACTGCCAACCTGATCGCCACTGCCGGTTGTGTGGCGATGTGGGGCTGGTTGTTGTATCAGGGCGTGATCGACCCATTGGGTGGCATCAACACCTTGTGGCCGCTGTTCGGTATCTCCAACCAGATGCTGGCCGGTATCGCGCTGATGCTCGGCACCGTGGTGCTGATCAAAATGAAACGCCAGCGTTATGTCTGGGTCACCATGTTGCCGGCAGTGTGGCTGCTGATCTGCACCACGACGGCGGGCTTCATCAAGCTGTTCGACGCCAACCCGGCGATCGGCTTCCTGGCCCTGGCGAAAAAATACAGCGATGCCCTGGCCAACGGCCAGATCCTCGCCCCGGCCAAGGACATCACTCAGATGCAGCACGTGATCTTCAACGCCTACACCAACGCAACGCTGACTGCGCTGTTCCTGTTCGTGGTGTTCAGCATCCTGTTCTATGCGCTCAAGGTCGGCATCGCCGCCTGGGGTAAAAAAGAACGCACGGATAAAGAGTCGCCCTTCCAGGCATTGCCGGATGCGTAATCGAGGATTTGCAGCATGTTCAATGACCTGAGTCGCCTCGGTAAATACCTCGGTCAGGCCGCACGCCTGATGGTCGGCATGCCCGACTACGACAACTATGTCGAGCACATGCAAACCAAACACCCGGACAAACCGGTGATGAGCTACGAGATGTTCTTCCGCGAACGTCAGGAAGCCCGTTACGGTGGCAAGGGTGGGCCGAAGTGCTGTTGAAGCACCACGCTTAGGTAACACACCACTGTAGGAGCACGGCTTGCCGGCGATAGCGATCTTCAGGACGCCATCGCTGGCAAGCCAGGCTCCTACAGTTTTTTCAGTGTATGGGAGACCTTCCTTTGCTACCCCCTATCCCGGTAACAATCCTCAGCGGGTTCCTCGGCGCCGGTAAAACCACTTTGCTGCGCCACCTGCTGAAAGCCGAGCACGGCCTTAAAATTGCCGTGATCGAAAACGAATTCAGCGACGCCGGCGTCGATACCCAACTGTTGGGCGACGAGCCGGTACAAGTGATGACGCTGTCCAATGGCTGCGTCTGCTGCACCATCCACACCGATCTGACCAAGGCCCTGTACCTGCTGCTCGAGCGCCTCGACGGCGGCGACATCGTGTTCGACCGGCTGGTGATCGAATGCACCGGCCTGGCCGATCCAGCGCCGGTGGCGCAAACCTTCTTCATCGACGAAGAATTGCGAGAGCGCTACATCCTCGATGGCATCATCACCCTGGTGGACGCGGCACACGCCGAGACCCACCTGACACAGACCATCGCCCAGGCCCAGATCGGCTTCGCCGACCGCTTGCTGGTGAGCAAGCGCGATCTGGTGGACGAGCCGACCTTCAACGCATTGAGCGAGCGGCTGACCCGGATCAATCGTCGGGCTCCGATCCGTGTGGTCGATCACGGCAAGATCGACCTGGCCGAAATGCTCGACGTACGTGGTTTCAATCTCAATGCTGACCTTGGCGGTGGCGTGAGTCTGCGTCCGGTAAGCCAGGCGCCCTCCATCGACCGCATTAGCAGCCTTGTGCTGCGTAGCGACAAGCCGCTGGATATCGACAAGCTCAGCGAGTTCATGAACGAGCTGCTGGAAGACCACGGCAAACAACTGCTGCGCTACAAAGGCGTGTTGAACATCGCTGGCGAACCGCGGCGCATGGTGTTTCAGGGCGTGCTGAAGCTTTACGGTTTCGATTGGGACACCCCATGGGCCGAGGGCGAAGCGCGTGAGAGTGTGATCGTGTTTATTGCCGACGATTTACCGGAAGAAAAGATTCGCGAAGGTTTTGCGCGAGTTGTCTCGGATTAAAAAAGTACGGGCAGTAATGGCGGCAGGGACGCCAGTTTAAATAGGTTTTTTATTGAAGGCGTTTGTTTTATTTGCTGTTTGATGGTGCGAGATTTGTTGTGTGTCAGGTTTATGATGGGGTGAGGTTTGTAAGGGTTTGCGTGTCGAGTTCGTTGAATTCCAGAGCGGTGTAATTATTTTATATTGGCCTTTGAATGTAACGAAATATGCGGTGTCCTGCTTTACATTTTGTTCTAAATTGCGGCTGTACGTGTTGCAGTCAAGTGCTAAAGTCGCCGTCGTCAATTCAGACAAATGTATATCTCAGGAGAAATCCCATGCAAGAGCAAATTATGGATCTGTCGGGCGAGTTGGATGCCGAGTTCGAAGCGTATGCAAGTTCTGGTCAGGCAGATGTCGGAGGGGAAACAATGTGCACTAATGTGTCTTGTGGAACCCTGCAGTGTACTGTTCTAGGCTGCTGCTAACCGATCTCCATGCAGGGCGGGCACGTCCCGCTCTGCTTGTCTTGGGTGTTTGGCGATGTTGACCGATAATTTGAATATTAAAGAGTTGAAAGCAAAAAATACCGTTCCATCCCCTGAAACACTGCGCAAGACAATAGAGCTGCTGCACACGGATGACAAGGCTGTACTGCGATACTTTGGAGTTGATCGACAAGCGCTTATAAAGAATTTGGCATATTATTCATCGGATGCGTATCGGGGAAGTTGCTGTTTTATTCCGCTGCTTGATGAAAGAGTTGACGATCTTGTCTCGTTGCCTTTCGAAGCGCATGACAGTGATAGCGAAGGGTTTGGTTTTTTTCATGCCTGTTGGTATGTTTATCTGAAACATGTTTTCAAAAGTGACCAAAAATATACGCAAGCTTGTGAATGGATTAATGTCGAAGCCTTCTTGCTCAGCGCTCGCGCAAGTATCATTTCCAATATCAGATACTTGGCCGAAAAATCGCTTGTTCACCAATTGAACAGCCGGATCGCCGAGAGCCCCGAACTGGATCTACAGGCATTCAACCGAGAGTTCTCAGAAGGCGCCTTAGTGCCGTTCCTGGCTGCCTACCCGGTTTTGACCGATCTGTTGTTTCAGCGAATCGACGACACTGTAGCTTATCTTTACAAGGTCATCGATCACTTCAGCCAGGATATCGAACGACTCGTAGCGGCCTTCCCGCTTTCCGACCGACGCATCGACTCCATCGTCCTGGGGCTGGGCGACTTCCACTCCAATGGTGAAACAGTCTGCTTCGTTCAGGTCGGCGACCGATCACTGGTGTACAAACCCCGCAGCAACCGGGAAGCGTTGTTTTACGGGGCATTGCTTGAGCAATTGCGTGCGAGCAGCGGTAATGCGTGCTTTGACGTTTATGCCCCGGTCATGGTGTCGCAGGACGATCATTGCTGGATTGAAAAAATCGAAAACCGGGAATGCGAAAACGTAGGCGATCTGGATATTTTTTTTCAGCGTCTGGGCGCCCAGGTTGCAGTGATCCACGCCTTGAACGGCATCGACTTTCACTACGAAAACATCATTGCCTGCGGCAGCAGTCCGGTCATGATCGATCTGGAGTGTTTGTTCACCCCGTCCATGATTGATTTGAGAACGCCATTGGCGCACAGCCGCGCCCTGTTCAAAACGATCAAGCTCAATGGGCAATCCGTTTTTTCAAGTGGCTTCGTGCCTTACACCCCGGATTCAGACAATGATTACAGCGGTCTTAGCCGCCAGCAGCACTTCACGGGGAAGAGAAAACAGCTGGTTCGCGAGCAACGCTTTTATCGATTGAAATCCGTTGAATTCGACAGTCGGCCGGTCATCCGGCACTTGCCGGTTTTCGCTGGCACGACGCATTCGGTCGCTGATCACCAGGCCGCATTTTTTCTGGGTTTCGAGCGCGCCTACGATGAATTGATGAACACTCGGGAAGCCGTGCTTGAACTGCTCGCGCAACATGCCGCCTCACTGAAGACTCGCGTCCTGATGAAAAATACGCAGCGCTATGCGGATTTCATCGCGATGATGCTTCATCCGCGTTTTACTCAGTGTCGCGTTCAACAGGAGTTGTTGCTGGCGACCCTGTGGTCAGACTTGCCTGAGACACTCAACGATTATGAGATACCTCGGCATGAAATCAGGGATCTGAAAAAAACCGACATCCCTTGTTTCACCTTGCCATTGTTATCCAGCCACTTGATCAATGCCCATGGCGAGACTGTTGCTTCCCTGGCGATCGAGAACTCGTTCGACAGTTGCCGCCGCAAGCTGGAGAGTTTCTCGTCAAGCGATAAAGCCTTTCAGAGGCATGTATTGCAGATGTGCCTGTTTCCCGTGGCAAGCGAAGCCTTGCCTATGAACCGCGAACATCAACTTAACGTCGTGCCAGACCTGAGCTCGGCGCAGTATGTGCGTTGTGCGATGAAGATTGCTGAGGCCATCGCAAAGGTGCGTATTTACGGTGAGCAAGGCGATGCAGGCTGGAGGTTCATGGATACGCACCCTCGTACAAGCCGCCATTTCATTTCACCCATGGGCTGCGGTGTATACAACGGCATGGGCGGCCTGGCGATTTTCTACTTGAGCCTGTACCGGATCACCGGTGAATTGCCTTATCTGGAGGATGCCGAACGCATTCTGTGCTCCATGGCCCTGTCCCACGGGCACTTCGCCAGTGAACTGACGGTCAGTGCCTATTTCGGCCTGACCTCCTATTTATACGTGTTGGTCAATTATCGACTCATGACTGGTCGTCTGACGTACGAGACAAAGGTCGATGAATTGCTGGGCAAACTGGCAGATATCCCGAGCACAGCCGATGAGTTCGATTTCATTCATGGCTGGTGCGGGGCGGTGACTGTACTGGTGAACCTTTATCAGCTTGAACAGCGTGAGACATTGCTCCCCCTGATCGAACGTTTCTCGCAATCGATCCAATCGGCAGTGACGCTGGATAACGGAGTGTTGTTGTTAAAAAACACGGGCAAGCCGCTGTGGACAGGTTTTTCCCATGGTATTTCCGGTGTTCTGTACGCATTGGGCAAGGTGTGGGACGTGACCCGCGATCCGCTGTTGGCTCAGTTGATCGCACAGTACGTACGGGCTGAAAATCGCCTCACTGTCGAGGGGTACTGGCTTGATTTACGTGAAAACGCGAGGTCTTCGTCCACCATCAAGTGGTGTCATGGCGACGCGGGTATTCTGATTGCCCGACGTTGGTTGATACGTACGATGGGCGGCACGCTGGATGGCGACACCCGGGATTTGCTCGAACAAGACGCCGAGCGTTGTGAGCGCCACCTTTGGGAACAGGGGCTGGGTTCGGGCTACAGTTTGTGTCACGGCGATTTCGGCAATCTCATGTGCTTGCTGAGCGAGTACCGTGACACGGGCAACGCACCGGGCATTGCCAGGGTCATGGGGGCGCTCTCTCAGGTGCTCCATAACTTCCTCGATGAAGACTTCTTGGGGGAGGGCAGTGTCCCGGACCTGGGGCTGATGCTGGGGATTACGGGTGTCGGTCAGGCCCTGCTGAATGCGGTAGAAGGCGGTTTGCCTGATGTGTTATCCATGAAGTTCGCGCAGCCGACAGTCGAGCCTTGAGCGCAAAGGCGTCAGGATCAGCTTGATAAAGAGCGGCGCTGACCAGGTTGATTTGTCGACGAAAAAAAACCGGCCAGTTTCCTGGCCGGTTTTTCAACTGCGGTTCAGCAACGCTGATTAAGCGCCGTACACCGGCAGCTTCTTGCAGATGGCCTTGACCTTCTCACGAACGGCGTCGATCACCGCTTCGTTGGAAAGATCTGCCAGGATGTCGCAGATCCAGCCGGCCAGTTCCTTGCACTCTGCTTCCTTGAAGCCGCGAGTGGTCACTGCCGGAGTGCCGAAGCGCAGGCCGGAGGTGACGAACGGGGAGCGTGGGTCGTTTGGCACGGAGTTCTTGTTCACGGTGATGAACGCTTTGCCCAGCGCGGCGTCGGCGTCTTTACCGGAGATTTCCTGCTTGATCAGCGACAGCAGGAACAGGTGGTTTTCGGTACCGCCGGAAACCACGTCGAAACCGCGCTCGATGAACACGCCGGCCATGGCCTTGGCGTTCTTCACCACTTGTTGCTGGTAAGCCTTGAACTCAGGCTGCAGCGCTTCCTTGAAGCAGATTGCCTTGGCAGCGATCACATGCTCCAGCGGGCCGCCCTGGGCGCCCGGGAATACGGCGGAGTTCAGCTTCTTCTCGATATCGGCATTGGCGCGAGCCAGGATCAGGCCGCCACGTGGACCACGCAGGGTCTTGTGGGTGGTGGTGGTCACGACGTCAGCGAATGGAACCGGGTTCGGGTAGACGCCCGCGGCAACCAGACCGGCCACGTGGGCCATGTCGACGAACAGGTAGGCACCCACTTTGTCGGCGATTGCACGGAAGCGCGGGAAGTCGAGGATCTGCGAGTAGGCAGAGAAACCGGCCACGATCATTTTCGGCTTGTGCTCGACTGCCAGGCGCTCGACTTCGTCGTAGTCGATCAGGCCGTTGGCATCGATGCCGTACTGGATGGCGTTGTACAGCTTGCCCGAAGACGAAACGCTGGCACCGTGGGTCAAGTGACCGCCGTGGGCCAGGCTCATGCCCAGGATGGTGTCACCGGCCGACAGCAGCGCCAGGTAGACAGCGGCGTTGGCTTGCGAACCGGCGTGCGGTTGAACGTTGGCGTAATCGGCGCCGAACAGTTCTTTGGCGCGGTCGATGGCCAGTTGCTCGACGACGTCGACGTACTCGCAACCACCGTAGTAGCGCTTGCCTGGGTAGCCTTCGGCGTACTTGTTGGTCAGCACCGAGCCTTGAGCTTCCATCACCGCAGGGCTGGTGTAGTTTTCCGAAGCGATCAGCTCAATGTGCTCTTCCTGGCGCTGAGCTTCTTGCTCCATGGCGGCAAAGAGATCGGCGTCGTACTTGGCAATAGTCAAATCACGGCTGAACATGGCGGTCCTCAAGGATCGGGGGCGGAAAAGGGGGGCATTCTAACCCAATGGGTTTTAGATGGCATATGAAACGGCATCATGTCGCAGACAAGTGGGCTTCATGACCGGATATGCGGCACCTGTGCCGGCCCCATCGCTGGCAAGCCAGCTCCCACAGGGTCTTGTGTTGTTGATCGTTCCCACGCTCTGCGTGGGAACGATCAATTCACGACCGACACGGACATTGTGGGAGCTGGCTTGCCAGCGATGAGGCCCGGCTGTTTCACCACAACGTCTCAGTCGAACATGAACAGCGCATCATTGCTGAACTGCACTTCAAACTGCCCGGCCGGCATCGGGCGGCCGAACAGGTAGCCTTGAACCTCGTCGCAACCGTGCTCCCTGAGGAAATCCAGCTGCTCATGGGTTTCCACGCCCTCGGCGATCACCGCCAGGTTGAGGCTGTGGGCCATGGCGATGATCGCGCGGGCAATCTGCGCGTCCTGTTCGCCGGATGGCAGGCCGTCGACGAAGGTGCGGTCGATTTTCAGCACGTCGATCGGGAACTGCTTGAGGTAGTTGAGCGATGAATAACCGGTGCCGAAGTCATCGACAGCAATGCTCAGGCCAAGATTTTTCAGGCCGTCGAGAATCTGCATCGCCTCACTGACTTCTCGCATCAGGATACTTTCGGTCAGCTCCAGTTCCAGGCACGCCGGCGGCAAGCCGGTTTCCTTGAGAATGGTGGCGATCCGCATGCCGAGTTGGCCGTCGGAGAATTGCCGCGCGGAAATGTTCACCGACACCTTCGGCACGCGCAATCTGGCCTGATGCCAGGTCTTGAGTTGACGGCAGGCTTCACTGATCACCCAGTCACCCACATCCACCACCAGGCCGAGCTCTTCCAGCACCGGAATGAAGTCCCCTGGCGGCACCAGGCCACGGCGCGGATGGCGCCAGCGCAGTAGGGCCTCGGCGCCGGTCAAACGTTTGCCGTCGCCGCTGAATTGCGGCTGGTAATACAGCACGAATTCATTCTGCTCCAGAGCGTGGCGCAGGTCGCTTTCCAGCTCCAGACGCTCCAGAGCGCTGGCGTTCATGTCCGCCTGATAGAACTGGAAGTTGTTCTTGCCGCGTTCCTTGGCGTGGTACATCGCCGTGTCGGCGTTCTTCATCAGCTGGCTGAGTTCGTTGCCGTCCTGCGGGCTCAGGGCGATGCCAATACTGGCGGTGACGAAGAATTCGCGGCCTTCGAGCACGAAGGGTTTTACCAGGCTGGCGAGAATCTGTTCCGCTACGTGAATGGCCCGGTTCAAGGCAATTTCACGATTGGCGCGCGGTTGCAGGAGCAGGGTGAACTCATCACCGCCCATGCGCGCCACGGTGTCGTCATCGTCGACGCAACCGAGCAGGCGCGTCGCCATTTCCTTGAGCATGCGGTCGCCGGCGGCGTGGCCCAGGGAATCGTTGATCGGTTTGAAACGGTCCAGGTCGAGGAACATCAGCACCACCCAGGACTTCTGACGTTCGGCCGCTTGCAGCGCCGTGTGCAAGCGGTCCTGGAACAGCGTGCGGTTAGGCAGGTGCGTCAGTGCATCGTAATAAGCGAGGCGATGAATCCGCTGCTCGCTGGCCTTGCGCTCGCTGATGTCGCTGAAGAAGCACACGTAACTGGCGAGGTCGCCTTCGTCGTCCAGCACAGCGGTGATGCCAACCCACGCCGGATAATGCTCACCGTTGCGGCGCCGCAACCAGACTTCGCCTTCCCAGGTGCTGTGCTGATTGAGTTGCATGAGCACATAACGCAGGTGAGCTTCCTGCTGCTCGTCGACGGTCAGCATGTTCGGCAACTGGTCGAGTACTTGTTCCACGGCATAGCCACTGACACGGCTGAAGGCTTCGTTGGCCTGGACGATGTAGCCGGCCGGGTCAGTGATCAGGATCGCCGAGGTCGAATGCTCGAAAACCGTAGCGGCCATGCGCAGGTCCTTTTCGGCGCGACGTTGCTGACTGATATCACGTCCGACACCGAGCACGCCTTCGAAGGCGCCGTGCTCGTCCCAGACCAGCACCAGGCGCAACTCGATCGGGATCTTGCGACCGTCTGCGCGCAGGCAGTCAAACAGGAACAGTTGGGTCTGCACCTGGTTGCGCAACAGTGCCAACTGGTCGGGCTGGTCCAGGGCTTTGCCGACCCGTTCCATCAGGCTGTAGATACCGGTCAGTTGGTGAGGGTTGGCAATGGTCGATTGCCAGCCATTCTGGAAAATCCACTCGGCGTCGTAGCCGAGTACGGCTTGCACCGACGGGCTGACATAATTGAGGGCCATGCGGCTGTCGGTGGAGAAAATCACATCGCTGATGCTTTCCGCGAGCATCCGGTAACGCTGCTCGCTGTCGCGCAGGGACTCGCTGGCTTCGATCTGTTCGGTGACGTCCTTGGCCACGCCGATGATGCGCGTCACCTGGTCATGCTTGTCCCGCGCCAGGGCCTGTTCACGAATGTCGAAGCGCCGCCATTCACCGTCGCGGTGACGAAAGCGCAATTGGCATTGCAACAGTTGGCTGTAACCACCCAGGCGCTGGCTCTGGCGTGAACGGTGGTAGAAGTCGGCATCGTCGGGATGCAGGAGGATCTCCCAGAAATACTCGCCCATCTGCTGCAGTTCAGCGCGGTTGTAGCCCAGCGTCTGGCCCAGATGGTGATTGCTGAAGATCATCCGCTGGCTGATCACGTCCTGCACGTACAAGTGATCGGGCACGGTACGCACCACATCCGACCAGAACCCTTCGCGCTCTTGCAAAGACAGCTCGATGAGCTTGCGGCTGGTGATGTCGGTGATGCTCAGGATTACCGCTTTATAGTCGGCCAGGTCTTGCGGCAGGCGCAGCACCAGCCACAGGTGCTGATCGCGGCCTGTGGCGTCCTGCAGTTTGATCTCCAGTTCCAGCTGCTCCTGCCGGTTGAGGAGCGCTTCGAGCACCTTATTACCGATGGCACTGCCGTCCAGCGGGTTGCCGTCTATCAGCAAGTCCCAGGCCTGTTGGGTGGTGTTGACATTGAGCAGTTGCAGGGCCACCTGGTTGACCTCGGTAATCCGCAGTTCTTGCAGCAATTGCCGACGTTGTTCCGGATCGGCAAGCCAGGTATGCAGTTGCTCGTTACTGTGCAATCGGGCTTTGTCGAATACGTTCTTGAGGCTGGCCACATCGAGCACGCACAGCGCAACACCGGTGCCCTCGAAAATCTCCTGATAGCGGCGCCGGCCTTCATGTAATTGGCGCTGGCGGCGGCGCATGTTCAGTAGAACGATGAACGGCAGCATCGAGAAGGCCAGCCCCAGCAGGCATTTGCCGATAAAGGCGGGCAGCAGTTCTTCGAGCACGCGGTGGCGATCGAACAGGCCGCGCAGTTGCCAGTCGCTGCTGCTCAGGGGAACCGTCAGCACACTGTTGGTCAGATCGTCCTGGGTCAGCGTGCCTGGATTGACCAGCGGCAGTGATTCATCACGACTGATGATTTGGTGATTGAAGCGGTTTTCCACCAGCCACAATGGCCGGTCACCCGCTTCATTGAGCTTGGTCAAGGTCGTGAAAAACGTTGGTTTCAGGCGCAGGGCCCAATAGCCGCGGGTACTGCCGCTGGCTTGATGCAGCAACAGGTGCACCACCGAGCCATCGATGGCATTGCTGAAGTAATGAGGCTGGGCACGACTGCGCCGGACCAGCTCGGCCAGATAGTCGGCATCTTCGCTGTTGCTGGCGCTGTCATTCAGGATCCTGCCCGAGGGGCTCAGCAAGGCAAGGCTGATCAGATCGGGCAGGGACTTTTGCAGCTTGCGCAGCAACTCCTGCTGTTCGTCGGCTGTTTGCGGCTGTTCGACAATCGGCAGCAGATTGAGGGCGATCCGCGCGTTGAGCGCCATGTTCAGACTGACTTGCGCTGCCAGGTCAGCGGTGTAGTCGATGGTGTACTGGCGCTGGGTTTTTTGGGTCTCGCGCAACTGATCCAGGAGCTGCCAGAACATCAGGGCGAGCAGCATCAGCACCAGTGTCGCGAGCGCGCCTTTGAGGGTGCCGCGCAGGGGCGAGCCGGGCGCCGCAGTGGGGGCACTGGTGATCAGGGACGAAGGGACGTTGGACAAACTTTAATCCTGCGGTTTGGCTGGACTGGCGCGACGTGCACTATAAGCCGGACGCCCGAAGGGCGGCTAGCATGCCTTGAGTTGTGGCAAAGTGCCAGCCCCGCTCGGCTGGACGGCCACCTGTCATTCAGGTAGCTTTGCCGGTTACGCGGGAGCGTTCCAGCTCCTAGAATCAGACTTCTTTCAGCGCGCACGCATTGCCCTCGTCAAGCGTAGAACGCGCACGGTCTGGCCCGGGCATCGCCTGCGCTCCAATCATTCATAGTCACTGACCCAAGGTTCTCCATGGCTCAATACGTATTCACCATGCATCGGCTGGGTAAAGTTGTTCCGCCGAAGCGGGAAATCCTGAAAAACATCTCTTTGTCGTTCTTCCCGGGCGCCAAGATCGGCGTACTCGGGTTAAACGGCTCGGGTAAATCCACGCTGCTGAAAATCATGGCCGGCGTCGACACTGAATTCGACGGCGAAGCGCGTCCGATGCCGGACCTGAATATCGGTTATCTGCCGCAAGAGCCACAACTTGATCCGACCAAGACCGTGCGTGAAGTGGTCGAGGAAGCGGTCAGCGTGATCAAGGACGCCCAGGCGCGCCTGGACGAGGTCTATGCGGCCTACGCCGATCCGGATGCCGACTTCGACAAACTGGCCGCTGAACAGGCCAAGCTCGAAGCGATCCTGCAGGCCAGCGACGGCCACAACCTTGAGCGTCAGCTGGAAGTCGCCGCCGATGCGCTGCGTCTGCCGGCCTGGGATGCCAAGGTCGAACACCTCTCCGGTGGTGAAAAGCGCCGTGTGGCCCTGTGCCGTCTGCTGCTGTCCGCGCCGGACATGCTGCTGCTCGACGAACCGACCAACCACTTGGATGCCGATTCCGTCGCCTGGCTGGAGCACTTCCTGCACGACTTCCCGGGCACCGTGGTCGCGATCACGCACGACCGTTACTTCCTCGACAACGTCGCGGGCTGGATCCTGGAACTCGACCGCGGCGCGGGCATTCCTTATGAGGGCAACTATTCGGGTTGGCTGGAAGCCAAGTCCGATCGTCTGGCCCAGGAATCCAAGCAGCAGTCGGCTCACGAAAAAGCCATGAAGGAAGAACTGGAATGGGTGCGCAAAGGCGCCAAGGCCCGCCAGTCGAAATCCAAGGCTCGTCTGCAACGCTTCGAAGAAATGCAATCGCAGGAATTCCAGAAGCGCAGCGAAACCAACGAGATCTACATCCCGGCCGGTCCACGCCTGGGCGACAAGGTCATCGAGTTCAAGAACGTTACCAAGGGTTATGGCGATCGCGTGCTGATCGACAACCTGTCGTTCTCCATGCCTAAAGGCGCCATCGTTGGCGTGATCGGCGGTAACGGTGCTGGTAAATCCACCCTGTTCCGCATGCTGATGGGCAAGGAAACTCCGGATTCGGGCAGCATCGAAGTCGGTGAAACCGTGCAACTGGCTTGTGTCGACCAGAGCCGCGAAGACCTGGACGGCAGCAAGACCGTGTTCCAGCAGATCTCCGACGGTTCCGACCAGATCCGCATCGGCAACTACGAGATCCCGTCGCGTACCTATGTCGGTCGCTTCAACTTCAAGGGCGGCGACCAGCAGAAGTTCGTCAAGGACCTGTCCGGTGGTGAGCGTGGTCGCTTGCACCTGGCGCTGACCCTGAAGGAGGGCGGCAACGTCCTGCTGCTCGACGAACCGTCCAACGACCTCGACGTTGAAACCCTGCGTTCCCTGGAAGAAGCCCTGCTGGACTTCCCGGGCGCCGCCATTGTGATCTCTCACGATCGCTGGTTTCTGGACCGCGTCGCGACGCACATCCTGGCGTACGAAGACGATTCCCAAGCGGTGTTCTTCGAAGGTAACTACACCGAATACGAAGCCGATCGTAAAAAGCGTCTCGGCGAAGCAGCTGCCCAGCCGCATCGTGTACGGCACAAGAAACTGGCCTGATTGGGTTGGTTGCATAAAGAGCGGAGCCTTCGGGCTTCGTTTTTTTTTGCCCGGTTTTTTTCAGGAATACTGCGGTGAATTCATCGCTGGCAAGCCAGCTCCCACAGGATTTTTGTCATGCCCGGAAATGTAGTCACCGCTGACACTGTGGGAGCTGGCTTGCCAGCGATGGCGATATAACTGTTGGTGCATAATTTGAGTCTGATCTCACCATTCAAGTGCAAAATAGGGCTAAAAACCGGTCTGATTTATATCCTGTGCACCATTTAATTTCATAGAAGCGACATTTTGCTCTGTTCCTGTGCGCGATCCGTTTGTTAAAGTCCGGCGCAATCTCTCCCAACGACAATAAATTTGCCGAGACTCTTCATGATCGAATCCGTCGAATCTTTCCTGGCGCGCCTGAAAAAACGCGACCCGGATCAACCCGAATTTCACCAGGCTGTCGAAGAAGTCCTGCGCAGCCTGTGGCCGTTTCTCGAAGCCAATCCGCACTACCTGACCTCGGGCATTCTGGAACGCATCTGTGAACCGGAGCGGGCAGTCGTGTTTCGGGTTTCCTGGGTCGATGATCATGGCAAGGTGCAGGTCAACCGTGGCTTCCGCATCCAGATGAACAGTGCCATCGGTCCGTACAAGGGCGGTTTGCGCTTCCATCCTTCGGTTAACCTCGGCGTGCTGAAATTCCTCGCCTTCGAGCAGACCTTCAAGAACTCGCTGACGTCGCTGCCCATGGGCGGTGGCAAGGGCGGTTCGGACTTCGACCCCAAAGGCAAAAGCGATGCCGAAGTCATGCGCTTCTGCCAGGCTTTCATGAGCGAGCTGTACCGGCACATCGGCGCCGACGTTGACGTGCCGGCCGGAGACATCGGCGTCGGTGCCCGCGAGATCGGTTTCCTGTTCGGTCAGTACAAGCGCTTGAGCAACCAGTTCACCAGCGTGCTGACCGGTAAAGGTCCAAGCTACGGCGGCAGCCTGATCCGCCCGGAAGCGACGGGTTTCGGTTGCGTTTACTTTGCCGAGGAAATGCTCAAGCGTCGCGAGCAAACCGTCGAGGGCAAGCGTGTGGCGATTTCCGGTTCCGGCAACGTCGCCCAATACGCTGCGCGCAAGGTCATGGACCTGGGGGGCAAGGTGATCTCGCTGTCGGATTCCGAAGGCACGCTGTACTGCGAAAGCGGTTTGACCGAAGAGCAATGGAGCGCGGTGCTGGAGCTGAAAAACGTCCAGCGCGGGCGCATCAGCGAATTGGCCGGCCGTTTTGGTCTTGAGTTCCTTGCCGGGCAACACCCGTGGGGGCTGAGGTGCGATATCGCGCTGCCTTGCGCCACGCAAAACGAACTGGATGCCGAGGCGGCTCGCGCTCTGCTGCGCAATGGCTGCATCTGCGTGGCCGAGGGCGCGAACATGCCGACCACGCTGGAAGCAGTGGACCTGTTCATCGAGGCGGGGATCCTGTTCGCCCCGGGCAAGGCGTCCAATGCCGGTGGCGTTGCCGTCAGCGGTCTGGAGATGTCGCAGAACGCCATGCGTCTGCTGTGGACCGGCGGTGAGGTGGACAGCAAGCTGCACGCGATCATGCAGTCGATCCACCACGCCTGTGTGCATTACGGCGAAGAGAACGGTCAGGTCAATTACGTCAAGGGCGCGAACATCGCCGGCTTCGTCAAAGTCGCCGATGCGATGCTTGCTCAGGGTGTGGTTTAAGCCGGTTCGATGCGGATCACTTCGATCACTTGATCACCGGCCGGGCGTTGCCACAGCACCTCGTCACCGAGTTGTGCGCCGAGCAACGCCCGACCCAGTGGCGAGCCCCAATTGATCAGGCCATGGGCGGCATCGGCCTGATCTTCGCCCACCAATTGTACCCGGTGTTCGCTGTCATGCTCATCGGCGTAGGTCACCCAGCTGCCGATCTGCACTTTTTCGGTTGAAGTGGCGACAGCTGCAACCTGTGCGCTGCTCAATCGCTGCTTGAAGTAGCGCAGGTCCCGTTCGAGGTCGACCAGGCGTTGTTTGTCGGTCTGGTCGATCCTGGCCGATTGTTCGGCATGCAGCGCTTGCAGCTCGGCGACTTTTTCCTGCAACAACTTCAACCCTTGCGGCGTGACGTAGTTGGGTTGCGCACTGACCTGCCGTTCAACTGGCTGATCGGCTTGCGCGGCGGCGTTATCTTCATTGACGAAGGCGCGACTCATGGTTTTCTCCCGTTATAGGGTTTGGGCCATGGTTGCTGGCATTTGGTTTCTTTGAATGTCTGAAAGCGACTCAAATCAGTAGTGATACCACTTCACCTCAAGCATCACTTCGTTCTCCGGCGAAGCCAGGTGGCTGAATTCGCGCTGGGCGCTCAGGCGCAGGCCCAGGTTGCGCGATAGCTCCCATTGCTGGTTCAAACTGATGGAGCGGCGCACTTCGCCATTGGTGAAGAAATCGCCCCTGGTCTCAAGGCTCAAGTTACCCAGCGGGTTTTTCCAGAGCAGGCCGGTGTTGAAACCTGTTGCCGGAGAAATGAATTCGGCGAAGTCATTGTTGTGCTCCACCCGCACAGTGCCCAAGGCAAAGCCGAGCATGTCGTCGGCCAGTTGCCAGGTGCCGCCGCCACCGCCATTGACGTGGCTGACCAGGGTTTCATCGTCATGCTTGCCCGGCACCCGTTCCAGGCCGCCGGTCACCTGCCACGACAGCGGTTGCAGCAGCTCGTTGCGCGGGGTCAGGGAACGAATGGTCGCCAGGTCCAGTTGCTGCACCTGCCAATCATTGCCTTCGTATTGGCGCAGCTTCAGTTGCAGGATTTCGATCTGCGCGCCAAGGGGGAAGCTTTCCGAGTTGTCGTTGAGGTCGTGATAGGCCATGCGCAAACCGTATTCGCCAAAGGCGCGGTCGCCACGGGTACCTAGACCGGCCTGCCACGTGCGGGATTCATGACCATCCTCTGGCAGGCCGGGTTGCGGGATGTCCAGTTCCGGTGCCGGGTTCTGGTTGATCGCCCGCAGCAGTTCGAAGCTGCGCTGTGCCCGCTGCGGATCGCGTTCCTGGCCGTTGGCGCGATACCGTTCAAGACGATAGGCCGCGTCGATGATCAGTGCCTGGCGCGCGCGAGGCTGGGCCTTGAAGGCCGGGGTTTGCAGTTGCTTCTGGTCGGCGCTTACGGTCAGCACCCATTGTTGTTCTTCATCGGACAACGGCTCGGCGCGGCTCAACAACTCCCGTTCGCGGGATGGACGATACTCAATCGACTCGACCAGCCCTGCGTCTTTCACCGCTTTGACGGTGTCGGTGGGAATGGCGGTCAGAGGGAATTGTTCGGTCAGGCGCAGGCTCGGGCGGGCCACTTGCAACAGTTCCAGCAGGCGATAGGAGCAGTTTTCGTCGAAGAAGAAGTAGTCGAACTTGATCTGCTTCAACTCCCAGACATGCTCGACCATGCGCGCGGTTTCCTGCTGGGTCAGGTTGAGCCGGTATTCCCACAGGTCGCGGTTTTCCAGGCTGCGGTATTCCGAGAGTTTTTCCTGATACGGCACCAGGGCAAACAACCCCGGGTAACCGCCCATCAAGCCTTTCCAGGCATAGAGAATGCTGTTGTCCGAACCTTCGATGTACGCACCGAAGTTGATTGCGTAGCTGAGCAGCGAAGTCTTGTCGCTTTGCACATCCGCCTGATCGATACGCAGCAGGGTGTGGCCGAACATCGAGGAAGGGCTGTTCAAATACGCCGCGGGGAAGATCATTACCGCGCTGTGGGGCGAGACATCCTTGAACCATTGCTTGAATTCGGCGCAGTCCAGGACTGGCAGATCTGTCAGGTTGAGCTGTGCTTTGAGCCAACGGGTGCGCGCCGGATAAACGCATTGAGCGTGCTGCTCGCCCGCGCTGGCGGGCGCGTACAGCGCTTGCACGGTGGCCGCCAGTTCACGGTCCGGGTGTGCGTTGCCATCGGCGGCAAGGAAGAACTTCGGATCGCTGACATAGCTGCGCCAGCCGCCGAGCTTGGCGGTTTCGTAATGGCCCAGTGAAATCCAGAAAGGATCGTTGGCCAGTTGCTGCAAACGTTGATTGTCGATAACGGGCGCGGCGGACAGCGGGGCGCAGACACAGAGCGCCAGCCAGGCAAGGCGTTTGAGCATAGTCGGCAACTTAAACAGGAAAAAACAAAGACCCGAAGAAGGGCAGGTCGAAAAAATAAAAGCCCGCTCTCCGAAGAGAAACGGGCTGATCGAGCTTAAGCCTGAGTAGCGTACTTGGCCAGACGAGGATCGCTCTTCAGAACGGCCAGGGTGTTGGTATGCACATCTTCTGCAGTCACGTCAGCCTTGCTGAAGATCTGCTGGAAGTGCTGGTGAGTGACGGCGGCGAAGTGCGCACGGTCTTCCGGCGCCACGCCCAGTACCACGGCGTAAGTAGTCAGCGCTTCGCCCTGACCCTTGGCCATGTCTTCGGACAGCTCGTTCATCATGCCATTCATGGCAAACCAGGATTTGCCGCCATAGGTCAGCGACGCGTTGGTGGAGCAACCGTTGGTACCGGAAGTCATACCGAAGGTTGCATTGCCGGAAGTGCCGTTGGTGGTGGATGCCAGGAAGTGAGCCGGGGTGCCACGCTGACCTTCGAACAGCATGTTGCCCCAACCGCAATCCGGGCCGCCTGGCGCCTGAGCCATGGCGTTGATGGATACAGCGGTGAAGAGAGTACCGAGAAGAATCCGTTTCATAGCTTTGTTCTCTTTATGTGCATACCAATGGACAAGGGGTCTGACGGCGTTCCGACGTCAGTTGGGCCGGTTATAAGTCCAGCCGCGCAGTTTGGAGTTTAGGCACGATCGCGCAGTTCCGTGATTTTTTGCAAAACATTCGTTGAAAACAGTGATTTGACGCAAGCTCATCGGGGCGCAGCGACTTGTCTATGCTTTGGCCGCAGGCGCTCCTTGCCAGTCAGGCACAGGCAGCGCCAGAATGCCGCTATCTGCCCCGCCTGATGTAAGGAAGCCCGATGCCTGATCCTGTTGCTGCCAGCTTGCGTCTAGCGCCCGAAGCGCTGACCCGTCCGTTTTCCGCTGAACAGTTCAGCTTCTCTACCACCAATGATCTGGAGCCCTTTCGCGGTGTGCTTGGCCAGGAACGTGCGGTCGAAGCCTTGCAGTTCGGTGTGGCCATGCCACGCCCCGGTTACAACGTGTTCGTCATGGGCGAGCCCGGCACCGGCCGGTTCTCCTTCGTCAAACGCTACCTGAAAGCCGAAGGCAAGCGCCTGCAGACCCCGGCGGACTGGGTCTACGTCAATAATTTCGATGAGCCGCGCGAGCCGCGTGCCCTGGAACTGCCGTCGGGCACCGCCGGTGCCTTCATGGGGGATATCAACGGCTTGATCGATAACCTGCTGGCGACTTTTCCAGCGGTGTTCGAACACCCGTCCTACCAGCAGAAAAAAAGCGCCATCGACCGCGCCTTCAACCAGCGCTATGACAAGGCGCTGGACGTGATCGAGCGCCTGGCCCTGGAAAAGGAAGTCGCGCTGTACCGCGATGCCAGCAACATCGCCTTCACACCGATGAGCGAAGGCAAGGCGTTGGACGAAGCGGAGTTCGCGCAGTTGCCGGAAGCCGAACGCGATCGATTCCACGACGACATCTCGGCTTTGGAGGAGCGCTTGAACGAAGAGCTCGCCAGCCTGCCGCAATGGAAGCGTGAATCGAGCAATCAACTGCGCCACCTCAACGAAGAAACCATCACCCTGGCCCTGCAGCCGCTGCTGTCGCCGTTGTCGGAGAAGTACGCCGAGAACGCCGCCGTGTGCGGGTATTTGCAAGCGATGCAGGTGTATCTGCTCAAGACCGTGGTCGAGCAATTGGTAGACGACAGCAAGACCGACGCCGTCGCCCGCAAATTGCTCGAGGAACAATACGCACCGAGCCTGGTGGTCGGCCATTCGGCCAGTGGCGGCGCGCCCGTGGTGTTTGAACCGCACCCGACCTACGAAAACCTGTTCGGCCGCATTGAATACAGCACCGATCAGGGCGCGCTGTACACCACCTATCGGCAATTACGCCCGGGTGCACTGCATCGCGCCAATGGCGGTTTCCTGATTCTCGAAGCGGAAAAAATGCTCAGCGAGCCTTTCGTGTGGGATGCGCTGAAGCGAGCCCTGCAATCGCGCAAGCTGAAAATGGAATCGCCGCTGGGCGAAATGGGCCGTTTCGCCACTGTCACGCTGAACCCGCAGCACATTCCTTTGCAGGTCAAAGTCGTCATCATTGGTGCCCGTTCGCTGTATTACACGCTGCAGGACCTCGATCCGGACTTCCAGGAAATGTTCCGCGTGCTGGTGGACTTCGACGAAGACATCCCGATGGTCGACGAGAGCCTGGAACAGTTCGCCCAGTTGCTCAAAACCCGCACTTCCGAGGAAGGCATGGCGCCGCTGACCGCCGATGCGGTGGCGCGCCTGGCGACCTACAGTGCGCGTCTGGCCGAGCATCAAGGGCGCTTGTCGGCGCGTATCGGTGATTTGTTCCAATTGGTCAGCGAGGCGGATTTCATTCGCCATCTGGCCGGCGATGAAATGACCGACGCCGGGCACATCGAACGTGCGCTCAAAGCCAAGGCTACCCGCACCGGGCGCGTGTCGGCGCGGATTCTCGATGACATGCTGGCGGGGATCATCCTGATCGATACCGATGGCGCGGCTGTCGGCAAGTGCAACGGCTTGACGGTGCTGGAGGTCGGCGATTCGGCCTTCGGCGTGCCGGCGCGGATTTCCGCCACGGTGTACCCGGGGGGCAGCGGCATCGTCGACATCGAGCGCGAGGTCAACCTCGGCCAGCCCATTCACTCCAAAGGCGTGATGATCCTCACCGGATACCTGGGCAGCCGTTACGCCCAGGAATTCCCGTTGGCCATTTCCGCCAGTATCGCCCTTGAGCAGTCCTACGGTTATGTGGATGGCGACAGCGCTTCACTCGGTGAGGCATGCACACTGATTTCGGCCTTGTCGAAAACTCCGCTCAAGCAGTGCTTTGCGATTACCGGTTCGATCAACCAGTTCGGTGAAGTACAGGCAGTGGGAGGGGTCAACGAGAAGATCGAAGGCTTCTTCCGTCTGTGCGAAGCCCGCGGGTTGACGGGCGAGCAGGGGGCGATCATTCCCCAGGCCAACGTCGCCACGCTGATGCTGGATGAAAAAGTGCTGGCGGCGGTGCGCGCCGGGCAATTCCACGTTTATGCGGTACGCCAGGCCGATGAGGCGTTGAGCCTGCTGGTGGGTGAGCCTGCGGGTGAGCCGGACGAGAATGGCGAATTCCCTGAAGGCAGCGTCAATGCGCGGGTGGTGGAGCGCTTGCGGGTCATCGCGGAGATGATCAACGAGGACGACCTGAAGGAAGCCGAGAAGGAAATGGCGATCGAGGCGTTGGTGGAGGCCAAACCGGCTTGATGCAAGCCTGAACTTCGCACCGATCCACTGTAGGAGCGAGCCTGCTCGCGAAAGCGGACTGACATTCAACATTATGTTGTTTGGCACACCGCCATCGCGAGCAGGCTCGCTTCTGCATTTTTACACGGTGTATTCAACAAAAAAACGCCATCACTCTGGCGTCAATATTCACACTATGACCATTCGGCGCCTTCTGGTGTCGATTGGTCTGCAACTCGTTCTTTTCTTCTATTCTCTGCTCAAGGACAAGGACAGTAATCACTGGATCGAAACAGCCTTTCCCATGAGGGCTGAATACCGGATCGACCGAGGGTCGCCGCCATGTCGCGCAACCTCTGCCTCACTCGTCAATGCCTGGGTCTCGTGACCCGTATCGAATGCGCCATCAAGCCGCTGGCCGGGGATACGGGGATGTGGACCTTGCTCTTCGCCGCCGGAATGGCTGGCGAGCAACCTTCAGCCATCAAAGCCCAAGGCCCGTTCCATGGCCCCTTTGCGGCTGAAACCATCCTCGACACCATTGTTGAAAGCCTGACACTGCACGGCTATGAGCTGGCCGATGATCCGCAAATCTGGTGCCTGCATCTGCAAGCCCAGCTGCGGGAAATCAATGGCGGCCGCTGCCGTAACGTGGGTGGCTTCGAATTTCGTCCCGAACACTGACTTCTGCTATTCGGGCAGTTTGCTCAAGTCGGCCTTGTCGAGTCTGACCTCGAAACCGTAGGGCACGGTGGCGAGGTCAGTTCGTTGATAGGTCTCCAGGCGTGTGGGCTGCCCATAGAAGTAATGTACGGCAAACAGCGCCGGCCCTTCTGCGCTCGCGAGATGATTGACCGCTAGAATTTCCTTGAGGTAATTGCCGCTCTCATCCTTGGTGAAAAAGCGCCAGTCCTGTTCGGGAAATTTCTTGAGATCCACCACTAGCGTGTTGCCTTTGAACTCCAGCCCCTTGGGCAATTGATGGGCATCGAAGGTCTTTTTGTCGATGGTCGCAAGAAACAACGGTATGGAGCCCACCACATAAGCCGGTGTTTCCGGGAACAGGTTCAGATCGTAGGTGATGCTGCCGCGTAATGGGTCGACCTGATAGGCCTGCGGTGGCAATTCAATGGGTTCATCCCGTTTGCCACGGCTGTCCTCGGTGAAGAAACTGACCGGGCTTTCACCGGGGTTGAATGACGACCCCAGCAACTCGTCATTGAAGCTTCTCAAGTGATTGAATTCGATTAGCGCGGCGCTGGGGTCTTCGACCGATTGGCTGATGCTCACGCCTTTTTTCAGTTGTTCCTCAGTCAGCGTTGCCCCCTTGAGCCATGTCGAGGCCTGGTCGTCATATACCACCACCGGCAGGTTCAGCGGTTGGATGGCCTTGTCCGTGGTGCTGCGGTCGAAACGGCGTACCGGCAGGTTCAAGTCCTTGCGGGTTACCGTGGCGCTCGAGAAGTCCAGCAGGCTGACTTCGAGGGTTTCGATGGGACCGTTGAAATACACTTTTGAATAACGGTGGGTTTGTTGTTTCTCGAAGTTGCGTTGCTCATCATCGAGTTGTTTTTCCAGCGCCTCGCTCCAGACCTTTTGTTGCTGCATCTTCGCCAGCTGCTTTTGGTAGAAGGCGATTTTTGTAGCGGTTTCGTTGATTGAGCCAGAGCGTGAGAGAAATTGCCCGGTGGCGTCCCGGGCCTGGACGATCAATGGGTTCAGCGGGGTTTCCCCGATCTCGGGGGCTTGTGGCGCACTGTTGCTGAACTCGACTTCGGCATAGTTGGTGCCCAGCTTGATCAAGGTGACGCTCAGGTTGTCATTGGTGCGGGTCTGGCCCTCGTCCTTTTTCGTCAGGTCGAAGCTATAGAGCCGGCGAGGTGCGATGACCTCCACCGTGCCTTGCAGGCTGACCGGCTGAGGCTGATTCTTGATGTCGACGTCGAGCCCGTCGATGAAGGGGTAGGCCACCGTCAGGTCATCAGGGTTGGTCAGGTTTGAACTCGAAGGACTCAACTGAATGCCGGGATCGGTTTCCGACCATTCCGGCTGAAAGGCTATCACCCGTTTATTGCTCAGGGTCACCGACTGCCATTGCAACCCATGAGGGAAAATGAAGGCCGCCGGAATACTGAAATTGAAGGGGAATACCGGCTGCAGGTCGGTCAGGTAATCTGAACTGGAATCTTTATGCAGTACGAACAGGCCGTTGATGTAGGTATCGACCAGCGCTTGTGGCGTGGGGTAGTGCTTTAGCACGGCGAGGACGTCTTCGCCGTACTCGGTTTCCAATGGTTTGCTGTCGAGCTTGAGTTGCGCCCGTTCAAGCAACAGCAGCGAACCGCCGAGCTCGGCCACGGCATCCTTGAGTTTCGGATCCTCGATCGCATCCAGCGATTTTTCGAACTGCGCAGTCTTTTCCTCGAGGCTCACCTGGCGTTTCTCTTCGCTGGGCGAACAGCCGCTCAGCAGCACGGCCAGGCAGATTCCGGCACTCGTCAGGGGTAGTCGCACATCCATTTCCAGTCTTCCTGTCCGATATCACGGCAATATCAATGATCTGGACACTAGCAGAAAACGTTGCCACACACCGCGCAGGTGGCAGATTCCCGGTGGTTTATGGCCGCTTCTGAGGAAGGGCAGGTGGCTGTTATACTCGCGTCCATTTTCAGACCACCTGTGAGATTCAATGGAACGCTTTATCGAAAACGCAATGTACGCATCCCGCTGGTTGCTGGCGCCGATCTACTTTGGCTTGTCCCTTGGGTTGTTGGCGCTGGCGCTTAAATTTTTCCAGGAAGTCTTCCACGTCATACCCAATGTATTTTCGATGGCCGAATCGGACCTGATTCTGGTTCTGCTGTCGTTGATCGACATGGCGCTGGTGGGCGGTTTGCTGGTGATGGTGATGATTTCCGGTTACGAAAACTTCGTCTCGCAACTGGACATCGACGACAGCAAGGAAAAGCTCAACTGGCTGGGTACCATGGACTCTTCGTCGCTGAAGATGAAAGTGGCCGCCTCCATCGTGGCCATTTCGTCCATCCACCTGCTGCGCATCTTCATGGACGCCAAAAATGTCGATCCCGAGCATTTGCAGTGGTACGTGATCATCCATATGACCTTCGTCGTGTCAGCGTTCGCCATGGGTTACCTGGATAAAGTGACCAAGCACTGATCACCTGTTGCTGATCGCTGTGCCGCCGCCCGTCTGTTGCAGAAACAGACGGGCGGCGTCGTTTTTGGCTTGTGCTTTGAGGTGCCGAGGCATATGCCTGTAGATGTCTTGGTTCGCCAATGCGTGAGGTGTGTTTCATGAACCTGCAAGAGTTGAATGCTTATGCCGTCGCCGGGAAAGTCGATGAGCTGAACCTGATCTCGCTGGAGGGAGGCATCTATTTGCTGGAGGCACGGATGCATGGCGCGGCGTATCCGTTGAGCGATACCCACGGCCACATGATGCACCTGCGATCAGTTGAGCACGCCCGTGATGTGCTGCGCTCCTTTCCCAAGTTGAACTTCAATCTGGTGCACACTCTGGTGCATGACGAGATGTGCGGGCTGGGTGGCATTGAAGAAAGCCTGAAAGTGCCGATCGAGCAGCGTTCACCGCATCAGGGCTGATGCCCCTGATCAACGCTATGGCAACTGTGCTAGTCTGCTGGCCCTTTTGGTTCCGGGCGCTCCGGGACGCGCTGTGCACGCACGGCAAGTTCCCGGGCCGTCCGCACAGCGGAGCAGTGTCATGTCCGAAGTAAATCTGTCCACCGACGAAACACGCGTCAGCTACGGTATCGGCCGTCAGTTGGGCGACCAACTGCGCGACAACCCGCCACCGGGCGTCAGCCTGGACGCGATCCTGGCCGGCCTGACCGACGCGTTTGCCGGTCTGCCTAGCCGTGTCGGCCAGGAAGAAATGTCCGCGAGCTTCAAGGTGATTCGCGAAATCATGCAAGCCGAAGCAGCAGCCAAGGCTGAAGCGGCCGCTGGCGAAGGCCTGGCCTTCCTGGCTGAAAACGCCAAGCGTGACGGCATCACCACCCTGGCCTCCGGCCTGCAGTTCGAAGTACTGACTGCCGGTGAAGGCGCCAAGCCATCCCGTGAAGACACCGTGCGTACTCACTACCACGGCACCCTGATCGACGGCACCGTGTTCGACAGCTCCTACGAGCGTGGCCAGCCTGCAGAATTCCCGGTTGGCGGCGTGATCGCTGGCTGGACCGAAGCCCTGCAACTGATGAATGCCGGCAGCAAATGGCGCCTGTACGTGCCGAGTGAACTGGCTTACGGCGCTCAAGGCGTTGGCAGCATTCCGCCGCACAGCGTTCTGGTGTTCGACGTCGAACTGCTCGACGTTCTGTAAGACTGCCCTGCCTGTAGGAGCCGGCTTGCTGGCGAATTGGATCTACCCGGTTTGAAGTCTGGACCGAGGTGACTGCATCGCCAGCAAGCCGGCTCCTACAGGTTTTGCGTTTTTCATAGTTCCAACTTGTGCTGCAGATCATGCGAAGGGCGCAACGCCCGCGCATAGCAGAACAGAAACAGGTTGCGCACCACTTCCTTGAGCACCACAGGCTCGATTGAGCTCAAGCCGCTGAGGTCCAGGTCACCCTGATTCTGAAGTTCGTTCAAGGCCTCCTCTTCCAGTACGGCACAGACTTCCCCGGTTTCCCGATGAAGGATCCTGAGGTAAGGGTGCGGGCGATCCAGCCAGGCATCGATCAAATAAGTCATGGGTTCTCATCTCCATTGATAGTTTCAATGAGAATAATTCCTATTCAATAAATAGCAAGGATCGATTAGAGGTTTGCGCTTTTTTCCGGGTAAAGATTGCGTAAGGTCAAAACGGCTGGCCTTTGGCTATTGCGTGAAATTGCTGGGTGGGACGGGAGAGGGCGAAGTGCCATCCCACGCTTGGCGCGGGATGGAATACAGCAATATCAGACTTTTCTGACGAACTCGGATTTGAGTTTCATCGGGCCGATGCCGTCGATCTTGCAGTCGATGTCGTGATCGCCATCGCACAGGCGGATGTTCTTGACCTTGGTGCCGACCTTGACCACCAGGGACGTGCCCTTGACCTTGAGGTCCTTGATCACGGTAATGGTGTCGCCGTCCTGCAGGACGTTGCCGACCGAATCCTTTTTCACCGCGTCATCGGATGCCGCTTCGGCTTCGCCGGTGGCGGACCATTCGTGGGCGCACTCAGGGCAGATCAGCTGGGCGCCGTCTTCATAGGTGTATTCGGAATTGCATTTCGGGCAGGGTGGCAACGTGCTCACTAAGGCTCCTTGGATTCAGGATCGCTAAAAAGCGCACATTGTATAGGGTTTTTAGCGGGTGAGGGGCGACACATGAATTGCAGGGGCGAAGCTTGTCCGCGAAGGCGATCTACCAGTCGACATCAATTTGACTGACAAATTGCCTTCGCGGCAAGCCTCGCTCCTACGAAGGGAGTATCAGTGCGTGCGGGCTACCGAAAACTCGCTCAGTTCGACCAGCGCATCGCGATACTCGCTCGGCGGCAGCACTTCGAGGCATTTGATCGCTCGGGCCACATAATCGCGAGCCAGTTGTGCGGTGTATTCCAGCGAGCCCGAGGCTTCCACGGCTACGCGGATGCTCTCCAGGTCTTCGATGCCGCCTTTCTGGATCGCCTTGCGCACCAGGGCGGCCTGTTCCGGCGTGCCTTCGCGCATGGTGTAGATCAGCGGCAGGGTCGGCTTGCCTTCGGCCAGATCGTCACCGACGTTCTTGCCCAGGGTTTCGGCATCGCCTTTATAGTCGAGCAGGTCGTCGACCAGTTGGAAAGCCACGCCCAGGTGATCGCCGAACATGCGCAGTGCTTCGCTCTGCTCGGGCGTTGCGCCGGCCAGGGCGGCGGCGCTGTGGGTCGAGGCTTCGAAGAGCATCGCGGTTTTGCCGCGGATGACTTCCATGTAGGTTTCTTCGGTGGTGCTGGCGTCACGAACCTTCGACAGCTGCAACACTTCGCCTTCGGCGATGATGCGCGTGGCTTGCGAAAGGATCTTCATCACGGGCATGGAGCCCAGTTCGACCATCATTTCGAATGAACGCGAATACAGGAAGTCGCCGACCAGTACGCTGGGTGCATTGCCCCACATGGCGTTGGCGGTCGAGCGGCCTCGGCGCATGCCGGACATATCGACCACGTCGTCATGCAGCAAGGTAGCGGTGTGCAGGAATTCGATGGTGGCGGCCAGCAGTCGCAGGTCATCGCCTTCACGTCCCAGGGCCTTGCCAGAAAGCAGCACCAATAAAGGACGCAGGCGCTTGCCGCCGGCCGAGGTAATGTAATCGCCGATTTTCGATACCAGCGGCACTCGGGAAGTCAGCTGCTTCTTGATGATGCCGTCGACGGCGCTAAAATCGTCCGCCACCGCGCGGTAGAAAGCTTGGGGTTGCATCAGCGACAGTCGCTCCAGAAGGGTTGCGCGGCATGCTAGGACCCACGTCCGGGCCTGTCAAGGCGCGATGGACGGCCTATTGCAAGGCGCTCGTGCCTTGCGTACAATCGCGCACCCTGAACTTCCTGGGCAGCACCTGCCTTACGCAATTGCAAGCGGGCCTTCCAGCCCCATGCAGCCATGCCAGCCAATACCTCTTCTTATAAAGAGCTGGGTGAGCAGGATTATCGGAGAAATACCATGTCTTATGCAGTAATCGTTACTGGCGGCAAGCAGTACAAAGTCGCCCCAGGTGAATACCTGAAGATCGAAAAACTGGAAATCGCTACCGGCGAATCCGTTACCTTTGATCGCGTTCTGTTGGTTGCCAACGGTGACGACGTGAATATCGGTGCTCCAGTTGTTGCTGGCGCTACCGTTGTGGCTGAAGTGATCTCCCAAGGTCGTCACGATAAAGTCCGCATCATCAAGTTCCGTCGTCGTAAGCACCACATGAAGCGTATGGGCCACCGCCAGTGGTACACCGAGATCAAAATCACCGGTATTCAGGCTTAATTTCAGCCTAATTCCTCACTAGGAGAATTGAACTCATGGCACACAAAAAAGCTGGTGGTAGTACCCGTAACGGTCGCGACTCAGAAGCCAAACGCCTTGGCGTGAAGATGTATGGCGGCCAGGCTATCAAAGCAGGCAACATCATCGTGCGTCAGCGCGGCACCCAATTCCACGCTGGCTACGGCGTTGGCATGGGTAAGGATCACACCCTCTTCGCTAAAGTCGAAGGCGTGATCAAGTTCGAAGTAAAAGGCGCCTTCGGTCGTCGTTACGTGAGCGTAGTCGCAGCTTAATTGCGCGATCGCTGGAAAAGCCCTGTCTCGCGACGGGGCTTTTTCGTTTGTGGGGTGAGTCTCTTGCAAAGCTGTTTGTATGGGCTGTCGGCGTACGATGTAGGTGTCGTGGTTTGGGGTCGCTGCGCTCATTTTTGCAAGAGTCTTATGTCTTGATTGTTTTTCGGCTCGTCCGTATGGCGAGAGGCGTTTGTTATGAAGTTTGTTGATGAAGTATCGATTCGAGTAAAGGCCGGTGACGGCGGCAATGGCTGCATGAGTTTCCGTCGCGAAAAATTCATCGAAAACGGTGGCCCTAACGGCGGTGATGGCGGTGATGGCGGTTCCATCTACATGATGGCCGACGAGAACCTCAACACCCTGGTCGACTACCGTTACACCCGGCACTTCGATGCCGAGCGTGGCTCCAACGGCGGCAGCACCGACTGCACCGGCAAGAAGGGCGAGGATCTGATCCTGCGTGTACCTGTGGGTACCACGGTGATCGACTCTGCCACTCAAGAAGTGATCGGCGACCTGACCAAGGCCGGCCAGAAGCTGATGGTGGCTCATGGTGGCTGGCACGGCCTGGGCAACACCCGTTTCAAATCCAGTACCAACCGTGCGCCACGCCAGACTACGCCGGGCAAGCCGGGTGAGCAGCGTGACCTGAAGCTGGAAATGAAAGTGCTCGCGGACGTCGGTCTGCTGGGCTTGCCGAACGCTGGTAAAAGTACCTTTATCCGTTCGGTATCGGCCGCCAAGCCGAAAGTGGCCGATTACCCGTTCACAACCCTGGTGCCGAACCTGGGTGTGGTCAGCGTCGATCGCTGGAAAAGCTTCGTGGTCGCGGACATCCCGGGTCTGATCGAAGGCGCTTCCGATGGCGCGGGTCTGGGGATTCGCTTCCTCAAGCACTTGTCGCGTACCCGTCTGTTGCTGCACCTCGTCGACATGGCGCCGCTGGATGAAACCAGCGCTCCGGACGCCGCCGAAGTCATCGTCAACGAGCTGACCAAATTCAGTCCGTCGCTGGCTGAGCGCGATCGCTGGTTGATCCTGAACAAGTGCGACCAGATCCTCGATGAAGAGCACGATGCTCGCGTCAAGGAGATCGTCGATCGTCTGGAGTGGACCGGTCCGGTCTATGTGATCTCGGCCATCGCCAAGCAGAACACCGAGCGTCTGTGCCACGACATCATGCGTTACCTGGAAGATCGCGCCGATCGCCTGGCCAACGACCCGGCCTACAAGGAAGAATTGGCCGATCTCGATCAGCGCATTGAAGATGAGGCGCGTGCCCAGCTGCAGGCGCTGGACGATCAGCGTGCTCTGCGTCGCAGTGGCGTGAAGTCGGTCCATGACATCGGTGACGATGATTGGGATGAAGAAGATGTGGATGACGAAGACGGTCCGGAAATCATTTACGTGCGTGACTGATTCGTTGCGATAAACTTAAGCGCCGCTCAATCGAGCGGCGTTTTAGTATCTGGAAATCGTCGATGGTCACTCATAACCACGAATAACCACGAATAACGTCACGGGCAGTGCCAGGTCGCGCTGTCCTCAAAGCAAAGGTTGAAGATGATGCGGAGCAAGGTGACAGGTGCGCAGCGTTGGGTCGTGAAGATCGGCAGCGCTTTGCTGACGGCAGACGGCAAAGGCCTGGATCGCGCGGCAATGGGTGTCTGGGTAGAGCAGATGGTGGCCCTGCATGAGGCGGGCGTCGAGCTGGTGCTGGTGTCCTCTGGGGCGGTGGCGGCCGGTATGAGCCGTCTGGGCTGGACCTCGCGACCCAGTGCAATGCACGAACTCCAGGCCGCTGCGGCAATCGGCCAGATGGGGCTCGTGCAGGCCTGGGAGTCGAGCTTTGCCGAGCATGGTCGGCACACGGCGCAGATTCTCCTGACCCACGACGACTTGTCTGACCGCAAGCGCTACCTCAACGCCCGCAGTACCTTGCGTGCGCTGGTTGAGCTGAAAGTGATCCCTGTCATCAACGAGAACGACACCGTGGTCACCGACGAAATCCGTTTCGGCGACAACGATACCCTGGCGGCGCTGGTGGCCAACCTGGTCGAGGCTGATTTGCTGGTGATCCTGACCGATCGCGACGGCATGTTCGACGCCGATCCGCGCAACAATCCCGATGCACAGCTGATCTACGAAGCGCGCGCCGATGATCCCGCACTTGATGCGGTGGCGGGTGGTACGGGTGGTGCGCTGGGTCGTGGCGGCATGCAGACCAAGCTGCGCGCGGCGCGTCTGGCGGCGCGTTCCGGGGCGCATACCATCATCGTTGGTGGGCGTCTTGAGCGTGTGCTGGATCGCCTCAAGGCTGGCGAGCGCATTGGCACCTTGCTCTCGCCGGAGCGCGGCATGCTGGCGGCGCGCAAGCAATGGCTGGCCGGGCATCTGCAAACCCGTGGCACCCTGGTGCTCGATGCGGGGGCTGTGACGGCGTTGTCTAAGGGCAATAAAAGCTTGTTGCCGGTTGGGGTCAAGCTGGTCCAGGGCAGTTTCCGTCGCGGCGAAATGGTGGTTTGCGTGGCGCCGGACGGTCGTGAGATTGCCCGTGGCCTGGCCAACTACAGCGCGCTGGAAGCACAAAAAATCATCGGTCAGTCGTCTGATGCGATTGTCGGTCTGTTGGGTTACATGGCGGAACCGGAACTGGTTCACCGCGATAACCTGATTCTGGTCTGAAGGAATACCTGAATGCGCGTGGCAAAAGGATTGTTGGGGCTGCTGTTGGCAATGCCGTTGTTGGCTTCGGCCGAGGAGATTGGTCAAGTGTCGACGGTGTTCAAATTCGTCGGCCCGAATGACCGGATCGTCGTCGAGGCGTTTGATGATCCCAAGGTCGAAGGTGTGACCTGCTATCTGTCGCGCGCCAAGACGGGCGGCGTGAAGGGTGGTCTTGGCTTGGCTGAAGATCGTGCCGAAGCGTCCATCGCTTGTCGCCAGGTGGGGCCGATCAGTTTCAAGGGTGAGCTCAAGGATGGCGACGAGGTGTTCAAGGAGCGCACGTCGCTGGTGTTCAAAACCATGCAGGTGGTGCGTTTCCTCGACAAGAAGCGCAATACGCTGGTGTATCTGGTGTACAGCGATCGCTTGATCGAAGGCAGTCCGCAGAATGCGGTGACGGCGATCCCGATCTTGCCGTGGGCTCAGCAGTGATTTGAAGATTGTCTTCGCGGCCAGGCCTCGCTCCTGCTGGGTGGGGCTTGTCCGCGAAGGTGTGGATTGATGCGCACCAAATCGCAGGCAATAAAAAACCGACCCTGAGGTCGGTTTTTTAATGAACGAGTCGCTTAGGCAGCAGCGGCAACGTTCAGGGCCTTAACGTGGCCATTCAGGCGGCTCTTATGGCGAGCAGCCTTGTTCTTGTGGATGATGCCTTTATCGGCCATGCGGTCGATAACTGGCACAGCCAGAACGTAAGCAGCTTGAGCTTTTTCAGCGTCTTTTGCGTCGATGGCTTTAACTACATTCTTGATGTAGGTACGAACCATGGAACGCAGGCTGGCGTTGTGGCTGCGACGCTTCTCAGCCTGTTTTGCACGTTTTTTGGCGGAAGGTGAGTTGGCCACCGTCGAGCTCCTCGAAAGACTTTTTAGGAAATAGCAAACAAAATAGGCCGCGAATCATGCCGATGAGTTGAGGTCTTGTCAAGGGCGGTTGAGACGTTCCGCTAAGTGGTAGGTACTACACCTCTGGATATTTCTTTCCAGCGTGCGACCTGTAAACTCGCGAGCTTTGGCTCTGTGCTGTTGCGGCGCGGAGTATCGCATAAGTAGGCGCATTGTTCGCCTGCTGTTTATCGACAGGCACAAACTCTTTCAATGAATCTGCTCAAATCGTTGGCCGCCGTCAGCTCTATCACGATGCTTTCCCGGGTTCTGGGGTTTGTTCGTGACACCCTCATTGCACGGGCATTCGGCGCGGGAATGGCGACCGACGCCTTTTTCATCGCCTTCAAGCTGCCAAACCTGTTGCGACGGATTTTCGCCGAGGGCGCGTTTTCCCAGGCCTTCGTGCCGATTCTCGCCGAATACAAAAGTCAGCAGGGCGATGAGGCGACGCGAACATTCATTGCTTACGTTTCGGGCCTGCTGACACTGGTGCTGGCGTTGGTCACTGCGGTGGGCATATTGGCCGCGCCATGGGTCATCTGGGTGACGGCACCGGGTTTTACCGATACCCCGGAAAAATTCGAGCTCACCACTGACCTGTTGCGGGTGACCTTTCCTTACATATTGCTGATCTCCCTTTCATCGCTGGCAGGCGCAATCCTCAATACCTGGAACCGTTTTTCGGTGCCGGCGTTCGTGCCGACGCTGCTCAATGTCAGCATGATTGTCTTCGCGCTGTTCCTGACCCCGTATTTCGATCCGCCGGTAATGGCACTGGGTTGGGCGGTGTTGGTGGGTGGTCTTGCGCAGCTGCTCTATCAACTGCCGCATCTGAAAAAAATCGGCATGCTGGTGCTGCCGCGCCTGAATTTGCGCGACACCGGTGTCTGGCGAGTAATGAAGCAGATGCTGCCGGCGATTCTCGGGGTGTCGGTGAGTCAGATCTCGCTGATCATCAACACTATTTTCGCGTCGTTCCTGGTCGCCGGTTCTGTGTCGTGGATGTACTACGCCGACCGTTTGATGGAGCTGCCGTCCGGTGTGTTGGGTGTGGCGCTGGGGACAATCCTGCTGCCGACCCTGGCCAAGACCTACGCCAGCAAGGATCGCCAGGAATACTCACGCATTCTTGATTGGGGGTTGCGGCTGTGCTTTGTGCTGGTGCTGCCTTGCGCTCTGGCATTGGCGATTCTGGCCGAACCGCTGACGGTTTCGCTGTTCCAGTACGGTCAGTTCGATGCCCATGACGCCGCCATGACCCAGCGTGCGTTGATCGCCTATTCCGTCGGTTTGCTCGGGATCATCGTGATCAAAGTGCTGGCGCCGGGCTTTTATGCGCAACAAAACATCCGCACGCCGGTAAAAATCGCAATTTTCACTCTCGTGGTCACTCAGCTGTTCAACCTGTTGCTGATCGGCCCGCTGGCGCACGCCGGCCTGGCGCTCGCCATCAGCGCCGGGGCCTGTCTGAATGCCGGGCTGCTTTTCTATCAATTGCGCAAGCAGCAGATGTATCAGCCGCAACCGGGCTGGGCAAAGTTCGGCTTCAAGCTGGTGATTGCGGTGGTGGTGATGTCCGGCGTATTGCTGGCCGGGATGCACTTTATGCCGGCCTGGGGCGAAGGGCAGATGCTTGAGCGTTTCCTGCGTCTCGGAGCTTTGGTGGTTGCCGGTGTGGTTGCCTATTTCGGCATGTTAATGTTGATGGGCTTCCGTTTGCGCGACTTCAACCGCAAGGCGTTGGGCTGAGGATAAAACCTCGATATCTGTCATGAAAAAACGGCACGGGCCGGCATTTCTGTCGGCTCGATTACTTTGGGATACGGTGTTGCCTGTCGTCGGCCGCCGGGTGTGGTTATAATCGACCACTTTATGAGCAAGAAGCGCGTTATGCAGCTGGTTCGAGGCCTCCACAATCTGCGCCCCCAGCATCGGGGCTGTGTCGCCACTATTGGCAACTTTGACGGTGTACACCGTGGCCACCAGGCTATCCTGGCGCGGCTGCGTGAGCGTGCGCTCGAGTTGGGCGTGCCCAGCTGCGTGGTGATTTTCGAGCCGCAGCCGCGAGAGTTTTTCGCTCCGGACACCGCACCGGCCCGTCTGGCCCGCCTGCGTGACAAACTGCAGCTGCTGGCTGGCGAAGGCGTCGACCGGGTCTTGTGCCTGGCGTTTAACCATCGCCTGAGCAAACTCAGCGCCAGCGAATTCGTCGATACCATTCTGGTGGACGGCCTCGGTGTACAGCACCTTGAAGTCGGTGACGATTTCCGTTTCGGCTGTGACCGGGTAGGCGATTTCGATTTCCTGCAACAGGCCGGCGTCATGCAGGGCTTCACCGTTGAAGCGGCGCAGACCGTCGAGCTCGATGGCATTCGCGTCAGCAGTACCCAGGTGCGTAACGCACTGGCGGCTGCCGATTTTGCCCTCGCTGAACGTCTGCTCGGGCGCCCGTACCGGATTGCCGGTCGCGTGTTGCATGGCCAGAAACTGGCGCGCCAACTGGGTACGCCCACTGCCAACATTCAACTCAAGCGTCGCCGTGTGCCGCTGACAGGCGTTTACCTGGTCAGCGTCGACCTCGATGGCAAGACCTGGCCGGGTGTCGCCAATATCGGCGTTCGACCTACGGTTCAGGGGGATGGCAAAGCCCATCTCGAAGTTCATCTTTTAGATTTTGCCGGCGATCTGTATGACCGGCGTATGACGGTGGTTTTCCACCAAAAGCTGCGTGAAGAGCAGCGTTTCGCCTCTCTGGAGGCGCTTAAGACGGCGATCAATGCGGATGTCGCCGCCGCCCGTGCCCTGTCGCACCTAGCGCCAATCGCTAATGAAGAGCCTTAAATGACCGACTATAAAGCCACGCTAAACCTTCCGGACACCGCCTTCCCAATGAAGGCCGGCCTGCCACAGCGCGAACCGCAGATTCTGCAGCGCTGGGACAGTATTGGCCTGTACGGAAAGTTGCGCGAGATTGGCAAGGATCGTCCGAAGTTCGTCTTGCACGACGGCCCTCCGTACGCCAACGGCACGATCCACATCGGTCACGCACTGAACAAGATTCTCAAGGACATGATCATCCGCTCGAAGACCCTGTCGGGCTTCGATGCGCCGTATGTTCCTGGCTGGGATTGCCATGGTCTGCCGATCGAACACAAAGTCGAAGTGACCCACGGCAAGAACCTGGGCGCGGACAAGACCCGCGAACTGTGTCGGGCTTATGCCACCGAGCAGATCGAAGGCCAGAAATCCGAATTCATCCGTCTGGGCGTGTTGGGCGACTTCGCCAACCCGTACAAGACCATGGACTTCAAGAACGAGGCCGGTGAAATCCGTGCCTTGGCTGAAATCGTCAAGGGCGGTTTCGTGTTCAAGGGCCTCAAGCCCGTAAACTGGTGCTTCGACTGCGGTTCGGCCCTGGCTGAAGCGGAAGTCGAGTACGAGAACAAGAAGTCCTCGACCATCGACGTCGCGTTCCCGATTGCCGATGAAGCCAAGCTGGCTGCCGCCTTCGGTCTGCCGTCGCTGGCCAAACCTGCGTCGATCGTGATCTGGACCACCACCCCGTGGACTATCCCGGCCAACCAGGCGCTGAACGTTCACCCGGAATTCAACTACGCGCTGGTCGACATCGGCGACAAGCTGCTGGTATTGGCTGAAGAACTGGTCGAGGCCTGCCTTGCGCGCTATGGCGTTGAAGGCTCGGTCATCGCGACCACCACCGGTAAACAACTGGAACTGATCAACTTCCGTCACCCGTTCTACGACCGTCTGTCGCCGGTTTATCTGGCTGATTACGTTGAACTGGGCGCAGGCACTGGCGTGGTTCACTCCGCGCCAGCCTACGGCGTGGACGACTTCGTGACCTGCAAGAAATACGGCATGGTCAACGACGACATCCTCAATCCAGTGCAAAGCAACGGCGTGTACGTGCCATCGCTGGAGTTCTTCGGCGGCCAGTTCATCTGGAAGGCCAACCCGGCCATCGTCGACAAGCTGACCGAAGTCGGCGCGCTGCTGCACACCACTGTCATCGAACACAGCTACATGCACTGCTGGCGCCACAAGACCCCGCTGATCTACCGCGCCACTGCGCAGTGGTTCATCGGCATGGACAAAGAGCCCACCAGCGGCGACACCCTGCGTGTGCGCTCGCTCAAAGCCATCGAAGACACCAAGTTCGTCCCGGCCTGGGGCCAGGCGCGCCTGCACTCAATGATCGCCAACCGTCCGGACTGGTGCATTTCCCGTCAGCGCAACTGGGGCGTGCCGATCCCGTTCTTCCTGAACAAGGAAAGCGGCGAGCTGCACCCACGCACCGTCGAGCTGATGGAAGAAGTCGCCAAGCGCGTCGAAGTCGAAGGCATCGAAGCCTGGTTCAAGCTGGACGCCGCCGAGCTGCTGGGCGCCGAAGCACCGCAGTACGACAAGATCAGCGACACCCTCGACGTCTGGTTCGACTCGGGCACCACGCACTGGCACGTCCTGCGCGGTTCGCACCCGATGGGCCACGAGAGCGGCCCGCGCGCCGACTTGTACCTGGAAGGTTCGGACCAGCACCGTGGCTGGTTCCACTCGTCGCTGCTGACCGGTTGCGCCATCGACAACCACGCGCCGTACCGCGAGCTGCTGACCCACGGTTTCACCGTCGACGAGTCCGGCCGCAAGATGTCCAAGTCCCTGGGCAACGTGATCGCACCGCAAAAGGTCAACGACACACTGGGCGCCGACATCATGCGTCTGTGGGTCGCGTCTACCGATTACTCCGGTGAAATGGCGGTATCCGAGCAGATCCTGCAACGCAGTGCGGACGCCTACCGGCGTATCCGTAACACCGCGCGCTTCCTGCTTTCCAACCTGACCGGTTTCAACCCGGCCACCGACCTGCTGCCGGCTGAAGAAATGCTCGCGCTGGACCGTTGGGCCGTGGACCGTACCCTGCTGCTGCAACGCGAGTTGCAAGAGCACTACGGCGAGTACCGTTTCTGGAACGTGTACTCGAAGATCCACAACTTCTGCGTGCAGGAGCTGGGTGGTTTCTACCTCGACATCATCAAGGATCGCCAGTACACCACTGGCGCCGACAGCAAGGCCCGTCGTTCGTGCCAGACCGCGCTGTTCCACATCAGCGAAGCGCTGGTGCGCTGGATCGCGCCGATCCTGGCGTTCACCGCCGACGAGCTGTGGCAGTACCTGCCGGGCGAGCGTAACGAATCGGTCATGCTCAACACCTGGTACGAAGGTCTGACCGAACTACCGGAAGGCTTCGAACTGGGTCGCGCCTACTGGGATCGCATCATGGAAGTGAAGGTGGCGGTCAACAAGGAAATGGAAATCCAGCGTGCGGCCAAGGCCGTCGGTGGCAACCTGCAAGCCGAAGTGACGCTGTTCGCCGAAGACGCCCTGAGCGCCGACCTGGCCAAGCTGAGCAACGAGTTGCGCTTCGTGTTGATCACTTCGACCGCCAGCGTTGCGCCGTTCGTACAGGCGCCTGCCGACGCAGTGGTCACCGAAGTCAGCGGCCTGAAACTGAAAATCGTCAAATCGGCCCACGCCAAGTGCGCCCGTTGCTGGCACTGCCGTGAAGATGTCGGCGTGAACCCGGAACATCCGGAAATTTGCGGTCGTTGCGTCGACAACATCAGCGGCGCCGGCGAGGTTCGTCACTATGCCTAATGCCGTTGGTCGCTTCGGGCGACTGGGCTGGCTCTGGTTGAGCTTGCTGGTTCTGGTCATCGACCAGGCCAGCAAGTTCTACTTCGAAGGCAGGCTCGAGATGTACCAGCAGATCGTGATCATTCCCGATTACTTCAGCTGGACCCTGGCCTACAACACTGGCGCGGCATTCAGCTTTCTGGCCGACAGCTCCGGCTGGCAGCGCTGGTTGTTTGCCCTGATCGCGATTGGGGTGAGTGCGGTGCTGGTGGTGTGGCTCAAGCGTCTGGGGCGTAACGAGACCTGGCTGGCGGTTGCGCTGGCGCTGGTGCTCGGTGGCGCGCTGGGCAACCTGTATGACCGCATTGCCTTGGGCCATGTGATCGATTTCATCCTGGTGCACTGGCAAAACCGCTGGTACTTCCCGGCGTTCAACTTTGCCGACAGTGCAATTACGGTCGGTGCGGTAATGCTGGCACTGGATATGTTCAAAAGTAAAAAGACCGGAGAAACCGTTCATGACTGAACAGGTATTGGCTGAGCAACGCATCGGCCAGAACACGGAAGTCACCTTGCATTTCGCATTGCGCCTGGAGAACGGCGACACGGTGGACAGCACCTTCGACAAAGCCCCGGCGACCTTCAAGGTCGGTGATGGCAACCTGTTGCCAGGTTTCGAAGCGGCACTGTTCGGTTTCAAGGCGGGCGACAAGCGAACCCTGAGCATCGAGCCGGAAAACGCTTTTGGCCAGCCTAACCCGCAAAACGTGCAGATCATCCCGCGCTCACAGTTCCAGGACATGGACCTGTCGCCAGGATTGCTGGTGATCTTCAACGATGCGGCCAATACTGAATTGCCGGGTGTGGTCAAAGAGTTCGATGACGCGCAAGTGACCATCGACTTCAACCATCCGCTGGCTGGCAAGACGTTGACCTTTGACGTGGAAATCATCTCCGTCAAAGCGCTGTAACTGACCGGATTCGGTCAACTGTAGGAGCGAAGCTTGCTCGCGAAGGCGTCATCACATCCAACATTGATGTCGACTGATCTGCCGCTTTCGCGAGCAAGCTTTGCTCCTACAGGTTTGTAATGATCTAACTTCTTGCGCGCAAGACACGAGGCACAGCATGCAAATCAAACTCGCCAATCCCCGTGGCTTCTGCGCCGGTGTGGACCGGGCGATCGAAATCGTCAACCGCGCCCTGGAAGTCTTCGGGCCGCCGATCTATGTGCGCCATGAAGTGGTCCACAACAAATTTGTCGTCGAAGACCTGCGCAACCGTGGCGCGATCTTTGTCGAGGAGCTGGATCAGGTACCGGACGACGTGATCGTGATCTTCAGTGCCCACGGTGTTTCCCAGGCGGTGCGCACCGAAGCTGCCGGCCGTGGCCTGAAAGTATTCGATGCCACGTGCCCGCTGGTGACCAAAGTGCACATCGAAGTCGCACGCTACAGCCGCGACGGTCGCGAATGCATCCTCATCGGCCACGCCGGGCACCCGGAAGTCGAAGGCACCATGGGCCAGTACGATGCCAGCAATGGTGGCGCGATCTACCTCGTCGAAGACGAAAAGGATGTCGCCGCGCTGCAAGTGCATAACCCCGAGAAACTGGCGTTCGTGACCCAGACAACCTTGTCCATGGACGATACCAGTCGCGTCATCGATGCCCTGCGTACGCGTTTCCCGGCCATCGGTGGGCCACGCAAGGACGACATCTGCTACGCCACGCAAAACCGTCAGGATGCGGTCAAGCAACTGGCCGACGAATGCGATGTGGTGTTGGTTGTCGGCAGCCCGAACAGCTCGAACTCCAATCGCCTGCGTGAGCTGGCCGAACGCATGTCGACCCCAGCCTATCTGATTGATGGCGCTGAAGACCTGCAAAAGAGCTGGTTCGACGGTGTCGAACGTATCGGCATTACGGCTGGCGCCTCTGCACCGGAAGTGCTGGTGCGCGGCGTGATCCAGCAGTTGCAGGCCTGGGGCGCTACCGGTGCCGATGAGCTGGCCGGTCGTGAGGAGAACATCACGTTCTCCATGCCTAAAGAGCTGCGCGTCCGCTCCCTGCTTTAAGCGTTTTTCCTTCTGCGCACAACGCCTGCTCAGCCTTCGCGCTGCGCAGGCTGACGCGTCCGCTCGGCGCCAGTACCACCTGATACTGACTGACCGCTTCGCGCGCGGCGCAAACATGTAATGTCCCCGCCTGAAATTCTCCCTGGGCGAACTGTGGTTCGCCCAGATGGCTGAAACGCACGAACTGGCTGACAGGTCGGTTACCGACGATCGGCATCGGCGTGGCGCTTTGACGCTCGACCAGCAGCGGATTGCCGGGGTCTTTGTGCCCCTTGCCACTGATATCCAGAATGATTCGCCAACCCTGGCCCCAGTCACCGTTGATGGAATAAATCATCACGCTTTGATGGCGGGCGATCGCCTCGGTTCTGGCGGTGCGGATGTCACTGTACAGCGACTGCGCAGCCTGCTCGCGAAGGTTCGATTCGGTAACTGCCGCGAATGCCGGACTGACCAAATGCAGAACAATCCCGACAATCGTCAGTCCCATAAGCAGTTCAATCAGGCTGAAACCGTGCTGACGCATGATATCTCCCTCCCTGGAGTGGCGTGAATCTGTGCGCTTCCTGCGCGACTGATGGCAAATCTACCGCGCTGGGGCGGTGGAATGTTCTAGCGTGTAATTGCAGGTATAGCCGACGGCAACGGAGGGCACCGATGCAACATCATTCAAAAGGTTTCACGCTGGTCGAGTTGTTGATCGCGCTGGGGATCTTTCTGGTGCTGATCACTTTGGCCGTCCCGGCGTTTACCCGCTCGGCCCAAACGACAAAGGCCGACACTGAAATCGGCGACCTGCAACGCAGTCTGAATTTCGCTCGCCTCGAGGCCATCGACCGAGGCGTGACGACGCGGCTGCGGCCCAAGGCAGGCGACGGCGTCTGGACCGGAGAGTTAGCGGTTTATGACGGTACTGGCACTGCGGCCAATGTATTGCGGGTTGTTCCAGCGATGAGCAGCGGAGCGACTCTGACGCTAACCTCAGGGGTGACCCCCATTGATTTCAACAATCTGGGCGGGCTGGCGTCATCGTCCACGGCGGTGGTGATCAGTTATGTGCTGGGGTCGCAAAGCAGGACGCTGAATGTGTGTTTGAACGGACGAATTCTATTGGGTGGAAATTGCGGATGAGGCCATGGAGCAAGCATGCACAGGATGGCATGACATTGATCGAAGTTCTGGTTGCGTTGTTGATATTGAGCGTAGGGCTGTTGGGGGCGGCAGCTTTTCAATTGAATGCGCTGAAATACACCGACAGTGCGCGGATGACCAGCCAGGCCAGTTTCATCGCCTACGACATGATGGACCGCATCCGCGCCAATTCCGCCGCCGATTACACCGTGTCACCTCCGACTTCCGGCAACCTCAACGTAGCCCGGGACCAGGACCTGTACGACTTCACCAGCAATATCGTCAATTTCGGCGGTCCCACCGCCACGGGCAGCATCGCACTCAATCAGCGGGTTTATACCATCACCATCACTTGGGATGACTCCAGGGCTGCCAATAGCGCCAATGCCCGTCGCAGCTTCGTCCTCACCAGTCGTGCCACCGTTGACCCGGTATCGACGCCATGATCCGCCGGCAAAGAGGCTTCGGCCTGATCGAATTGCTGGTCGCCCTGGCCTTGAGTCTGGTGGTGGTCCTGGGCGTGGTGCAGGTTTTCATCGCGTCGAAAAACACCTACATCAGCCAGAACGCCGCCGCTGCGATGCAGGAAGACGCGCGTTTCGTGCTGAGCAAGATGATCCAGGAAATCCGCATGGTGGGCATGTTTGGTTGTCTGGGGACGATCACGGACGCCAGTACGCCGGGTGATTTCAACGCGGCGCAAATCACACCGATCAGTTGGGATAACGCCAACCTCAAGCTGACTCTGGTAACGGCGGATGTCGGAGGCAGCGGCGGGGCGCCGACCTGGACGGTGATATCCGACTGTCGAAACACTGCAACGGCATACAGCGACCTGCGCGCGCCGGCTTCGGGGCAGCTGGCATTCCCGATTCGACGGTTGATCTACAGCTTGAAGAACGGCCAGTTGACCATGGGTGTAGGCCGAGGCACGCCGGCCCAGCAGGTCCTGGTGGACAACGTCAGCGCCTTCAATGTGAGCTTTGGCCTTGCCAGCTCTGCTGCCGACTCGTCGGCTTCCAGTTACAGCAGCAACCCGTCCGACCCGGCACGCATCCGCAGCGTGCGATTGAGTTTGACCCTCACCGATCCGAACAACCGGGTCAGTAACCAAACCTTCAACGTGGTTGCCGCGTTGCGCAACCGACTGCCATGAGCGGGGGACAAATGATGACGTTCCACCCCCAGCGCGGCATGGCATTGCTGGTCAGCCTGGTTTTCTTGCTATTGCTGACGCTAATCGGCATTTCATCGATGCAGAACGCCACCTTGCAAGAAAAAATGGCCGGCAGCGTAAGCCTGCGCAATCAGTCATTCCAGACCGCCGAAGCGGCGTTGCGCGTGGGTGAAAGCGCAGTGCAACTCGAGAGCTTCACACTGGCAGTGTGCAGCGGTACCAGCCAATGTGCGCCGCCGGCCGAGTCATCGACCATCAAGGCTGCCGGTTTCAATTCCACCTCGGGGGTGACCTGGATCGCTTCGGGCAATGGCTTTTACGGGGTGCAAAACATCGGCACCACCCTGACGGCCGTGAACGTGCCGAGCAACACCTCGGCAACCTTGTACCGGGTGACTGCCGTGGGCATCGCGGGCAACTCGCGAAGTGTGGTGGAGAGCATTTATGCGAAGTACTGAATGGCGCACGCGGTATTGGCAGTTAATTTGCGGTGCTGTTTTGGGCCTGTATCTGGCGGCACCGACCTACGCCTTCACGCCTTCGGACTCACCTTTGTTAAGCGCCGCAGCGGTCGCGCCAAACGTGATGTTGATGATCGACGATTCAGGGAGCATGAATAACATCATCTGGGCGCCGGGATTCGATCCCACGGTCAATCGCGCGCAGATCGCGATCTGCGGTTCCAACTCGTCATGCCTCAGTGGCCAGAACCTGGACATGAGCGACACCAATATTTCCCTGTCGAGCCTGAACCGGGGCGGTTGCCCGAACAACGGCAATTGGTACGGTTTCTATCGAGGCTTTCTCGGGCTGACGCCGATTTGCCTGAAACTGCCCGACCCGGTCGGCAATGAAAACACCCGGTATACCGCAAATTATCTGGCGTATCTGTTGGGGCTGGCCAACGGTTCGAGCCGGGATTTCACCTCGGGCGCCAATGCAATTCCCGATGAGTATCGGATCAGCGTCGCTCAGGATGTCTCGAAGAATCTGGTCACCAGCAATCGCTCATTGCGTATCGGACTTGCGACGTTCAATTCCCCCATCAGCAATAACCCGGGCAACGGTGGCTACATCGCCCGGGCGGTCAGCGATCTGTCGGTGGATGCCAACTACAACGCGCTGATTTCCTCGATCAATGGCTTGAGTGCCGTGGCCAACACACCGTTGGCGGAAGCCTATTACGAAGTGACGCGATACATGCGCGGCATGGCGCCGTACTACAACTCCACGCCGGCGACCTATACCAGCCCGATCCAGTATCGCTGCCAGAAGAACTACGGGGTGGTCATTACCGACGGTTTGCCCACCTACGACCGGACGTTTCCCACCAACGATCCGCTGGGTGGCACTCGTCTGCCGAACTGGGACGGCAACAGCGCCAACGACGGTGACAACCTCAGCGGTGACGGCGAGGGCGACACCCTCTATCTGGACGACATCGCCAAATTCGCCTTCGACATCGACATGCGCTCCACCGGAACCGATCTGGCCGGCAAAAGCTGGAACGCGACAGATTTCCCCAAGCAAAACATGAACACCTACACCGTGGGTTTCACCGCGGCGAACCAGATGCTGTCGGATGCTGCCAACTACGGTCAGGGCAAGTACTATCAGGCTACCGACAGCACCGGACTGAATGCCGCGCTGTCCTCCGCGCTGAGCGAAATCACTTCCAAGGCGGGGTCCGGTGGCAGTGGCGTGACCAGTGGGACGATTCTCGGCAGCGGTAGCAGCTTCTTTCAAACCAGCTATGACCCCAAGGATTGGCGCGGCACCATCAAGTCCTACGGCTTCACCGCCAGTGGCACGGTCAACACCAGTGCGGTGCAGTGGACCACCGACACGGCCATCGTGCCTGGCGCCACGGCGCCGGCCTATCAGTCCTGGAACAGTCAAACCAACACCGTCGTGACGTTGGCCTATGCCAACTTCTCCACAGCCCAACAAACCACCCTCAATCAAGGCCTGCCCAGCGGTATCACCGGCAGCGATCTGGTGGAGTGGAGCAAGGGCACCAACAAGACCGGGTTGAAAGTACGCAGTGTGTTGCTGGGGGATATCATCAACTCGCCGCTGGTCCTGGCGTCACCAACGGACAAAACCGCCTCCGACCTTTCCGGCGACAGCACCTACAGCGCTTATCTGGCCACCAAAGCGGCCAACATGAATGCCAGCCTGGTGGTCAACGCCAACGACGGTTTCGTTAACGTCATCAACTCCACCAGCGGCGCACGACGCTACGCCTACATGCCGTCGAGTGTGTTGCCGTCGCTGCGCTACATCGCCGATACCGGCTACATCAACGGCGTCAGCCACAAGTTCCTGGTGGACGGGCAGGTGGGCGTGTTCGATGCCCAACTCAACAGTGCCTGGAAAACCCTGGCGCTCGGCGGCACCGGGGCGGGAGGGCGGACCTTCTACGCCTTGCAACTGTTCGATGCCTCGGCGGGCAATGCGACCAGAGCGTTGTGGGAAATCAGCGCGCCGACCAGCGCAAACACCGCAAACGCTTTCAATGATCTGGGTTATGCCTACGCTCGTCCGGAAGTGGCACGCTTGGCCGACGGTCGTTGGGCTGCGTTCATTTCCAACGGCTACGGCAGCAACTCCGGGGTCGCAGCCCTGTACGTAGTGGATGTCCGCGACGGCTCGCTGATCAAGAAAATCGTCGTCGACGGCAGCGAGACCAGCAACGGTTTGTCCTCGGTGAAGCTCAGGGTCAACTCGCAGAACGTGGTGCAGGCCGCTTATGGCGGGGATTTGAAGGGGCGGCTGTGGAAGTTTGACTTGAGCGGTACTTCTACCGACACCTGGGGCGTGGCGTTTTCAGGCAAGCCGTTGTTCACCACGGCGGGTGGTACGACCCAGCCCATCACCGCGCAACCCTTGCTGGCGGATAACTCGCTGGGTGGCAAAGTGGTATTTTTCGGCAGCGGAAAATTCAACGAAACGGCGGACAAGACCAACAAGGATTTGCAGGCGTTCTACGCGGTGTGGGATGCGGACGGTGGTTCCGGGCAGATCACCACCTCGAGCTTGCAGGCTCAGGCGGTGACGGGTGTGTTCTCGGGTAGCTCAGGTCAGTTCATCACCACCAGCCAGAACGAGGTGACTTATCCAGCGGAAAAGGGCTGGTACCTGCCATTGGTGTACAACAACGTGTTGACCGGTGAACGGGTGATCAATCAGGCCAATCTGATACTGGGTCGGATCGTCTTTACCACGGCCAGTGTCGACACCACTGACCCGTGCGCGAGCTTCGGCACCGGCAAACTGGTCGAACTCGATGCGTTCAGCGGTAAGATGCTCAACTATGCGGTGCTCGACACCAATAGCGACGGCGTGGTCGACAGCAACGATACCGTGTCCGCGGGTGTGATTTTCACCGGAGGCAATCCGACCTTGAACGCCATCGTCAATGGCGGGACACGCAAAGTGGTGAACGATTCCAGTGGCGGCATTACCACGCTGGTGGAAAAATCCGGCGGTGGCAGCCGTCGCATCATGTGGCGACAAATACAGTAAGTGAGAGTTGAGGCATGCACAGATCCAACCGCGGTTTTACCCTGATCGAAATCATGATCGTGATTGCGATCATCGGGATTGTCATGACCATCGCTGCACCCAGTTTCACCGAGTACCTGAAGAAGGGCCGTCGTGCAGAAGTGGCCGGCCTGCTTTCCGAGCAGGCGCAGATTCTCGAGCGTTTCTATACACAAAAGAATGTGTATACCGGCGTTGCCGGCCTGAGCCCTGGCAATGATTACTACACCATCACGTCGACCCTGACCGACCAGACTTTCCTGCTGACGGCGGTGCGCAAGGCCGGTACAGCCATGGCGACCGACAAGTGCGGTGATTTCACGATCACCAATACAGGCGTGCGCGGCATGGTCAACGCCACGGCCGGCCTGACCACCAAGGACTGCTGGGGTCGCTGAGGTTTTTCGGGCGCCTTTTGCGTCCACTGTCTATTTATCGGTTGGATCACAATATGAACAGGCAACAGCAAGTGGTGATTGTCGGTGGCGGGGTAATCGGCCTGCTGACGGCATTCAATCTCGCGTCCGAGGTGCAGAGCGTTGTGCTGCTGGACCGTTCGAATGTCGGTCAGGAGTCGTCCTGGGCGGGTGGTGGCATTGTTTCGCCGCTCTATCCATGGCGTTACAACCCGGCAGTTACCGCGCTGGCTCATTGGTCACAGGACTTTTATCCACAGCTGGGTGAGCGCTTGTTTGCTGCCACCGGGGTCGATCCAGAGGTGCATACCACCGGTCTGTATTGGCTCGATCTGGATGACGAGGCCGAGGCGCTGGCCTGGGCAGTGCGCGAGAACCGTCCGTTGCGGGCTGTGGATATTTCGGCGGCGCACGATGCGGTGCCGGTGCTGGGCGGTGGTTTTTCCCGGGCCATCTACATGGCTGATGTAGCCAATGTTCGCAATCCGCGTTTGGTGAAATCGCTCAAGGCAGCACTGCAGGCACTGCCGAACGTGACGATTCATGAGCAGTGCGAGGTCAGTGGTTTTATTCGCGAAGGCGAAAAAATCGTCGGTGTGCAGACTTCTGGCGGTGCGATTCATGGCGATCAAGTGGTCTTGACCGCGGGTGCCTGGAGCGGTGATTTGCTCAAGAGCCTGGGCCTGGAATTGCCGGTCGAACCGGTGAAAGGACAGATGATTCTCTACAAGTGCGCGGCGGATTTTCTGCCGAGCATGGTGCTGGCCAAGGGGCGTTACGCGATTCCCCGGCGCGACGGGCACATTCTGATCGGCAGTACGCTGGAGTATGAAGGCTACGACAAGACGCCAACCGAATCGGCGCTGGAGAGCCTCAAGGCCTCGGCGATTGAGCTGATCCCGGCGTTGGCGGATGCCAAAGTGGTCGGGCATTGGGCCGGTTTGCGCCCGGGTTCGCCGCAAGGTATTCCCTACATTGGCCGGGTGCCCGGGTTTGAAGGCTTGTGGCTCAACTGCGGGCATTTCCGCAATGGGCTGGTGCTGGCGCCGGCGTCGTGCCAGTTGTTTGCCGATGTGATGTTGGATCGCGATCCGATTATTGACCCGGCGCCGTATGCTCCGTCCGGGCGGATTTGACCGTCAGGAATTTGTTGCTTGTCAGATTGCCATCGCGGGCTTGCCCGCGATGGGGGCCCTCAATCCAACCCTAATTTTTTCAGCCTGTAACGCATCGACCTGAATGAAAGATTCAACCGCTGAGCCGCCGCCGTGCGGTTCCAGCGGGTTTCTTCCAGTGCCTGAAGAATCAGCTGGCGCTCGACGTTTTCCAGATACATTTCCAGATTGTCGATTTGCGTCAGATCCGGCACCCCGCCCTCAGGCGTGCAGTTACCCTCGGCCAATCGCAGGTCGCCGGCCTCGATCTGTTTGTTTTCGCAGAGGGTGTGCGCCCGTTCGAGCATGTTTTCCAGTTCCCGCACATTACCGGGGAAACGGTAATTTTTCAGTGCCTCGAGTGCTTGCGGGTGCAGTTTTGCCGGCGCTTGACCCGTATCGGCTGCCAACCGTTTGAGTACGTGGCTGGCCAATGGCTCGATGTCGTCACGGCGTTCGCGCAGGGGCGGCACTCGTAGCTCGATCACGTTCAAACGGTAGTAGAGGTCCTGGCGAAAGCGTTCCGCGGCGACTTCGCCACCAAGGTCTTTATGCGTGGCGCAAAGAATGCGCACATCGACCACCTCTTCCTGCTGGCCGCCGACGCTGCGTACGGCTTTTTCCTGGATCGCCCGCAGCAGTTTGACCTGCATCGGCAGCGGCAGGTCAGCCACCTCGTCGAGGAACAGCGTGCCGCCATGCGCAGCCTGGAACAGGCCGGGCTTGTCTTCGATGGCGCCGCTGAAGCTGCCTTTGCGATGCCCGAAAAACTCGCTTTCCATCAGTTCCGACGGGATCGCTCCGCAATTGACCGGGATAAAGGGTTGGTTGGCACGTGGGCCACGGTCATGGATCAGCCGCGCCACCAACTCCTTGCCGCTACCGGATTCGCCGCTGATGTACACCGGAGCCTGGCTGCGCGCCAATTTGTCGATCTGCTTGCGCAAGTTGCGCATGGGCAACGAATCGCCCAACAACCGTCGGTCGATGGCGACGCCAGGAGAGGGCAGGAGCAGGGCGCTGTTAACCAGTTCCCGCAAGCGGTTGAGATCCACCGGTTTGGTCAGAAAGTCGAAAGCGCCGGCCTTGAGCGCGTTGATTGCCGTATCAACGTTGCCATACGCCGTGATCATGGCCACCGGGATCTGTGGATAACGTTGCTGGATGTGCTGCACCAGCTCCAGGCCGGTGCCATCGGGCAGGCGCATGTCGGTCAGGCACAGATCGAATGTTTCGCGATTGAGCAGGGCCAGGGCCTCGCTCGCGTTACGCGCACTGTAGGTATCGAGTTTCATCCGTCCCAGGGTGATTTCCAGGAGTTCGCGGATGTCCGGTTCGTCGTCGACGATCAGGACTTTTTGCCGTGGGCTCATATTCAACTTTGTTTCCGTCCGTGAGCAAAGGTGATGCGAAAGCAGCCGCCGCCTTGGCGTGGTTTGAAGTCTAGGCGTGCCTGGTTGCTTTCGCACAACTCACGGGACAGATACAGCCCAAGGCCGGTGCCCTGGTGGCTGGTGGTGAAAAACGGTTCGAACAGTTGCGCCTGATGGTCCGGCGTCACACCGGCCCCGTCATCGAGCACTTCGAGGATCGGCAACTGGCTGTCGGGATCAATGAACAATTCAAGCCAGACTTGCGCCAGGTCGTGGTTTTGCGCGCTGTGGCGCCAGGCGTTGCGTATCAGGTTGTCGATGATCTGGTGCAATTGGTCCGGGTCCATTAACGTCTTGAAGTCGCCGGGGCCGATGTTCAGGTGTATCTGTTGACGCTCGGTCGCGGCCTCGCGAATTTCAGTGACGAACTGTTGCAACCACGGCTTCAGGTCGAGGCGCTGCGCCACGGTTTGTTGGCGGCGGGACATTTGCAGGACGTTTTCGATTACCCGATTCATTCGTTGAGAGTGGTCTTGAATAATCTGCGTCAGACGTTGATCGGCGCTGTTCAGTTCCTCTGATTCTCGCAATAGCTGTGCGGCGTGACTGATGGCGCCCAGCGGATTGCGTATTTCATGGGCGATACCGGCGGTCAGGCGGCCAAGGGCGGCGAGTTTCATTTGTTGGGCTTGTTGGGCGATTTGCGCGATATCTTCGAGAAAAACCAGGGTCTGGTGTTGTGGGCTCGGGTCCAGGGCAATGAAACTGGGTTGCAGCTCCATGCCGCTGCTGGCGATTTTAAGGCTCTGGGGGCGCAGCGTCGGGTTGTTGAGCCACAGGTGCAGACGCTCGACGAGCGACGGTAGGAGCTCGTCGATCAGTCGGCCTTCAAGGCGATCAAAACCCAGCAGGGTCAAGGCGCTGTGATTGGCCAATTGCACTCGGCGCTGATCGTCGAGCACCAGGATGCCGGTGCGCATGCGTTGCAGGATCAGCGCGTTGAGTGCTTCGAGGCCGATGACTTCGCTGGCCTTCTGCTCCACCAGCGTTTCGCTGACTTCCAGGCGTCGGGCCAGGCCCTGTACCAGCAACGCTGCGGCAAAACACAGGGCGCCGAGGGTACTGACTTGCAAATAGTCGTTGGGACTGGCGCGATGGCTGAAATTCAACAGCAAGCTTGAACCGACGATGCCGATCGCTGCGAGGGCGGCAATCAACAGGCCGATGCGCCTTCGCAACAAGGTATTGCTGATGGCCACCGAGACGATCAGCAAGTTGCCGATGGCGCTCGCCACACCGCCGCCGGCGTAGAACAGGCCGCACAGCAGAAAGATATCGAGCAGTGCCAGGCTGAACAGTTGTGCCGGTCGACGGGTGTTCTCGAAGAAGACCACCAGCACAATATTCAGCACCAGGTACAACCAACTGCCAATGCGCAGTAAATCGTCGTTGGCTGACGTCAGCAACCGGTTATCCATGTTGCTGGAGATCAGCAGCACCAGGATGATGCCGACGCTTAAACGGTAGAGATGATAGAGGCGCAGCAGGCGCTGGGCCTGCTTGTCGCTGTGACTGGATGCCTCAGCGATCACTGGAACCGGGGCCTTGCTCAAGATGAGCCTGGCTGCAATACCACTGTTGTTGAAGGTTCAGTGCGCGATCGCGTGGCAGGTGCACACCGCAATGAGCACAACGGACCATTGGCGCTGCTTCCAGCTCGGCATTGGATTTGGGAGAGGAGGCCTGGCCCTTGTACTTGCGCCAGAACCACACCGCGGCGGCAATCACGGCGATCCAGAAGAGTATACGAAGCATGATGAGCTGCTTTATTGGCTGATGAACAGGCAGTTTAGCCGGGGACATGACAGGCGCACAGCGCATTCGCCAACCACAAAAAAAACCCAATAAAAAAGGGAGACTCAAGCGTCTCCCTTTTGTACCGCCGGTCGTGTCAGTCGAACACGCCGAAGGTCATGTAGCTGAACCACGAACGGTCTTCGTTGTTGCCTTCAGCTTCGTGTTCCTCTTCCTCGATCACTTCGCCATCTGCGTCTTTAGGCTTGAGTTCGTTCGGAATGGCATCCTTCGCGTCCTGGAACTGCTTCTGCACGTCCTGGTTGGCGCGGGTTTCTCCCGGCGGCAGCGGCGGACGGGATTCGATCAGGCCCAGGGTGGCCTTGCTCAGCCACGAACGGTTGTCGGCTTCGTCAACCGACGGTACGAACTGACCGTCCACCAACGATGGGTGGTTCGGGTAGTTGAGTTTCAGGGTTTCAAGGCTGGTGGCGGCCAGTTCGTCGAGATGCAGACGCTGGTAGGCCTCGGTCATCACCGCCAGGCCGTCGGCGACCGATGGGGTTTCCTGGAAGTTTTCCACCACATAGCGCCCACGGTTTGCCGCAGCGACATAGGCCTGACGGGTCAGGTAATAGTCGGCAACGTGGATTTCGTAGGCTGCCAGCAGGTTGCGCAGGTAGATCATGCGCTGCTTGGCGTCAGGCGAGTAGCGGCTGTTCGGGAAGCGGCTGGTCAGCTGGGCGAACTCGTTGTAGGAGTCGCGCGCGGCACCCGGGTCACGCTTGGTCATGTCCAGCGGCAGGAAGCGCGACAGCAGACCAACGTCCTGATCGAAAGAAGTCAGGCCCTTGAGGTAATAAGCGTAATCGACATTCGGGTGCTGCGGATGCAGACGAATGAAGCGCTCCGCAGCGGCTTTTGCAGCCTCGGGTTCCGCGTTCTTGTAGTTGGCGTAGATGAGCTCGAGTTGAGCCTGATCGGCATAACGACCGAACGGATAACGCGATTCCAGAGCCTTCAGCTTGGCGGTGGCGCTGGTGTAGCTGTTGTTGTCCAGGTCGGCTTGAGCCTGTTGGTACAACTCGACTTCACTCAGGTTTTCGTCTACGACTTCCTTCGATGAGCAAGCAGCGGTCAATGCGAGGATGGCGATCAGCAGCAGGTGTTTCACTTGCATGGCGGCTTGCGTCCCTATGACGGCCGCTGTCTTGGGCGTGGCCGTCCTGTTATGATGAGCGCCCCGTTGAATAGCCTCGGGGCAAAAGACGCCGTATTTAACCACAAGCGCGCAGCCGAAACCAAAGGCTGTGCCGACGCCTAGTCTGAGCATGTCCGATAAAATTGAACTTCGCGCAGAGGTGCCGTCCGAATTGGGCGGCCAACGCCTCGATCAAGTCGCCGCACAATTATTCGCTGAGCACTCGCGCTCGCGCCTTTCCGCCTGGATCAAAGACGGCCGCCTGACTGTGGATGGGGCGGTTATCCGCCCGCGAGACATCGTTCATGGTGGCGCCATTCTTGAACTCACTGCCGAGCAGGAAGCTCAGGGCGAATGGGTCGCTCAAGACATAGCCCTGGACATCGTCTACGAAGACGACGAAATCCTGGTGATCAACAAGCCTGCGGGCCTGGTGGTGCATCCGGCTGCCGGTCACGCCGACGGCACCTTGCTCAACGCCCTGCTGCACCATGTGCCGGACATCATCAATGTGCCCCGCGCCGGTATCGTGCATCGCCTGGACAAGGACACCACCGGTCTGATGGTGGTGGCCAAGACCATTCAGGCGCAGACGCAGCTGGTTACACAGTTGCAGAGCCGCAGCGTCAGCCGCATCTATGAATGCATCGTGATCGGTGTGGTAACGGCTGGCGGCAAGATCAACGCGCCAATCGGTCGCCACGGCCAGCAGCGCCAGCGCATGGCGGTAATGGAGGGGGGCAAGCAGGCCGTCAGCCACTACCGCGTGCTTGAGCGTTTCCGCTCCCACACTCACGTGCGGGTGAAGCTGGAGACCGGTCGTACGCACCAGATTCGCGTACACATGGCCCACATCAACTTCCCGTTGGTCGGAGATCCTGCCTACGGCGGTCGTTTCCGGATTCCGCCGGCAGCCAACCCGACCATGGTCGAGTCGCTGAAAAACTTCCCGCGTCAGGCACTGCATGCACGGTTCCTGGAGCTGGATCACCCGACGACCGGTGAGCGCATGAGTTGGGAGTCGCCGCTGCCGGAAGATTTCGTCTGGTTGCTGACCCTGCTCAAGCAAGACCGCGAGGCGTTCATCGGATGAGTGACTGGCTGATTCCTGACTGGCCCGCGCCGGCCGGGGTCAAAGCCTGTGTGACCACCCGTGCGGGCGGCGTCAGTCTGGCGCCGTTCGACAGCCTCAACCTCGGCGATCACGTCGGCGACAGCCCTGAGGCCGTCGCCGAAAATCGCCGTCGTCTTACCGATCATTTCTCTATTCAACCGGCCTGGCTGCAGCAGGTCCACGGCATTGTCGTGGCCCATGCCGATCCGGGCCGGGTGGACACGGCTGACGCCAGCTGGACCTCAACGCCGGGCGTCGCCTGCGCGGCGATGACCGCCGATTGCCTGCCTGCGCTGTTTTGCGATCGTGCCGGTACCCGCGTTGCTGCAGCCCATGCCGGTTGGCGCGGGTTGGCGGCTGGCGTGCTGGAAGCCACCCTCGACAGTCTGGCGGTGCCACCTGCCGAAGTATTGGTCTGGCTCGGTCCAGCAATTGGCCCGCAAGCCTTTGAAGTCGGCCCGGAAGTGCGCGAAACCTTCGTGCAGCAATTGCCGCAGGCGGCTGAAGCCTTCGTGCCGAGTCAAAACCCCGGCAAGTTGATGGCCGACATCTATAGGCTTGCGCGTCTGCGCCTGGCTGCTCGCGGCGTCACCGCTGTCTACGGTGGCGGTTTCTGTACCGTGACCGACCCGCGTTTCTATTCTTACCGCCGGGCCCCTCGCACCGGTCGGTTCGCCTCCTTGATCTGGCTCGCCCGCTAAGCTTCTCTGATCTGCATCAATGTATTGATGCTTGAAACTCCCAGAATCGACCGCATCTATAACGGTATCTGGCAGGTTTCTTCATTCAGGATGTTTTATAGGTCCGGCCTGCTCAAAAGGAAGGTGACCCATGCGTATAGACCGTTTAACCAGCAAATTGCAGTTGGCGTTGTCCGATGCCCAATCCCTGGCCGTCGGCCTCGATCATCCGGCCATCGAGCCGGCGCACTTGATGCAGGCCTTGCTCGAACAGCAGGGCGGCTCGATCAAGCCCCTGCTGATGCAGGTGGGCTTCGACGTCAACAGCCTGCGTAAAGAGCTGACCAAAGAGCTCGACCAACTGCCGAAAATCCAGAACCCGACCGGCGACGTCAATATGTCGCAGGATCTGGCGCGTCTGCTCAACCAGGCTGACCGTCTGGCTCAGCAGAAGGGCGACCAGTTCATCTCCAGCGAGCTGGTCCTGCTCGCCGCCATGGACGAAAACAGCAAGCTCGGCAAGCTGTTGCTCGGTCAGGGCGTGAGCAAAAAGGCTTTGGAAAACGCGATCAACAACCTGCGCGGTGGCGAGGCCGTCAACGACCCGAACCACGAGGAGGCGCGTCAGGCGCTGGACAAATACACCGTCGACCTGACCAAGCGTGCTGAAGAGGGCAAGCTTGATCCGGTGATCGGCCGCGACGACGAAATCCGCCGTACGATTCAGGTGCTGCAACGCCGCACCAAGAACAACCCGGTGCTGATTGGTGAGCCTGGCGTCGGTAAAACCGCGATCGCCGAAGGCCTGGCCCAGCGCATCATCAATGGCGAAGTGCCGGATGGCCTCAAGGGCAAACGCCTGTTGTCCCTGGACATGGGGGCGTTGATTGCCGGTGCCAAATATCGCGGTGAGTTCGAAGAGCGGCTCAAGGCATTGCTCAACGAACTGTCGAAGCAGGAAGGACAGATCATTCTGTTCATCGACGAGCTGCATACCATGGTCGGCGCCGGTAAGGGCGAAGGCTCGATGGACGCAGGCAACATGCTCAAGCCGGCCCTGGCGCGCGGTGAATTGCATTGCGTCGGCGCTACCACGCTCAATGAGTACCGCCAATATATAGAGAAGGATGCCGCTCTCGAACGGCGCTTCCAGAAAGTGTTGGTGGACGAACCGAGCGAAGAGGACACCATTGCCATCCTGCGTGGCCTGAAAGAGCGCTACGAGGTTCACCACAAGGTGGCGATCACCGACGGTGCGATCATCGCGGCGGCCAAGCTCAGTCATCGCTACATCACTGACCGGCAATTGCCGGACAAGGCCATCGACCTGATCGACGAGGCTGCCAGCCGCATCCGCATGGAGATCGATTCCAAGCCCGAAGTGCTGGACCGACTCGAGCGTCGCCTGATTCAACTGAAGGTGGAATCCCAGGCGCTGAAGAAAGAAAGCGACGACGCAGCGAAGAAACGTCTGGAAAAACTCCAGGAAGAAATCGCTCGGCATGAGCGCGAGTACTCGGACCTCGAAGAAATCTGGAATTCGGAAAAAGCCGAGGTGCAGGGTTCTGCGCAGATCCAGCAAAAGATCGAACAGTCCCGCCAGGAACTGGAAACCGCTCGCCGCAAGGGCGACCTGAACCGCATGGCGGAATTGCAGTACGGGGTGATCCCGGACCTGGAACGCAGCCTGCAAATGGTCGACCAGCACGGCAAAGCGGAAAACCAGTTGCTGCGCAGCAAGGTGACTGAAGAAGAGATCGCCGAAGTCGTTTCGAAGTGGACCGGTATCCCGGTGTCGAAGATGCTCGAAGGCGAACGCGAAAAACTGATGAAGATGGAAAGCCTGTTGCACCAGCGTGTGATTGGCCAGGACGAAGCGGTGGTCGCGGTTTCCAACGCGGTACGGCGTTCCCGCGCCGGGTTGTCCGACCCGAACCGGCCGAGCGGCTCGTTCATGTTCCTCGGCCCTACCGGTGTCGGTAAAACCGAGCTGTGCAAGGCGCTGGCCGAGTTCCTCTTTGACACTGAAGAGGCGATGGTGCGGATCGACATGTCCGAATTCATGGAGAAACATTCCGTGGCTCGCTTGATCGGGGCGCCACCAGGCTATGTCGGCTACGAAGAAGGCGGGTATCTGACCGAGGCGGTGCGTCGCAAGCCTTACTCGGTGATCCTCATGGACGAAGTCGAGAAGGCGCACCCGGATGTGTTCAACGTCTTGCTGCAAGTGCTTGAAGACGGTCGCCTGACGGATAGCCATGGCCGCACGGTGGACTTCAAGAACACTGTGATCGTCATGACTTCCAACCTGGGGTCGGTGCAGATCCAGGAACTGGTCGGTGATCGTGAAGCACAGCGTGCGGCGGTCATGGATGCGATTTCCACGCACTTCCGGCCTGAGTTCATCAACCGGGTCGACGAAGTGGTGATCTTCGAACCGTTGGCGCGGGATCAGATCGCCGGCATTACCGAGATCCAGTTGGGTCGTCTGCGTAGTCGTCTGACTGAACGTGAGCTCAAACTCGAGCTCAGCCCTGAGGCGATGGATAAGCTCATCGCGGTGGGTTACGACCCGGTGTATGGCGCTCGGCCGCTCAAGCGAGCGATTCAGCGCTGGATCGAGAACCCGCTGGCACAGCTGATTCTGTCGGGCCGATTCATGCCAGGCGACACAGCCCACGGTGTGGTGGAAAACGACGAAATCGTCTTCGTCTGATCCTCGGCGGCAGCAAAAATGAAAAGGCCTCGCATTGCGAGGCCTTTTTTTCGTTAGGCTGTTGAACTCAAAGGAAAAGGCTTGTAAAGTGCGCCCCGCAGTCAGTCACCCGCCAGGGTTTTTGCTCCCCAAGCAGGAATCCAAAATAAGTTGCAAATCATTAACTTGAAAGCAATTTAGGGGGTTGACAGAGGTGCTGAAGATTGTAGAATAGCGCGCCTCAGACACACGAACGCAGCGATGCGAACGAGTCGAAGAGAACGCAGTAAAGCTTCAATGTTGTAAATTGAAATATGTAGTTCCGTGATAGCTCAGTCGGTAGAGCAAATGACTGTTAATCATTGGGTCCCAGGTTCGAGTCCTGGTCACGGAGCCAATTTCAAACCGGGGTATAGCGCAGTCCGGTAGCGCGCCTGCTTTGGGAGCAGGATGTCAGGA
>NZ_RCNY01000006.1:0-1768 GCF_004307635.1 Pseudomonas sp. Sample_22
TTACGTAGGATTTAGGGGGATTGACAATCGAAGCGGTACAAGCACTGGGGGTAACATACGGTATGGGCTCGGTACCGATGGAGCGGGTAATAAGATTGGTTGGTACAGAATTATCATGCTCAATCCCAGCGCCAATGGTGGAACGGGCTATGTCAAATATTCCGCGAACCTTACTACCTGGACGACTTTAGCAGGTACAAACGCTGGCGACTTGAATACCTTCACTGGTTCAAATACGACCTATGCCGTTAATCCTACCAATAATGGCACCGCTCCTCCACAGGCCATTACCAGCGCCTCCCTCGACCTGACCGTGACGCCAACGATTGCGCCAAGGAATACCCTAGACACCAATAACGCGATTAATTTGGATGGCTCGGCCACTATCGAGTTGGTCTATCTGTGATTTTTAGCCCGCCGGTGCTGCAGGCGACCTCAAGATGAATCCGGTTCGTCTGCGCGACGGTGGGTTGCAACCTTAATAGTAATGCATCAGGCCATCCCCCTCCCATGACATACCCTGGCTTGCCTTTCACTGGGTAACGGGCCGTATTGGCGAGGGGGAGAGAAGGCAACCGTCGGTGTCGCCACATCCGTATTGCTGCTCAATCGGCGCGGTTCATACCTGGCCGCCATCCGTGCGACACCTGAAGCTGAATGCGAAGGTATTGCTGGCTCGTATCAGACGTAACTACGGGTTCTTACTGCCGCTCGAATGCATTCGCGAACAAGCTTATCACCTCCTTACCTAACCGCGTCTTGACGCTGTAATGGTGGCGCCATTCTTAGGTGCAAAATTTTTCACGGTTTTATACATGTTTAGGAATCATCACATGCTGCGCAAATTTTCACTGGGTATTGCTGTGTTTTGTGCATCCAATACCATGCCCTGGGCAGCTGAAGCTCCGTTGTCAGCCAATAATGATCTGGTGAGCGTCTATCAAGAGGCTGTAGCAAACAACGCTGATCTCGCTGCCGCCATCGCCCAGTATGGCGTGCAGAAGGAAGTCGTACCGCAAGCTCGCGCCGGGCTGTTGCCCAATCTGTCCGGTAGCGCAGAAACTGCCAGTGTTCGCACCTCGATCGACCAGCCTTCGGCTGCTGCAAATCGCTACGAGCATTCGTACCAAGCCACCCTGGCGCAACCGCTGTTTCGTGCCGATCGCTGGTTTCAGTTCCAGGCGGCCAAGGATGTGAATGAACAGGCGGCGCTACAGCTCTCAGCAGCCCAGCAAAACCTCATTCTGCAAACCGCAGACAGTTATTTTAATGTGTTACGTAGCCAAGATAATCTGGCTTCGACCAAGGCCGAAGAGGCCGCGTTCAAGCGCCAGCTCGATCAGTCCAATGAGCGTTTTAAGGTTGGCCTCGCGGATAAGACCGATGTGCTGAACTCACAAGCTAGCTACGACACGGCACGGGTCAACCGCATCGTTGCCCAGCGCCAGGTGGATGATGCTTTCGAAGCCCTGGTGAACCTCACTAACCGGCGATACAACGCGATCTGGGGTATTTCCCATAGTCTGCCGATCCTACCGCCAGCACCAAACAATGCTAAGGATTGGGTTGATACCGCGGCTCAACAAAACCTCAATCTGCAGGCCAGCAACTATGCAGTCAGTGCCGCCGAACAAACTCTTAATCAGCGCAAGGCTGGCCACGCACCAACCGTCGATATGGTCGCTCGGTACGAGAAAGGCGACAATGATGCATTGGGGTTCAGCAACCCCAGCGCGTTGGGTCAACCGTACAAAGGCGATGTCGCGCA
>NZ_RCNY01000003.1:0-1763 GCF_004307635.1 Pseudomonas sp. Sample_22
CCGCGCTGAACGTGTTCGCAGCTTATAGGGGCGAACATCAGCGCCTGATGGGAGGTTCATAAATGGTGTCAACCAAAATGCGAAGCGCGTGGATAGCGGTAATTGTGTCGTTGATGATCACAGGGTTCGCTCATGCGGATCTTGCAAAAGGTACTCGCGCGATAATTCCGGCCGAAGTGCCCCTGTGCAATATTCTCAGCATCGATGCGGAAATGACGTTACTGGATGCAGGTATTTCAAAAGCAGTCAAAGGTTGCACACTAAATACCAAGCCTCAAGATGCGGTTCTTTTGATGAACTATGAGAGTTTAAAAATGGGCAAATATAGCCGGTGGTACCTTCTCGACACGGAGGAAGAAACGTTCATTCCCAATTCGATGATTAAGTGAGTTTAGATACCTTCATAAAAGGCTTGGGCTCGTCTGTCGCCCCATAAATCGTCTACGCTTCTTGATGGTCGCGCCCGACGCGGCCCGGGCTGTGCAATTCTCGCGCTTTCCAAAGGCCCCGCGCTCGGACCAATTTTAGAGTAACGCAGGGTGCCTATCTGCGACCCGTATCTTGTTAGCAAGCGCAGTTCACTGCCAATTTAAGTTTGTGCCGAGCCGTCCTAGGTCAAAGTTTGACGACTTCTGGCCCAAAATGCTGGCTGGGTTGCATCCTGACCAATATTGATGTTTTTGGGGTGAGCGCAATCCCCTTACAAAGCATTAGGGGCTTCCCTACAGAAAATAGATTTAGGTTATGGATTAATACGACGTACCTCTCCATTTAGTTGTGCAGGAGTGGCCGCTACGATTGGCGCATATTAGAGCCCCGTGGGAGGCTTTTAAATGAAAAAGTTTCTGTTAGCACCATTCGCGTTATTGATGCATTCTGCTTTAGCGGCAACAACAACTGGTTTGAGCGTTACCGGCATTATCGACCCGCCATCTTGCGACGTTTCGATGGTGGGAAGCGATTTTTCTTATGGAACATCAATTCTTCTAAATCCGACTGGAAACACTGCGCTAGGTGTTAGTGCCCCGCAAACATTGAACATTACGTGCGCTGGACTCGTGTTGGTAGGAATTCGAGGAACCGATAACAGAGCAGGAACAAATGTTACCTCGATTAACCCTAATGCATACGGATTGGGGCTTGACGGAGGAAACAATAAAATTGGCGATTATACACTGAATTATTCAAATGTTTCGCTCAATGGTGGCACTGGTTTTATGGTTTGGAGTACAGATGGTGGGACGACATGGGCTGGCGGAAATGGAGGCGGGACCATCAATACCTACGCTGCTCAGGCCATAACCTACGGCCTTAAGGCAACGTCAGGCGCGGGGCAGCCTGTTCCGATGACGAGCGCCTCTTTTAATCTAGCTGTTACTCCGACTATTGCACCCAAAAGCACATTAGATGCGAGCAACACCATTCAACTGGATGGCTCCGCCACCATTGCGCTGGTGTACCTTTAATGCGCCCTATATAGGCGCGGAAATACTGGGTTGCTCAAGCAAGTGACTGAAGAATATCAGAAATTATCGAGGCCTGGTCATTCTAGTCACTTGCGCTCAATCGTGTGGTTAGCTTACGTTTGGACGACGGCCATCAAGCCGGCATTCAACTATATTTTTTGCAATTCGCTGTTTGCGCACATGATCAGTAAGATGCGCCAGCGCCAGAAGTGCAAGCGACGCCCCGTTAGACGTCCGGGGAATCTCACAGGCTATTCTTCTAAAACAGACAGTCGATGCGCACCTTACGCTTTTGGC
>NZ_RCNY01000016.1:0-120597 GCF_004307635.1 Pseudomonas sp. Sample_22
AACGATCAGTGCACACCCATCAGCGGTTGAACCGCTCCACCAACGAGTATTGCGTATTCGCGGTTTTGGTCAGCTCTTCACTCAACAACGCCGAGTTCTGAGCCTGTTCCGAGGTCTGGTCTGCCAGGTCAGAGATGTTGCTGATGTTGCGGCTGATTTCTTCGGCCACGGCGCTTTGCTCTTCCGTGGCGGCAGCGATCTGGGTGGTCATGTCGGTGATGTTGGCCACCGCTTCGCTGATCCCCACCAGTGCCTGATCGGCTTCCAGCACCCGCGCCACGCCTTCTTCGGCCTGGCGATGCCCGGCTTCCATGGTCTGTACGGCAGTGCCTGCGGTTTGCTGCAGCTTGGCGATCAGCGCATGAATCTGCCCGGTGGATTCGCTGGTACGTTGCGCCAACTGACGCACTTCGTCGGCGACCACTGCAAAACCACGACCCATCTCGCCGGCCCGCGCCGCTTCGATGGCGGCGTTCAGCGCCAGCAGGTTGGTCTGGTCGGCGATCCCTTTGATCACGTCGACCACGCCACCGATTTCGTCGCTGTCCTTGGCCAGTTGGGTCACGGTCAGGCCGGTTTCCCCAACCACCACCGACAGGCGCTGAATGGCTTCGCGGGTTTCCCCGGCGATGTCGCGCCCGCGCCCGGTCAGGCGATTGGCTTCCTGGGTGGCATCGGCGGTGCGCTGCACATGGCTGGCGACTTCCTGCGTGGTTGCGGCCATCTGATTGACGGCGGTGGCGACTTGCTCGGTTTCGACGCGCTGACGTTCCAGGCCGGTGGAGCTGCTGTGGGCCAGGGCGTCGGACTGCCTGGCCTGATCGGTCAGGTGTTCGGCCGTGTCCTGCAGGCGAGTCAGGCAGGTTTTCAAGCGTGCTTCCTGGCTGAGGATCGACATCTCAAGGCGCGCCTGGGCGCCGCGGCTGTCGGTGTACATCTGCGCGATCAACGGGTCGGACGTGGTCTGCTCGGCCAGGCGCAACAAACGCTTGATGCCACGCTGCTGCCAGCTCAGGCCCATCAGGCCCAACGGCACCGAGAGCGCGGCGGCGAGGGCGAAACCCCACTGCGAGGTCAGGGTGGCACCAATCATGAAACTCAACTGGCTGACCAGAATGAACGGCAGCCAGTCTTGTAGAACCGGCAACCATTTATCGCTGGAAGGAATCGCCGACTTGCCCTGGTTGATGCGTTGGTAGAGCGCTTCGGCGCGGCGGATCTGTTCGGCGGTGGGCTTGACCCGCACCGACTCGTAACCGATCACCTGATTGCCTTCGAAGATCGGTGTCACGTAGGCGTTGACCCAATAGTGATCACCGCTCTTGCAGCGATTCTTGACAATACCCATCCATGGCAAGCCTTGTTTCAGTGTCGCCCACATGTGCGAGAACACCGCGGCCGGGACGTCGGGGTGACGCACCAGGTTATGCGGCGCACGGATCAGTTCTTCACGAGAAAACCCGCTGATCTCGACGAAGTCGTCGTTGCAGTAGGTGATCATGCCTTTGGCATCGGTGGTGGAAATCAACCGTTGCTGGGCCGGGAAGGTCCGTTCGCGTTGTGTAATTGGCTGGTTGTTACGCATGGCTTTTTTAATCCGCAAGGCTTTCAAGTGCTGTATCGGCATCGCCAGCGAATGGTTGAGCTTATTTTTCAATTATCAGCGGTCCGTCGCAAAATGACCCTTGCGTCAGCCGACGAGCATCGGATAGGTGAACAAGCCGAAATGCAGGGCATTCAGACCAAAATGCGTGGCGAGGGCGGCGGCCAGTCCGCCGAAGCGGTAGGCCAGGCCGTAGCCGATTCCGGCCAGGCTCGCCAACAGTACCCATTGCCATCCGGCTCCCGCATGCGCCAAGCCAAACACCAGCGAGGCGAGCAACAGGGCGAGGTTTTCCCCCTGAGCCAGGTTCTTGAAATATCGGCTCAAGCCGCCCTGGATATAGCCGCGGAACAGCGCTTCCTCGACCAGCGTCACCAGCAGCAGATTGTTGAGCAACCATAGCCAGGCAGCGTCTGGCCATTTCGGCGCCCAGGCAATGACGCCCAGCAACAGTGCGCCGCCCAGTGCAAGCACGGCACTCAGGGCCAGCGCGACTGGCGTGGCATACATGAATAGCCGCAGTGAACGCCGACCGACAATCCACGGACAGACCAGCAATAGCCAGAAACCGATCAGGGGTTTATCCAGATTCAGGTACATGGAAAACCGCACGGCATCGTCGGTGAAACGCTGCGGGTCGATCACCCGACCGTTATGGAAGCCCGGCAACCAGTGCATCGCCAATGCCAGCGCCAGGAAGATGAACAGACCGTGGCCGAGATAGCGGCCGAACGGCAGCTTCGTTTGACGAACGGCGAAACCGGCGATCAGTAACAAGCCGACGGAAATCCCGACAAGCCAGCCGAGACGGCCATAGGCCAGGGCCATGCCATAGCCGAGGGAGAGCAGGGCCAGAAAAGTCCATGGCAGGGCGAACATTGAAAATCCTTTTATCTGAAATTTAAGGGGGCCTGAACCCGCCCTCTGTTGAAGCGAGCCTGCTCACGTAGCGGAGTGTCGTTCAAGATCAGTGGCGAATGGTACACCGTCATCGCGAGCAGGCTCGCTAGCCCATTGATTTTAATAACCCAAACAGAAACACCGCCATCAAGGCGGTGTTTCTGTCGGTGCAGCGGCTACGACGCAATCAACTGCCGCAACACGTAATGCAGAATTCCTCCCGACTTGAAGTACTCCACTTCATTAAGCGTATCGATCCGGCACAGTACCTCGATCCTTTCACTGGTGCCGTTTTCACGGTTGATCACCAGGGTCAGGTTCATTCTCGGCGTCAGCTCAACATCGCTCAGGCCGAGAATATCCAGGGTTTCAGTGCCTCGCAGATTCAGGCTCTTGCGGTTTTGATCGAGCTTGAACTGCAGCGGCAGCACCCCCATGCCCACCAGATTGGAGCGGTGAATCCGCTCGAAACTCTCGGCGATGACCGCTTTGACCCCCAGCAGATTGGTGCCCTTGGCCGCCCAGTCACGGCTCGAGCCGGTGCCATATTCTTGCCCTGCGATTACCACCAGCGGCGTCCCCGCGGCTTGATAACGCATGGCCGCATCGTAGATCGCCAACTTCTCTGCGGTGGGGATGTAGAGGGTGTTGCCACCTTCTTCACCACCCAGCATTTCATTGCGAATACGGATGTTGGCGAAGGTGCCGCGCATCATCACTTCATGATTGCCGCGGCGCGAACCGTAGGAGTTGAAGTCCCGTGGCTCCACGCCTTTTTCGCGCAGGTAGCGGCCCGCCGGGCTGTCAGCCTTGATGTTGCCGGCCGGGGAAATGTGGTCGGTGGTCACCGAGTCGCCGAGCAGCGCAAGCACGCGCGCGCCGTTGACGTCCTTCACCACTGGCGGTGGTCCGCCGATGTCATCGAAGAACGGCGGGTGCTGGATATAAGTCGAATCGTCCTGCCAGACGTAGGTCGCCGCTTGCGGCACTTCAATGGCTTGCCACTGTTCATCGCCAGCAAAGACTTCGGCGTACTCCTTGTGGAACATGGCGGTGTTGACCTGCTCCACCGCGTCGGCGATTTCCTGTGTACTTGGCCAGATATCCCGCAGATAAACCAGATTGCCGCTCTGGTCTTCGCCCAAGGGTTCGCGGCTGAGGTCGATGCGCACGGTGCCGGCCAGTGCATAAGCGACCACCAATGGCGGCGAGGCCAGCCAGTTGGTTTTCACCAGCGGATGGACCCGGCCTTCGAAGTTACGGTTGCCCGACAGCACCGAGGCTACGGTCAGGTCAGCTTTCTGGATGGCTTTTTCGATCGGTTCCGGCAACGGGCCAGAGTTGCCGATGCAAGTGGTGCAGCCATAGCCCACCAGAGCGAAACCCAGTTCATCGAGGTACTGCGTCAGGCCGGCAGCCTTGTAATAGTCGGTGACCACTTTCGAGCCGGGGGCAAGGGAGCTTTTCACCCAGGGCTTGCGGCGCAGGCCTTTTTCCACGGCTTTCTTCGCCACCAGACCGGCAGCCATCATAACGCTCGGGTTGGAGGTGTTGGTGCAGGAGGTGATCGCGGCAATCACCACCGCGCCGTTTTTCAGCCGCACCGTTTGCCCTTCAAAGTCGTAGTCAACTTCACCGGCCAGATCGGCGTTACCCACCGCCACACCGCCGCCGCCCTCGCTTTCCAGGCGACCTTCTTCCTTGCTGGTAGGTTTTATTTGCAGGCCGAGGAAGTCGCTGAACGCTTGCGCGACATTCGGCAGTGAAACCCGGTCTTGTGGGCGTTTTGGTCCGGCGAGGCTGGCTTCGACACTGGCCATGTCCAGCGCCAGGCTGTCAGTGAACACCGGTTCCTTGCCCGGCAGGCGCCACAACCCTTGCGCCTTGCTGTAGGCCTCGACCAGTTTTACGGTCTCAATCGGGCGCCCGGACAGGCGCAGGTATTCCAGCGTCACGTCGTCCACCGGGAAGAAGCCGCAAGTGGCGCCGTACTCCGGGGCCATGTTGGCAATGGTCGCGCGGTCGGCCAGCGGCAGGTCGGCGAGGCCGTCACCGTAGAACTCGACGAATTTCCCCACAACGCCTTTCTTGCGCAGCATCTGGGTCACGGTCAGCACCAGGTCAGTGGCGGTGATGCCTTCCTTGAGTTTGCCGGTGAGTTTGAAGCCAATCACTTCCGGGATCAGCATCGACACCGGTTGCCCGAGCATCGCCGCTTCCGCTTCAATGCCGCCTACCCCCCAGCCGAGGACGCCGAGGCCGTTGATCATGGTGGTGTGGGAGTCGGTGCCCACCAGCGTATCCGGGAAGGCGTACGTGCGGCCGTCCTCGTCTTTGGTCCAGACGGTGCGGCCCAGGTATTCCAGGTTGACCTGGTGACAGATCCCGGTGCCCGGCGGCACCACGCTAAAGTTATCAAAGGCGCTTTGGCCCCAGCGCAGGAACGCGTAGCGCTCGCCGTTGCGTTGCATTTCGATATCGACGTTCTGTTCGAAAGCGCTGCTGGTGGCGAATTTGTCGACCATCACCGAATGGTCGATCACCAGGTCGACGGGGGAGAGCGGGTTGATCCGCTGCGGATCGCCACCGGCCTTGGCCATCGCCGCGCGCATGGCGGCCAGGTCGACCACCGCAGGTACACCGGTGAAGTCTTGCATCAGCACGCGCGCCGGGCGGTACTGGATTTCGCGGTCGGAACGGCGCTCCTTGAGCCAGGCGGCAATCGCCTTGAGATCGGCGCCGGTCACGGTTTTTTCATCTTCCCAGCGCAGCAGGTTTTCCAGCAGCACTTTCAACGACATGGGCAGCTTGTCCAGATCACCCAGGCTTTTGGCGGCATCGGGCAGGCTGAAATAGTGGTAGGTCTTGTCGTCGACTTGCAGGGTTTTCAAAGTCTTCAGGCTATCGAGGGACGGCATTACGATCACTCCTTTAAGTCCGCACGGCTGCAGACTGAGGGGACGGGCAGAGCATTAAACCTAGCCCTGTTTCAAGTAGCTGGCTAATAACTGGACTCTATGGACAGACCCCAGGTTCCGATCTCGGCTATCATGCGCCGGTTTTCGTGACAGGCTTTGCTGCAGAGCAAGCCTGGGCATCGCGCAGTGGTTGAATGTCTCGCCATCTGCCCAGGAGTAAGAATGAACACCCTATTCATGCATTGCCGGCCGGGCTTCGAAGGCGAAGTCTGTTCGGAGATTTCCGACCTTGCCGCACAACTGAACGTGGCCGGTTATGCCAAGGCCAAGGCCGCCAGCGCCTGCGCCGAATTTGTCTGCACCGAAGAAGATGGCGCCGAGCGCCTGATGCGTGGTCAGCGTTTTGAACGACTGATCTTCCCACGCCAATGGGCACGGGGTATTTTCATTGATCTGCCGGAAACCGACCGCATCAGCGTAATCCTCGCACACATGGCGGATTTTCCCGTGTGCGGCAGCCTTTGGCTGGAAATGGTCGATACCAACGATGGCAAGGAACTGTCGAACTTCTGCAAAAAATTCGAAGTGCATTTGCGCAAAGCGCTGATGGCGGCTGGCAAACTGGTAGATGATGCCAATAAACCGCGCCTGCTACTGACGTTCAAGAGCGGGCGTGAAGTGTTCGTCGGCCTGGCTGAGTCGAATAATTCGGCGATGTGGCCGATGGGCATTCCGCGTCTGAAGTTCCCTCGCGAGGCGCCGAGCCGTTCGACCTTGAAGCTGGAGGAGGCCTGGCACCACTTTATCCCGCGTGATCAGTGGGACGAACGCTTGCACAGTGACATGACTGGCGTCGACCTCGGTGCCGCACCGGGTGGCTGGACCTGGCAACTGGTCAACCGCGGCATGCTGGTGACCGCGATTGACAACGGGCCGATGGCCGAAAGCCTGATGGACACCGGCCTGGTGCAGCACTTGATGGCCGACGGTTTCACCTTCAAGCCCAAGCAACCGGTGGACTGGATGGTCTGCGACATCGTCGAGAAACCGGCGCGCAACGCCGCGATGCTCGAGGAGTGGATCGGCGAGGGGCATTGCCGCGAAGCAGTGGTCAACCTCAAGCTGCCGATGAAACAGCGCTATGCCGAGGTGAAGCGCCTGCTGGAGCGGATTGCCGATGGCTTCAAGGCCCGGGGCATCAAGGTCGAGATCGGCTGCAAGCAGCTGTACCACGACCGTGAAGAAGTGACCTGCCACCTTCGCCGGCTCGACGTGAAGAAACCCAAGTCCCGCTGATTTACGCCGATGGCTTTGTGGCGAGGGAGCTTGCTCCCGCTGGGCTGCGAAGCGGCCCTGAGTTCAGTGGCCTCACGATATCAGGTACACCTCATACACAGGTTTTGCGACGGCTTCGCCGCCGAGCGGGAGCAAGCTCCCTCGCCACAAACCCGGCAATGGGCGACAATGCCGGCAAGTTTCAGGAGTTGATCATGAGTGAAATGCTTGATACGCCGGTTGACGGCACCCTCGACGCCACCGGCCTCAACTGTCCGGAACCGGTGATGATGCTGCACCAGCACATCCGTGACCTGGTCCCCGGCGGTTTGCTCAAGGTGATCGCCACCGATCCGTCGACTCGTCGCGATATTCCCAAGTTCTGCGTGTTTCTCGACCACGAGCTGGTGGGCCAACATGAAGATGCAGGGACTTACCTGTACTGGATTCGCAAAAAGTCCGTTTGACGGACAAAAAAAAGACCTGCAAAAGCAGGTCTTTTTTTGGGTTATCAGCCCACCGAGCGGCTGATGCGAATGCGTTTGCGCGCACTGCGGGTCAGCCGTATCGACAGCATCAATGCCGCACAACTCAAACCGGCGATCAGGCCTTCCCACAGCCCGCTCGGGCCGCTGGCCGGGCCGAGCCAATCGGTCAGCCCCAGCACATACCCAACCGGCAGCCCGATGCCCCAATAGGCGAACAACGTCAGGATCATCGTCACCCGCGTGTCCTGGTAGCCACGCAGCGCTCCGGCGCAGATCACCTGAATGGCATCCGAGAACTGATACAGCGCGGCGTAGACGATCAGCATCGACGCAATCTGGATCACTGCCTTGTCGGGCGTGTAGATCGAAGCGATAGGTTCGCGCAGGCAGAGGATCAGTGTCGCCGAAAATGCAGCGAACACCAGCGCTGCACCGAGCCCGACTTTCGCCGCGAACCGCGCCTGCCACGGGTTGCCTGCGCCCAATGCCTGGCCGACCCGCACGGTTACCGCCATGCCCAGCGAGTAAGGAATCATGAACAGTAGCGAGCTGATGTTCAGGGCGATCTGGTGGCCGGCCACGACGGTGGAGCCGAGGCTACCGATCAACAGGGCGATGACCGCGAAGATGCTCGACTCGGCGAAGACTGCGATACCGATTGGCAGGCCAATGCCGACCAGGCGCTTGATCACCGCCCATTGCGGGCGATCGAAGCGCACCAATACGCGAGTACGCGCATAGAACGGCGCCCAGAAAGTCCAGCCGGCCATGCTCAGCGCCATGAACCACATCACGATGCCGCTGGCCCAGCCGCAACCGACGCCACCCAGGGCCGGGGCGCCGAAATGGCCGTAGATCAGCGCATAGTTCAGCGGGATATTCAGTAACAGGCCGCACAAGCCAATGACCATGCTCGGACGTGTCCGGCCCATGCCGTCGCTGTAGCAGCGCAGCACATAATAAAAGGCCATGCCCGGCAAGCCGAAAGCGATGCCATGCAGGTAACCCATGCTGGGTTCGATCAACTGTGCATCGACTTTCATCCAGTGCAGGATCGGCTCGGCCGCGAGCAACAGACCACTGCCGATCAACCCGACACACAGTGCGAGCCACAATGCCTGGCGTACCAGAGGACCAATCTGGTCAAGCTGCCCAGCGCCAAAACGTTGCGCGACCTTGGGAGTGGTGGCCAGCAGAACACCGGACATCAGCAGGTAGACCGGAATCCAGATCGAGTTGCCCAGCGCCACCGAGGCCAGATCCCGCGGGCTGACGCGGCCGGCCATCACCGCATCGACAAAGCCCATGGCGGTGGTGGCCAATTGCGCGACCATGATCGGCATAGCCAGGCTGAGCAAGCCTTTGAGCTCCATGCGTACGGGAGTCGTCCGCGCAGGAGCCGCGGCGACGGTGTTTTCAATGACAGGGTTCAATAGCGAAGCGTCCAAAAGGGTTTTGATGCACAGGCGCGCATTCTACGCGTTGACGCAGCGGTCAGGAAAAGACCAGTGTTAGGGATTTGTAAACACTTGCCAGCAGCGTGCTAGGCGCGATGTGCCATCTACGCCTACACTGCCGATCCGCCAAAGGAGCCTGCCATGCTGATTGTTGCCGACGAAAACATCCCCCTGCTCGATGCCTTCTTCGAAGGTTTCGGTGAAATCCGCCGGGTGCCGGGTCGATCCATTGACCGCGCCACCGTCGAACAGGCCGACGTGCTGCTGGTGCGATCAGTGACCAACGTCAACCGCGCGTTGCTCGACGGCAGCAAAGTGCGCTTTGTCGGCACCTGCACCATCGGCACCGATCACCTGGACCTCGATTACTTCCGGCAGGCCGGTATCACCTGGTCCAGTGCGCCGGGTTGCAACGCCCGGGGCGTGGTCGACTATGTGCTCGGCAGCTTGTTGACCCTGGCCGAAATCGAAGGCGTCGATCTGACGCAGCGCACCTACGGCGTAGTCGGGGCCGGCGAAGTGGGCGGGCGATTGGTCAAGGTCCTGCAGGGGCTGGGCTGGAAGGTGCTGGTCTGCGACCCGCCACGTCAAGCTGTTGAAGGTGGTGATTACGTCAGTCTCGAGGACATCATCGCGCAGTGCGACGTGATCAGCCTGCACACACCGCTAACCAAGCAAGGCCCGCAGTCGACCTGGCATCTGTTTGATAAAAAACGCTTGAACCAGCTCAAGCCCGGTGCCTGGCTGATCAATGCCAGTCGTGGTCCGGTGGTCAACAATGCTGCCTTGCGCGATGTGTTGCTGGAGCGCGAAGACCTGCAGGCGGTGCTGGATGTCTGGGAAGGTGAGCCGGAAGTCGATGTGGCGCTGGCCGAGCTTTGCGTTCTGGCAACGCCGCACATTGCCGGCTATAGCCTTGATGGCAAGCAGCGCGGTACCGCGCAAATCTACCAGGCGTACTGCGATTTCCTTGGGCAACCGGCCCAGGTCCGCTTGAGTGATTTGTTGCCGGCGCCGTGGTTGTCGCAAGTGACCTTGAACGCGCAAAGCGATCCGGCCTGGGCATTGGCGATGTTGTGCCGTGGCGTGTACGACCCGCGCCGCGACGATGCGGATTTTCGCCGCAGCCTTGTAGGCAGCGTGAGCGAGCAGCGTGCGGCATTCGATTTGTTACGCAAGAATTATCCGTCGCGTCGTGAGATCGATGGCTTGCAGGTGCGGATCGAAGGGGATGCACCGGTACTGCGGCAGATTGTGGCGGCGTTGGGCGCGACAATTATTTAAAGATCATCGCTGTAGAGCTGCCACAACAGGCAGGCATAAAAAACCCGGCCAACCAGGGCCGGGTCAAGAAGACGGTGGCTATATCACTTTTTTTCGGCAGGCTTGACCAATCGCTTGTCCAGATCGCGGCAAGCTTTCTGGATCATGTCTTCAGTGATCGGTACTTCGCGGCCCTGTTCATCGATAATCGAGCAACCCAGAGACTGGTCTGGCTGCGTGCGGATCACTTGAATCTTGTCATCGCTGCTGTTTTGCAAGGACATGGCCTGTCTCCTCATCAGGTTGTGTACCCACTCTAAAACCGCCAGGTGACCAGGCTGTGACATCTCCCTGCGATCACTCCCGGACGGCAATATCAGTCCACCAGAAATATCGTGGTGTTGCCACCCGAACTTTAGACCGATAGCGTCTAGCCCCTAGTCTTGATGGACATAATTAACCTGACTCATTGTGATTTACCAAGTTCCACCCCATTGATCGGTGTAAGTTGCTTTTCTCAGTTGCTCTCGCCTGGATGATGCCGATGCTCACTGTTCGCCACCGCCGTGCCATTCGTCTGGCCAGCCGTTTCATCGCGCCCTATCGCTGGCATGCATTGGGTGCCTTGCTGGCGTTGGTCGTCACGGCGGGCATTACCCTGTCCATGGGGCAGGGCATACGCATGCTGGTGGATCAGGGCTTCATGACCCAGTCACCGCATTTGCTCAACCAGTCCATCGGCGTGTTCATGCTGCTGGTATTGGGGCTGGCGGTCGGTACCTTCGCCCGGTTTTATCTGGTGTCGTGGATCGGCGAGCGCTGTGTCGCCGATATTCGCCGGCAGGTTTTCAACCATTTGATCTATCTGCATCCAGGGTTTTATGAAAACAACCGCAGTTCGGAAATTCAATCGCGACTGACTGCCGATACCACACTGCTGCAATCGGTGATCGGCTCTTCGCTGTCGATGTTCCTGCGGAACCTGTTGATGGTCATCGGCGGGATCGTCCTGCTGTTCATTACCAATCCCAAACTCACCAGCATCGTTGTCGTCGCCTTGCCATTGGTGATTGCGCCGATCCTGATTTTTGGCCGACGCGTGCGCAACCTGTCGCGCTTGAGCCAGGACCGCATCGCCGATATCGGCAGTTATGTCTCCGAGACCCTCAGCCAGATCAAAACCGTGCAGGCCTACAACCACCAGGCCCAGGACCAGCAGCGGTTTGCCGTAACCGTTGAAGACGCATTCAACACCGCGCGCAGACGCATCTTTCAGCGGGCCTGGCTGATTACCCTGGTCATCGTCCTGGTTCTGGGTGCAGTCGGGGTCATGCTCTGGGTCGGCGGCATGGACGTGATTGCCGGGCGCATTTCTGCGGGGGAGCTGGCGGCGTTCGTTTTTTACAGCCTGATCGTTGGCAGTGCATTCGGCACCTTGAGCGAAGTGATTGGCGAATTGCAACGTGCGGCCGGCGCAGCTGAGCGGATCGCCGAATTGTTGCGCTCGGAAAATATCATCCGGCCACCGACGACTGGTCTGGTGGCCTTGCCTGCGCGGGTGAAGGGCGAGCTGCTGCTTGAGGATGTGCGTTTTTCCTACCCGTCGCGTCCCGAAAGCTATGCGGTCGATGGCTTGAGCCTGAGCATCCGCTCGGGCGAAACCCTGGCATTGGTCGGGCCTTCGGGGGCAGGCAAGTCGACCGTGTATGACTTGCTGCTGCGCTTCTACGACCCCTCCGAGGGACGCATCCTGCTTGATGGCACTGAATTGACCCGGCTCGATCCTTTGGATTTGCGTCGTTGTTTCGCCCTGGTCTCGCAGTCCCCAGCACTGTTTTTCGGCAGCATCGAAGAGAACATCCGCTACGGCAATCCGACGGCGACGCTCGCCGAGGTCCAGGATGCGGCAAAAATCGCCTACGCCCACGACTTTATCGAAGCCATGCCCAACGGTTACCAGACGCATCTGGGCGATGGCGGCCTCGGCTTGTCCGGCGGCCAGCGCCAGCGTCTGGCGATCGCCCGGGCGTTGCTGGTGGACGCGCCGATCCTCTTGCTTGACGAAGCCACCAGCGCCCTCGATGCGCAAAGCGAGCATCTGATCCAGCAAGCCCTGCCGAGCCTGATGAAAAACCGCACGACCCTGGTCATCGCCCATCGGCTGGCCACGGTAAAAAACGCCGACCGTATCGCCGTGATGGACCAAGGGAAAGTGGTGGCGGTGGGCACGCATCAAGAACTCATTGCGAGCAATGCGCTGTATGCGCGGTTGGCGGCGTTGCAGTTCAGTGATGGCCAGGCAGAACTCGAACTTCCCCCGGTAAGAGCCGTCGAGTGAAGCAAGGCTGCGATCTTTTGATCTTGATTTAACAAAAATGCCCGCATCAATCGATGCGGGCATTTTTGTGTCCCAAGGAGAAGCACGGATCAAAAGATCGCAGCCTCGCCAGCTCCGACAGGGCTATTACTGATCGTCGAAATAACGCTCATGCCAATCCACGATCGGCTGTGGCGAGTTGAGTTTCTGGCCGTAGATCACCGAGTACGACAACACGTTTTGCACGTACTGGCGGGTTTCGTCGAACGGAATGCTTTCCACCCACACGTCGAAGCTCAGGTGGTCGGCACCGCGCAGCCACTGACGAACACGCCCGGGGCCGGCGTTATAGGCGGCGGAGGCGAGGACGCGGTTGCCGTTGAACTGGCTGTGCACCTGGCTCAGGTAGGCGGCACCGAGCTGAATATTCTTGTCCGGGTCGAACAGCTGCTGCGGCGACGCGTACGGAATGCTGAACTTGCGTGCGGTTTCCTTGGCCGTGGCGGGCATCAACTGCATCAGGCCCGACGCGCCGACGCCGGAACGGGCGTCCTCCATGAAGGCACTTTCCTGACGGGTGATGGCGAATGCCCAGCTTGGATGTAAGCCGCGATTCTTCGCTTCACGTACCAGCGTGTTGCGGTGGGCCATCGGGAATCGTATATCCAGATCGTCCCAATACTGCGCTTGGCTGATCGTGCGAATGGCCGGGAAATACCATTTGAGGTCGTAGGCCAACTTGGCCTGGGCAACCATTTCGTCGCGGTTGAAGTGGCGACTGACGTGGTACCACTCACGACGACCGTCGACAATTTGCCCGCGAGCATGAAATTCCAGAGCCCGGCGTATACCGGGGGTGTTGCGAACCTTGTTGATCAGCGCCTGGCTCATCACCAGCGGTTTGTTGTTCAGCGAATAGGCGGATTGCGAACGATCTGCCGCGAGAAATCCATAGAAGTCACGTTCGCGAGCAAGATTTTTGTATAGGGTTTGCGGTTCTGGGCTTTGCGGTTGTGCCAGCTCCAGGCTACGGGCCTGCCAGTAACGCCAGCGGTTAGTGGTGGCGAGATCCTGGGGCAGACGGCGGGTCAGCTGATAGGCGTCGTCCCAGCGGGCCAGGCGCAATAACAGGCGCATACGCCATTCGGACACGGTGTTGTCGCGCAGTTCCGGGTCGTACCTGGTCATCATGTCCAGCGCGCGGCTGTCGAAGCGTTTGGCGAGGGTCAATCCGATTTCCCGGGCGATCGCGACTTTTTCATCCCGGGAGAAATGCATGCTGCTGGCATACCCGTCGAGCAGGTTCATGGCCCTGTCCGGGTCCTGGCGGGCGAGACGGCGCAGGCCGAGGCTGACCACATCGGACATCGGTTCGTCAGCTGGCGTGAAGCGTGATGGCTGATTCAACAATTCCGGGTTTTGCGCCACATCGATCAGCAAGCGGCCGCGAGGGGCGAGGGTGGTGAGGCCGTTCACCAGGCTGGTGGCCAGTGGATAGTTGCGCGCCTGAGCGGCGAGCTTGGTGCGTTCCCAACGTTTCTGTTCGGTTAACTGGCCGTCGGCGGCCCACATGCCGAACAGCGCATCACACGCCGCCGGTTGCGATTTCCCGGACAGCCACAGCTTGTTGGCGTTGGCGTAACCCTCGGACTTGAGGTTGTGGCTGATTTGATACTGCGCATTCAGGCAGTCCAACTCAGTGAAGTTGAGCTTGGGGTCGTAATACTTGATGAAAGTCGCCCAATCACCCCGTTCGGCCAGCCAGCGCAACCAGCGCAGTTTCATCCAGTTGGCCTGCGGCAGGTCGCCATGCTCGGCGAGAAATTTTTCGATCTCGGCGTTGCTCGCGGTTTTCAGACGTGCGGTCAGCTCATCGTAAGCGAGGTAGGGTTCCAGCGGATAATCGGCCAGGGCCTGGCTGTAACGGAAATACGGGCCGCTATCGCCCTTGGCCAGGGCGCGTTTGGCTTCATCGTAATACTGGCGTTGGGTGGAGAGGTCTACGGCCTGGGCGGATTGAACGGCAGCGGCAGACAGTAAAAAACACGACAAAAAATTGAAAAGGCGACTGCGCATGAGACGTCCGGACAGATAAACCATGACAAGAGTGCTGGCGATGCTCGCACTGAATTATCCGTAGCTTAGCCTTTTGCCAGCAGCGGGTGAAAGCTTTGCGGACCTGTCTGCATCAGTTCGCAACATTTGTTGTGCAGAGTGCTTCGACAGTGAAATTGCCGGCCTTCTGAAGCCTCGATTCAGGTAGAATGCGCGCCCGGTTTTTGGAGAAGCTCATGACCCTGCTCAAATTCAGCGATGTGTCCCTTGCTTTCGGCGCTATGCCGTTGTTGGACAAGGTGTCCTGGCAGATCGCCCGTGGAGAGCGGGTGTGCATCATCGGCCGCAACGGCACTGGCAAGTCCAGCATGATGAAGCTCGTCAAGGGCGACCAGAAGCCCGATGATGGCTCGGTTTGGCGCGCACCCGGCCTCAAGATTGGTGAATTGCCGCAAGAATTGCCAGTAGCCGACGAGCGGACCGTGTTCGATGTGGTAGCCGAAGGCCTGGACGGTGTCGGTGCCTTGCTGGCCGAGTATCACCACCTGAGCCAGAACATCGTCACCGATGCCGACCTGGACAAGCTGATGCACGTCCAGCACGACCTCGAAGCCCGCGATGGCTGGCGTTTGCAGACGCTGGTCGACAGCACGCTGAGCCGCCTGCAGCTACCGGCAGACAAGACCCTGGCCGAGTTGTCCGGTGGTTGGCGCCGCCGCGTCCTGCTGGCCCAGGCACTGGTTTCCGAACCGGATCTGTTGCTGCTCGACGAGCCAACCAACCACCTGGACATCGGTGCGATCGCCTGGCTCGAAGAGGCGCTGAAGGATTTCCAGGGCGCCGTGCTGTTCATCACGCACGACCGTTCCTTCCTGCAAAACCTCGCTACCCGTATCCTCGAACTGGATCGTGGCGGCCTGATCGACTGGAACGGCGACTACGCCAGTTTCCTCGTGCATAAAGAAGCCGAGCTGGCCGCCGAGGCCACTGCCAATGCGCTGTTCGACAAACGCCTGGCTCAGGAAGAGGTGTGGATCCGCCAAGGCATCAAGGCTCGCCGGACCCGTAACGAGGGCCGCGTGCGTGCCTTGAAAGCGTTGCGCGTCGAGCGCAGCGAACGTCGCGAGCGCACCGGCAAGGCCAATATCCAGCTGGAAACCGCCGACAAATCCGGCAAGCAGGTGATGGTGCTCGAGAACGTGAGCTTTGCTCATCCGGGCGGGCCGTTCCTGATCAAGGATTTCTCCATGGTGTTGCAGCGCGGCGACCGTATCGGCCTGCTCGGCGCCAACGGTACCGGCAAGACCACGCTGCTCAAGCTGATGCTCAGCGGTCTGCAACCTACCAGTGGCAAAGTGGAGGAGGGCACGAAGATCGACGTCGCCTACTTCGACCAGTTGCGCCACCAGCTGGATCTGGAAAAGACCGTGATCGATAACGTCGCCGAAGGTCGCGATTTCATCGATATCGACGGCCAGAGTCGTCACGTGCTGAGCTATCTCGGCGACTTCCTGTTCAGCCCGCAGCGTGCCCGCACGCCGGTCAAGGCGCTGTCCGGTGGCGAGCGTGCCCGTCTGTTGCTGGCCAAGCTGTTCAGCAAACCGGCGAACCTGCTGGTACTCGACGAACCGACGAACGACCTCGACGTCGAAACCCTTGAACTGCTGGAAGAGGTCTTGCTGACCTTCAATGGCACCGTGCTGATGGTCAGCCACGACCGGGCATTCCTCGACAACGTAGTCACCAGCACCCTGGTCTTCGAGGGCGAAGGCAAGGTTCGTGAGTACGTCGGTGGTTACCAGGACTGGCTGCGTCAGGGCGGCTCGCCGCGCCTGCTGGGCGTGACCGAGAGCAAGTCTGGCAAGGCCGACTTGAACTCCGCGGTGGTCAAGGCTGAGCCCGCGCCAGTGGTGGCAGCGGTCGAAGCACCAGCGAAGAAAAAACTCAGCTACAAGTTGCAGCGCGAGTTGGAAGCGTTGCCGGGCCAGATCGATGCCATGGAGCAGCAGATTGCAGCTGTTGAAGCCCAGATGGCGGATGCCGGGTTCTATCTGCGGCCGGCGGCTGAAACCGCGGCGGTGATCGCTCAGTTGGCGCAGTTGCAGGCTGAGCTCGACGTGATGGTCGAGCGCTGGGCCGAACTGGATGCCTGATTGATCCTGACGTGAAAAAGCCCGGCACTCAGTGATGAATGCCGGGCTTTTCATATGGAATGCAATCCCCTGTAGGAGCGAGCCTGCTCGCGATGAACCTGAGAGCGCCACGGGGTTTCAGGCCCCCGCGTCATCGTTGACGACCATCTCGAGCAGGCTCGCTCCTACAGTGGTCAGGTGTGATCAGGATTTGCTTTGCAGCCGCACCGCAAGCACATCGCAAGGCGCGCCGTGGAGCACGTCATTGGCAGTGGACCCCAGCAGCAATGCAAGGCCATGTCGGCCATGGCTGCCCACCACGATCATGTCGCATCCTTGTTCCTTGGCCAGATGGTGAATTTCCTGGCGTGGCTGGCCGTAGGTCAGATGGCTGTACTCCCGGGAAAGCTCCGGATACTTGACGATCAGCCGCTCCAGACGTTCCTTGGCCTGATCGAACTGCTGTTGTTGCAGTTGTGACAGGTCCATCGGCACATCGCCGCCGAAGGCCATGGCCATCGGTTCGACGATATGCACCAGGGACAGCTTCGCACCGTTGCTCACCGACAGCTCGCGAGCGCGGTGGATTACAGGGTCGCACTCTTCGGTTAGATCTACAGCGACCAGAATATGGTTGTAGGGCATGAGGTGCTCCTCCTGAGGGATGCAATATTGGTAAGTATGGCTGGTTTCAAGCGCAGTGGTTCCAAAGTGGCTCAATGCGCTCATTCAAAATCGGGAGTACAGATATGACGGTCTGGATAGTGGTGTCAATCCTGCTGGTGGTACTCAGCCCTCTGGCATGGTTGCGACCATCACGTCATCAAAGCGGTCGGATGGCCCTGCGCATGGAGGCGCGGCGCATCGGCCTGGCCATGCAACTGGCGCCCCAGGAGTGGCCGCACTGGCTCGCTCAGGAACCGCCGAACCCCTGTGCCCAGTACCATCGACCGCGGCGCGGCAGTCAGCCAGCCTGTTGGAGTTATTGGCAGAAAACGCCGGGGGTGTGGGTGAACCAATGGCAGGAGCTCTGTGAAGATCCTGCGTTGCTGATTCATTTCGAAAAGTTGCCAGGCAACGTTTTCAAGATCGAAGCCGACAAACAAATGATCACTTTGTATTGGGGCGAGAAGGGCGAAACCGAAGTTTTGCAACAAATCGATGCGACCCTCAAGGCGCTCGCCTGACCCCAGGCCCCCGCAGGAGCGATGAGGCAATAAAAAGCCCGACAACATCATCGGGCGGGGGTGGCCAGGCAGGCCGGTAATTTGGTTTGCGCAGATCTTACGCTGGGTATTCACCGCAGCGTTCAAAAATTTTCTATCGAGTCCCGCCAGCGTAGCTTGTTAAACACAGGCCGCGGCGAATTAGGGCGACTTTTCTAATGATTGATTCTATGAATGGCAGCACATGCACCCGCGTGTTAGAGAGCTTCGTCTTACAGAAATGACCGCAAAGTCGAGTTTCAACCCGCATTTTGGGCGATTGACAATTGTCGGAAATTCCGTGAAGGTGGCGTACCCAAATCAAACGGGCGTATGAATTGAGCGTTTGTATTTCAGATCGCTCCTACAGAATCCCGACTATCGCGTTGGCGGGTGTGCCGGGGGAATGGGCGTAGCATCGACGTTTAACGTCCCTGCCGAGCCATTCGCCTGCGTCCGACGTGTACTGTTCAGCTTCCATATCGTGGAGATCAGTTGATGATTTACGAAGGTAAAGCCATCACGGTTAAGGCTCTTGAAAGTGGCATCGTCGAATTGAAATTCGACCTCAAGGGTGAGTCCGTCAACAAGTTCAACCGTCTAACCCTGAACGAACTGCGTCAGGCCGTAGACACCATCAAGGCAGATGCTTCGATCAAGGGTGTGATCGTCAGCAGTGGCAAGGACGTTTTCATCGTCGGCGCCGACATCACCGAATTTGTCGACAACTTCAAGCTGCCGGATGCAGAGCTTGTTGCAGGCAACCTCGAAGCCAACAAGATTTTCAGCGATTTCGAAGACCTCAACGTCCCGACAGTGGTTGCCATCAACGGCATCGCGTTGGGTGGTGGTCTGGAAATGTGCCTGGCGGCGGACTACCGCGTCATGTCCACCAAGGCCAAGATCGGTCTGCCGGAAGTCAAGCTGGGCATCTACCCGGGCTTCGGCGGCACTGTGCGTCTGCCGCGCCTGATCGGTGCCGACAACGCCATCGAGTGGATTGCCGCTGGCAAGGAAAACCGTCCGGAAGACGCGCTCAAAGTCGGCGCAGTGGACGCAGTAGTTGCCCCTGAGAAGCTGCAGGAAGCCGCACTTGAAATGATCAAGCGCGCCATTTCCGGCGAGTTCGACTACAAGGCCAAGCGCCAGCCGAAGCTTGAAAAGCTCAAGCTGAACGCCATTGAACAAATGATGGCTTTCGAAACCGCCAAAGGTTTCGTGGCAGGTCAAGCCGGCCCGAACTACCCGGCGCCGGTTGAGGCGATCAAGACTATCCAGAAAGCCGCGAACTTCGGTCGCGAAAAGGCGCTGGAAGTCGAGGCTGCTGGTTTCGTCAAACTGGCCAAGACCTCTGCCGCGCAGAGCTTGATCGGTCTGTTCCTGAACGATCAGGAACTGAAGAAAAAGGCCAAGGCCTACGACGAAATCGCCAAGGACGTGAAGCAGGCCGCCGTTCTGGGCGCCGGCATCATGGGTGGCGGTATCGCCTATCAATCGGCGTCCAAAGGCACGCCGATCCTGATGAAAGACATCAACGAAGCCGGGATCGAGCAAGGTCTGGCCGAAGCCGCCAAGCTGCTGGTTGGCCGTGTTGATAAAGGCCGCATGACCGCCGCGAAAATGGCTGAAGTGCTCAACGGCATCCGTCCAACCCTGTCTTACGGCGACTTCGGTCACGTGGATCTGGTGGTGGAAGCGGTTGTCGAGAACCCTAAAGTCAAGCAAGCCGTTCTGGCGGAAGTTGAAGACAAGGTCAAAGAGGACACCATCCTCGCCTCGAACACGTCGACCATTTCCATCACCTTGCTGGCCAAAGCCCTCAAGCGCCCGGAAAACTTCGTCGGCATGCACTTCTTCAACCCGGTGCACATGATGCCGCTGGTTGAAGTGATCCGTGGCGAGAAGTCCAGCGAGCTGGCTGTTGCCACCACCGTTGCCTACGCCAAGAAAATGGGCAAGAACCCGATCGTCGTCAATGACTGCCCGGGCTTCCTGGTCAACCGTGTACTGTTCCCGTACTTCGGCGGTTTCGCCAAGCTGGTCAGCGCCGGTGTGGACTTCGTGCGTATCGACAAAGTCATGGAGAAGTTCGGCTGGCCAATGGGCCCGGCGTACCTGATGGACGTGGTCGGCATCGACACCGGCCACCACGGTCGCGACGTGATGGCTGAAGGCTTCCCGGACCGCATGAAAGACGACCGTCGCTCGGCCGTTGACGTGCTCTACGAAGCCAAGCGCCTGGGCCAGAAGAACGGCAAGGGCTTCTACGCCTACGAGACCGACAAGAAGGGCAAGCAGAAGAAGGTGGCCGACCCGTCGGTGCTGGAAGTGCTCAAGCCAATCGTTTTCGAACAGCGTGAAGTCACCGACGAAGACATCATCAACTGGATGATGATCCCGTTGTGCCTGGAAACCGTGCGTTGCCTGGAAGACGGCATTGTCGAAACCGCCGCCGAAGCCGACATGGGTCTGGTCTACGGTATTGGTTTCCCTCCATTCCGTGGCGGTGCATTGCGCTACATCGACTCGATCGGTGTTGCACAGTTCGTAGCCCTGGCTGACCAGTACGCTGATTTGGGCGCGCTGTACCACCCGACCGCGAAGCTGCGCGAAATGGCCAAAAACGGCCAGAGCTTCTTCGGTTAAGCGCCCCCAACTAGAGTGAGAGTGAACTTATGAGCTTGAATCCTAGAGACGTCGTGATTGTCGACTTCGGTCGTACTCCGATGGGCCGCTCCAAGGGCGGCATGCACCGTAACACCCGCGCCGAAGACATGTCGGCGCACCTGATCAGCAAACTGCTGGAACGTAACGTCAAGGTTGACCCGAGCGAAGTCGAAGACGTGATCTGGGGCTGTGTGAACCAGACGCTGGAGCAGGGCTGGAACATCGCGCGCATGGCGTCGCTGATGACCCAGATCCCGCACACGTCGGCCGGCCAGACGGTCAGCCGTCTGTGTGGTTCGTCGATGAGCGCGCTGCACACCGCTGCGCAAGCGATCATGACCGGCAATGGTGACGTGTTCGTCGTCGGCGGCGTCGAGCACATGGGTCACGTGAGCATGATGCACGGTGTCGATCCGAACCCGCACATGTCGCTGTACGCGGCGAAAGCCTCGGGCATGATGGGCCTGACCGCTGAAATGCTGGGCAAAATGCACGGCATCACTCGCGAGCAACAGGACGCTTTCGGCGTGCGCTCCCACCAACTCGCCCATAAGGCGACCGTGGAAGGCAAGTTCAAAGACGAAATCATCCCGATGCAGGGCTACGACGAAAACGGTTTCCTGAAAACCTTCGACTACGACGAAACCATTCGTCCGGAAACCACCCTGGAAAGCCTGGCGGCTCTCAAGCCAGCGTTCAATCCGAAGGGCGGCACCGTGACAGCCGGTACTTCGTCGCAGATCACCGACGGTGCCTCGTGCATGATCGTGATGTCGGCGCAACGTGCTCAGGACCTGGGCATTCAGCCTTTGGCTGTGATTCGTTCGATGGCAGTGGCAGGTGTGGACCCGGCGATCATGGGCTATGGTCCAGTACCGGCCACACAGAAAGCACTGAAGCGCGCGGGCCTTGGCATCAACGATATCGACTTCTTCGAGCTCAACGAAGCTTTCGCCGCACAGGCCTTGCCAGTGTTGAAAGATCTGAAAGTGCTCGACAAGATGAACGAGAAGGTTAACCTGCACGGCGGCGCGATCGCCCTGGGTCACCCGTTTGGTTGCTCCGGTGCGCGTATCTCCGGCACTTTGCTCAACGTGATGAAGCAAAATGGCGGCAACCTCGGGGTCGCCACCATGTGCATTGGTCTCGGCCAAGGCATCTCCACCGTCTTCGAACGCGTTTAAGCGTCTCGTTGATGGAAGCCGGGGCCAAGTGCCCCGGTTTTTGTTTTTCCGGATTTATTTTGTTTTTATTTTGAAAAAATTTGAGTGAGGGCCAAAGCATGCCGATACAACCAGGGCTCTACCAACATTACAAAGGTCCGCAGTACCGCGTTTTCAGTGTTGCGCGGCATTCGGAAACCGAAGAAGAAGTGGTCTTCTACCAAGCCCTGTATGGCGATTACGGCTTTTGGGTGCGTCCCTTGAGCATGTTCCTGGAGTCCGTCGAGGTTGACGGCGAACAGGTGCCACGCTTTGCTTTGGTGCAGGCCGAAGAAAGCCTTTTTACCAAGCCATAAGCTGAGTGCGCGCAAAACCCTGCGCTTGACCTCACCTTGTTGCCACTATATATAGCGGTGCCGCGTCAGGCGCCAACCGCCTTTCACTTCTCGAATTCAGGAATTTTCTGATCCATGGGCAAATCGCTGGTCATTGTGGAATCCCCGGCTAAGGCCAAGACCATCAACAAGTATTTGGGCAACGAATACGTGGTGAAGTCGAGTATCGGCCATATCCGAGACCTGCCCACCAGCGGTTCGGCTAGCGCCAGCAAAGAGCCCGCCGCCAAGCGCGGCAAGGCTGCTGCGGGCGAAGCGCCGGCCTTGTCGCCCAAAGAAAAGGCGCGCAAGCAGCTGGTTGCCCGCATGGGGGTCGATCCCGAGCATGGCTGGAAAGCCAAGTACGAGATCCTTCCGGGCAAGGAAAAGGTCATCGAAGAGCTGCGCAGGCTCGCCAAGGATGCTGACACCATCTATCTCGCAACCGACTTGGATCGCGAGGGGGAAGCCATTGCCTGGCACCTGCGCGAAGCCATCGGTGGTGACGACAGCCGCTACAAGCGTGTGGTGTTCAACGAAATCACCAAGAAGGCGATTCAGGAAGCCTTCTCCCAGCCGGGTGAACTCGACATCGACCGTGTCAACGCCCAGCAGGCGCGTCGTTTCCTCGATCGCGTCGTGGGTTACATGGTTTCGCCGCTGCTGTGGGCCAAGATCGCCCGTGGTCTGTCGGCCGGTCGTGTGCAATCGGTTGCGGTGAAACTGGTGGTTGAGCGTGAGCGCGAGATCCGTGCGTTCATCCCGGAAGAGTACTGGGAAGTTCACGCCGACCTCGGCACCGCCAAAGGCGCCACTGTGCGTTTCGACGTCGCTCGCGAAAAGGGCGAAGCCTTCAAGCCGCTCAACGAAGCCCAGGCCATGGCCGCGCTGGAGAAGCTCAAGGCGTCCAGCTACAGCATCGTCAAGCGCGAAGACAAGCCGACCAGCAGCAAGCCGTCGGCACCGTTCATCACGTCCACCCTGCAGCAGGCCGCAAGCAACCGGCTGGGCTTCGGCGTGAAGAAAACCATGATGATGGCCCAGCGTCTGTACGAAGCCGGCTACATCACTTACATGCGTACCGACTCCACCAACCTGTCGACCGATGCCGTGGCGATGGCGCGGACCTACATTGAAGGTGAGTTCGGCAAGAAGTATCTGCCGGAAACTCCGAACGTCTACAGCAGCAAGGAAGGCGCACAAGAGGCTCACGAAGCGATTCGTCCATCTGACGCCAATACCGAGCCAAGCAAGCTGTCGGGCATGGAGCGTGACGCTGAGCGTCTCTACGAGCTGATCTGGCGCCAGTTCCTCGCTTGCCAGATGCTCCCGGCGCAGTACCTGTCCACCACCGTGACTGTCGGGGCTGGCGATTTCGAATTGCGCGCCAAGGGCCGTATTCTCAAGTTCGACGGTTACACCCGCGTCATGCCACAAATCGCCAAGCCAGGTGATGACGATGTGCTGCCGGACATGGCCCAGGGTGATGCGATGAAGCTGATCAAGCTTGATCCGACCCAACACTTCACCAAGCCGCCGGCGCGTTACTCGGAAGCCAGCCTGGTAAAAGAAATGGAAAAACGCGGCATCGGTCGTCCTTCGACCTACGCTGCGATCATTTCGACCATCCAGGACCGCGGCTACGTGGCGCTGCACAACCGTCGCTTCTACTCGGAAAAGATGGGTGACATCGTCACCGAGCGTCTGGCCGAGAGCTTCTCCAACCTGATGGACTACGGCTTCACCGCCGGCATGGAAGAGCATCTCGATGACGTGGCCCAGGGCGAACGCGACTGGAAAAACGTGCTCGACGAGTTCTACGGTGACTTCAAGAAAAAACTCGAAGTGGCTGAAAGTCCGGAAAGCGGCATGCGTGCCAACCAGCCGGTGATGACTGACATTCCGTGCACCACCTGCGGCCGTCCGATGCAGATTCGTACCGCGTCGACCGGTGTATTCCTCGGTTGCTCGGGCTACAGCCTGCCGCCGAAAGAGCGCTGCAAGGCCACCGTCAACCTGGTGCCGGGCGACGAAATCGCTGCGGACGACGAGGGTGAGTCGGAATCGCTGGTCCTGCGCGGCAAGCATCGCTGCCCGATCTGCAGCACCGCGATGGATGCCTATCTGCTCGATGAAAAGCGCAAGTTGCACATCTGCGGTAACAACCCGGACTGCGATGGTTACGAAATCGAAGAGGGTACTTATCGCATCAAGGGTTACGAAGGCCCGAGCCTGGAATGCGACAAATGCGGCAGTGAGATGCAACTCAAGACTGGCCGTTTCGGCAAGTTCTTCGGTTGCACCAACCCGACCTGCAAGAACACTCGCAAGCTGCTGAAGAGCGGTGACGCGGCGCCGCCGAAGATGGACCCGGTGAAGATGCCTGAGCTGAAATGCGAAAAGGTCAACGACACCTACATCCTGCGCGACGGTGCTTCCGGGTTGTTCCTTGCGGCCAGTCAGTTCCCGAAAAACCGCGAGACCCGTGCTCCTCTGGTCATGGAAATCATCCCGCACAAGGATGAGATCGATCCGAAGTACCACTTCCTGTGCGAAGCACCGAAGAAAGACCCGGACGGTCTGCCAGCGGTAATCCGCTACAGCCGCAAGACCAAGGAGCAATACGTCCAGACCGAAGTCGACGGCAAACCGACGGGCTGGAAAGCGTTCTACGACGGCGGCAAGTGGAAAGTCGAAGACAAGCGTCCGACTGCGAAGGCGTAAATCGTCGGGTACTGAAAAGGCCGCATGACAAACCTAGGGTTTTCATGCGGCCTTTTTGTTTTGTGCTTGCGGTCGGATCGAGTGATCCACGACACTGTCCGACCTGCATCAAGCAATTATTTCGTTGTGGAGGCTGCCGTCATGGCCCACGAACTCTATACCCGTACCAACCAGAAAATTTACTTCGCCGGCCTGTCGCTAGAAGCTCTCGCCAAGGCTGAAGAGGGACGAGCGATGAACTCCCTGGCGCTGATTCAGGCCGGACGCGAATCGGCGCTGTTTCACTTGTATGGGGCGCTGTTGGGGTTGTGTCATGAGATTGCCGGTTTCTATCGCTTGCCTCAAGCCAATGCGTCCCGGGCCGAGTCGTTGCTGACTCGTGAAGTGCTGGACAGCATTGCCATCCCGGAAATGGCGGAGATGGTTGAACTGGCCAACAACCCGGAAACCTGGTTGGCCAAGCTGCTGGCGGCCCACGCGGCGCTGTTTCAACCCCCGCGTGCACCGCACAAGCCTAAAGGCGACGTGACTCAGCCTTTGATCCTGGCGGTAAATCTCGATGAAGAGCAAGCGCCTCAAGAGCTGAGTCGTGAGGAGTTGGAGAGCTGGCGTCAGAATCTGAAGGGGTTGGCGATCCGCTTTCGTGAAGGCCTGAACGAGTGCTGACAGAAACAGTTTCGGGATGGCATCTGGTCAAGATCCCGAGCGAAGCATGGCCGATGCCTATATAATCCCCGCCTTTCGTGGAGAACAAACCTTTATGCCAACGTCCTTTCTAGAAATTGTTGAGTTACCAGACGGCCGTATCGAGCTGCGAAGGGCTGAGGACGAGGGTTCTCTGGTTACTTTGGATTTCTCCGAGGATGCCAAGGCGTTCCTGCAAGGCCAGCATGTAGAAGTTGCCAAGGCGATGTTGAGTGTCGGCGTGCAGATGGCTGGACGCCTGGTGGAAGGTGAATTCGACAAGGAAGAGGGTTCGCGGGTCCTTCATTGATCCCGTCTGTCGGTTTTTCACATTTCGATTCATATCGGCTTCTCTGTCCTTGGAGAAGCCCGGCGCGGCCCGAGTGGGCGCCACTTTCCAGTTAACCCAATCGAATATTCAAACTTTGCGCATCCCCGGTTCGAGCAGCGCTGATCAACTGATGCCGCGACGCTGAACTCAGTGGGTTCAACCAACTGACAACCGTATGACTGCGACCAAGGCGAAGGGCCTCGCAGGTCAGCTGCTGGGCGCTCTGTGTGCCACGTGGTTGCAACAGCAGAATGCGTTCGCGATTAAGTCCGGCATCCCGTAACCAGGCCTGGGTCAGGCTGGCAGGCGGGGCAATCAGTGTGAGCCAGCGGGCATCCTGTTCCTCGCTCAACTCCCTGAGAATCGGCGCCAGAAGGTTCAGGCAGTTCCCGGCAGCACCACGCAGAGACAATTCACTGAAGACTTCCGGGTCGGTGCTCCACGGCGACTCGACCACTTCTTTCAGTATTGGCTCCAGCGGCGGCGCCATGAACGCTTCGAACAGCAGAGGCAGTTGGGCTTGCTGTGGTGTGTGTGGGAACTGCATAAAGCCTCCTTTAGCGGCGAATTACGCCAACACTCAAGCCTTCGATCACCAGTTCCTGATCTTTAAGGTTCACTTCGATAGGCGCAAATTCCGGGTTTTCTGCAATCAGCCAGACCTTGCTGCCATCGCGCTTGAAGCGTTTGACGGTCACTTCGTCACCGATCCGCGCAACCACGATCTGGCCGTTGCGGGCTTCGCGAGTGGTATGGACCGCCAGCAAGTCGCCGTCGAAAATGCCGACGTCTTTCATGCTCATGCCATGAACCCGCAGCAGATAATCAGCCCGGGGGTGGAAGAACGCCGGGTTGATGTTGCAGGATTCTTCGACGTGCTGTTGGGCAAGGATTGGCGCTCCGGCTGCAACCCGGCCAATGATTGGCAGGGTAGAATCGTCGGCCTTGGCTTCGAAACCGGGAATGCGAATGCCGCGGGAAGCACCGGGGGTCATCTCGATAGCGCCTTTGCGAGCCAGCGCCTTGAGGTGTTCTTCCGCCGCGTTGGGCGATTTGAAACCCAGTTCCTGAGCGATTTCCGCACGGGTTGGCGGGTAGCCGTTGTCTTCAAGGCAGCGTTTGATGAAGGCCAGAATCTCGGCTTGGCGTGGCGTCAGCTTTAGCATATTGATCGCTCTGTCTTTTTATACAGTGACTGGGATTATATACAGTGAAACGGTCTTGGCAATGCCCCTTTTTTTACTGCCCGCCAGACGGTCGATAAGCCAATGGATTGAAGCTTTGCCGTTGTATGGTTAAATATCTGACTGACCGTTCCCAAAACGGACTGCCAGGCTTGACAAGGCACAGGCTGAAACGTATGTTTCAAACAAGTGTTTGTCAGGCGGAGTAGCCATGGCCCAGTCGGAAACCGTTGAACGCATCCTTGATGCTGCCGAGCAGTTGTTCGCGGAAAAAGGTTTCGCTGAAACCTCGTTGCGTCTGATCACCAGCAAGGCCGGTGTCAATCTGGCGGCGGTGAACTATCACTTCGGATCGAAGAAGGCGCTGATCCAAGCGGTTTTCTCACGATTCCTCGGGCCGTTCTGCATCAGTCTCGATAAAGAGCTTGAGCGTCGTCAGGCCAAGCCTGAAAACAAGCCGACGCTCGAAGAACTCCTGGAAATCCTCGTCGAGCAAGCGCTGGTGGTCCAGCCTCGCAGCGGTAACGATCTGTCCATCTTCATGCGTTTGCTGGGTCTGGCGTTCAGTCAGAGCCAGGGGCATTTGCGTCGCTACCTGGAAGACATGTACGGCAAGGTGTTCCGCCGTTACATGATGCTGGTCAATGAAGCTGCGCCGCGTATCCCACCGATCGAGCTGTTCTGGCGCGTGCACTTCATGCTGGGTGCGGCAGCCTTCAGCATGTCCGGGATCAAGGCCTTGCGCGCCATTGCCGAGACCGATTTTGGTGTGAACACCTCCATCGAGCAGGTCATGCGCCTGATGGTGCCGTTCCTCGCCGCCGGCATGCGTGCCGAATCAGGTGTCACCGACACCGCCATGGCTACCGCACAATTGCGTCCGCGCAGCAAATCGACACCGGTTGCCGCCAAGGTTTGACCGCTTACGGGTGGGCGCGGCTGCTTACATCCGCTAAGCTAGCCGCCCATGCCGACTCTCGTTCTGCTCCCGCTGCCAAATAATGTCGCCGATCAACCGGGCACTGCCTGCGGTGGCGATTTCGCGCGAGCCGGGTTTATCGTTATCAAGGAATCTCTATGACTGCTGGCCTGCAAGGCTCGTTGATGGTGGACGTCGCCGGTACCTGGCTGACGGCTGAAGATCGCCAACTGTTGCGTCAACCTGAAGTGGGTGGCCTGATCATTTTTGCCCGCAACATCGAGCATCCGCGCCAGGTGCGGGAACTGAGCGCAGCGATTCGTGCCGTTCGTCCTGACCTGCTTTTGGCGGTGGATCAGGAGGGCGGACGAGTTCAGCGACTGCGTCAGGGATTCGTTCGGTTGCCCGCCATGCGTGCGATCGCCGATAACCCGAATGCCGAATTCCTGGCCGAACAGTGCGGCTGGATCATGGCCACCGAAGTCCTTGCCGTTGGCCTGGACTTGAGCTTTGCACCGGTGCTTGACCTTGATTACCAGCGCAGTGCAGTAGTGGGTACACGCTCGTTCGAAGGTGATCCCGAGCGTGCAGCGCTGTTGGCTGGCGCGTTCATTCGCGGTATGAACAGCGCCGGCATGGCGGCCACCGGCAAGCATTTCCCTGGCCACGGTTGGGCTGAGGCGGACTCCCATGTCGCAATTCCGAACGATGAACGCAGTCTTGACGACATCCGTGCCAACGACCTGGTGCCGTTCGCCAGATTGAGCAAGCAATTGGCCGCTGTCATGCCGGCCCACGTGATTTACCCGCAAGTCGATTCCCAGCCTGCGGGCTTCTCCCGTCGCTGGTTGCAGGACATCCTGCGCGGTGAGTTGCAGTTCGATGGTGTGATTTTCAGCGACGACCTGTCCATGGCAGGCGCCCATGTGGTGGGCGATGCCGCGAGTCGCATTGAGGCGGCGCTGACGGCGGGTTGCGACATGGGCCTGGTGTGCAACGATCGTGCTGCGGCCGAGTTGGCCCTGAGTGCCGCGCAAAGGCTGAAGGTCAAGCCCTCCGCACGCATCGCTCGGATGCGCGGGCACTCGTTCGCGAGCACTGAATATCGTCAGGATCCACGCTGGCTGGCTGCCGTCGGAGCGCTCAAAGAAGCTCAATTGATTGGTTGACGACTGAATCGAATAGCCCCCCATCGCTAGCGGGCTCGCTCCCACATTTTGATTTTTGCTTGGCTTTGATATTGAAGCCGACATGAATCACTGTTGGCGCGAACCTTCTCGCGAGGAGGGGGAGTTGAGCTGCTGAAAATCTCAGCGCTTCTCCAGCTTATCCGGCAACGGCGCAAACAACGCTTCGATATCATCGCTCTGCAGTTTCCAGTCCCCAGCCTGACGCCCGTCCAGTACCCCCGCCGCAAGGTCGGATTTTTCCTTCTGCAGGTGCTGAATCTTCTCTTCGACCGTGCCGCGTGCAATCAGCTTGTAGACGAAAACCGGCTTTTCCTGGCCGATACGATAGGCGCGGTCAGTTGCCTGATTTTCCGTCGCCGGGTTCCACCACGGATCGTAATGAATCACGGTGTCCGCTTCCGTCAGGTTCAAGCCGACCCCACCTGCTTTCAAGCTGATCAGAAAAATCTGACGCTTGCCGCTTTGAAAATCTTTCACGGGTGTGCGTCGGTCGCGGGTCTGGCCCGTCAATAACGCGTAGTCCACCCCGCGTTTTTTCAGTTCGTCTTCGATGAGCGACAACATTGAAGTGAACTGCGAGAACAGCAGAATCCTTCGGCCTTCCTCAAACAATTCTTCGAGCATTTCCATCAGGCTGTCGAGCTTGCCTGACGTGCTGCCGCGCGTCGGTAGGGTGGCGTCGTTGACCAGGCGCAAATCACAGCACACCTGGCGCAGCTTCAACAGCGCCTCAAGAATGATGATCTGGCTGCGAGCCACGCCTTTGCGGGTGATCTCGTCGCGGACTTTCTTGTCCATGGCCAGGCGCATGGTTTCGTACATGTCGCGCTGGGCTTCGTTGAGTTCGACCCAGTGGATGATTTCGGTTTTCGGCGGCAGTTCGGTAGCGACCTGTTCCTTGGTTCGGCGTAACAGGAAAGGTTTGATCCGACCGTTGAGGTGCTGAAGTCTTACTTCGCTGGTGCGCTTTTCAATCGGCACTCGATAATCACGATTGAAACTTTTCACGTCGCCGAGCCAGCCTGGCAGCAGGAAGTGAAACAGCGACCACAGCTCACCCAAGTGGTTTTCCAGCGGGGTGCCACTCAGGCACAAGCGCTGACGGGCGTTCAGTTCCCGGGCCGCTTGTGCAGCCTTGCTGTTCGGGTTCTTGATGTATTGCGCTTCGTCCAGCACCAGTACATGCAGCGGCTGTGCGGCTAGACGGTCAACATCCTTGGGCAGCAAGGCGTAGGTGGTCAGGATCAGGTCGTAATCCGCCAGATGCTCGAAATGCTTTTTGCGGCTGGCGCCATACAAAGCCAGGACCTTGAGCTGCGGCGTAAAGTGCGCCGCCTCGTCGAGCCAGTTGGGAATCAGGCTGGTTGGCATCACCACCATGCACGGGCGGTCGAGGCGACCGGCAATTTTTTCGGTGAGCACATGCGCCAGGGTTTGCAGGGTTTTACCCAGGCCCATGTCGTCCGCGAGAATCCCGCCCACCTCCAGTTGCCGCAGCGATTGCATCCAGCTCAAGCCTTCAAGCTGATAGGGGCGCAACGTTGCGTTCAAGCCTTCGGGGACGGTGGCGGTGTAATCCTTGATGTCGCGCAGACGCTGGGCAAAGGTGCGGATCTGCTCGCCACCTTCCCAGAGCAAGGGCAGGTCTTCCAGCGGATTCAGGCGCGTGGCGTCGGCCTTGCTCAGGCGTAAGGTGGTTTCGCCCGGCTCTTGCAGATAGAACTCGCCGAGCGTTGCCAGCACCGGTTTCAAGCGACCGAAAGGCAGGGCGACTTGCAGGGGGCCGTACTCGGAATTCGGCCGGTTTGGAATGTTCACCAGGATCAGTTCGTCGTCACGACGCCGAGCCAGACGTTCCGGGTTGAGAAGCTCGGTGTGCGAGCGCATCAGGTTCAGCAGGATGGGCAGCAGGCTCAGTCGCTCGCCGTTGACGATGATGCCCAGTTCCAGATCGAACCAGTCCCGTTCCGGTGTTTGCTCGACCGTGGCGTACCAGTCATCCACGGCCGTCAGGTCGAAGCCGAAGTCCTCGTTGATCTGCAGCTCCCAGCCCTGGGTTCGAAGCTTGGGCAGATCGTTGAGGGTGAAGGTCAGCCAGGCGCTGTCATTGACCATCTCGAACAGCTCGCCGGCGCTTTCCGGCAGGGCCTTGCTCTGCCGGGTGGCGATTTTGAAACCGAGGATCCGTAGCTGTTCACGGTAGGACTGTTCCACTTCCGGCTGACGTTTTATCCGTAGCGTCTGTGTTTCCTGGCGAATCAGGATGTCAGTGTTTTTCTGCCCGCTAACGTATTCGTCCAGATAGCTGAAAGACAGCGCAGCGCGATGCTGGATGTAGCGCTGCATCCGTCCATTGCGCGGCTCGAAGGCACTGAACTCTATGCTCGCCAGCCACAGGCGCGGCACTGGCTGCACGTTGTCCACCATGACTTGCGGCGGGGCCTTGGGGCTACGGTTTTCCAGCACGGCTTGAAGTTTTTCCAGGAGTTCGGCGTCTTTGGCGGCAGCGGGGTAGGCGAGGGTCTCCTGTACTTGCAGCAGTACCGCAGCGCAGTGTTTGCAGTTGCTGTGAACCGGACAGGAGCAGATGGCATCGACCATCAGCAGGGTGCCTTTGGCCGACTCACGCAGGCGAATGGTCTGACGGTAAACGTTACCGCCAGAGCCTTCGCAAGCCGCGATGATGGTGGCGTCGCCGGCTTCGACGATCCTGACGCGATTTTCCAGTGCGTAGCGGCGGCCACGCTCCAGGCTCTGTTCCTTGAATCGGCTGACCCAGGAAGGTGCCAGGGGTTTGCTCAGGGTCGCGGACATGAGGACTTCAATCAGTCAGGGACGACTTCAGGGGCTTCCCGCGGGGCGGGCGCCGTCAATGAAGTGATCTTGATCAGCAGGCCGAGGTGGCCGGCGTCGAGGAAGTTCAGTTGGCCGTTTTTGGTATGACTTTCCTGTTTCAGGCGTTCGCTGGCGGTCACCAGGCCATCGGCGTTGAACTGATTGACCCAGAAGTCGGCGTCAACATCGGTGAGGCGCCCCAGTTTTAGATCGAGGGTGCCTTCGATAGGGAACTGACCGAACTGCTCCTTGCCATCGCTGATCGCCACCTTGACCGGTGTTTCTCCCAGCGTCTGCTGCCATGCTTTATGCATCAGGACGCTGTAGTCGTTACTGGCGGTGAGCTTTTCCACTTCTGGATTGAGGCTCGGCGTGCGAAAGCTGTCAGGGTCGATGCGCTTGGCGCCGGCATCCCAGTCTTCCGGTGCGGCACGGCTGACAATCGCCGGCACGGCGTTTTGACGGACCAGAATCATTTCGACCTGATACAGGTCATCGGCAAACGCCGTAGGTGCGACCAAAGTCATCAGCAGGGTCAGTGAGCGAAACAGGCGCATGCGGCGTCCTTCAAGCAGTTTTCGGAATGAGGCGCTCGAACAGCGCCTCTACAGTATTAAAGCGCTCTTCCGGGCGCTCCATCGGAACCTGGAACTTGAACATCGTGGCTCCTTCGAACTTGTAGCGTTTTGGCTGGCTCTGGATCAGTTTGATCAGGGTCAGCGGGTCCACCGGCGTTTGTGTCGCGAATTCAATGCGCCCCCCTTGTGGGCCGCCATCGACTTTCTTGATGCCCAACAACTCGGCCTGCAATTTCAGGGCGGTGATGCGCATCAGGTTCTTGGTGGGTTCCGGCAGCAAACCGAAACGATCGATCATTTCCACCTGCAAATCCTTGAGACCTTCCTCGTCGGTGGCCGAGGCAATGCGCTTGTAGAGAATCAGGCGGGCGTGAACGTCCGGCAGATAGTCTTCGGGAATCAACGCCGGTACGCGCAAGTTGACTTCCGGGCCACCACCCAAAGGTTGATCGAGGTTCGGCTGCTCGCCCTTGCGGATCGACTTCACCGCGCGTTCGAGCATTTCCATGTACAGCGTGAAACCGACTGCCTGGATCTGCCCGCTTTGTCCGTCGCCGAGCAGTTCGCCGGCGCCTCGGATCTCCAGGTCGTTGGTGGCGAGCACGAAGCCCGCGCCGAGGTCTTGGGTGTTGGCGATCGCTTCCAGGCGCTTTTCCGCGTCCGCGGTGATTTGCTGGCGCGGCGGCGTCAGCAGGTAGGCGTACGCCTGGTGGTGACTGCGACCGACCCGGCCGCGCAACTGGTGCAGCTGGGCCAGGCCGAACTTGTCGGCACGCTCGATGATGATGGTGTTGGCGCTCGGCACGTCGATGCCGGTCTCGATGATGGTCGAGGCGATCAGCACGTTGAAGCGCTTGTGGTAGAAGTCGCTCATCACCTGTTCGAGTTCGCGTTCGCGCATCTGCCCGTGACCGATGCCGATCCTTGCTTCCGGCACCAGCTCAGCCAGTTCGGCGGCGCATTTTTCAATGGTTTTCACGTCGTTGTGCAGGTAATAGACCTGGCCGCCACGCAGCAGCTCACGCAGCAGGGCTTCTTTGACCGTGCTCTTGTTCTGCTCCATGACAAACGTGCGCACCGACAGGCGTCGGGCCGGTGGCGTGGCAATGATCGACAGGTCGCGCATGCCCGATACCGCCATGTTCAGCGTGCGCGGAATCGGCGTGGCGGTCAGCGTGAGAATGTCGACTTCGCTGCGCAGGGCCTTGAGCTGTTCTTTCTGGCGCACACCGAATCGGTGTTCTTCGTCGATGATCACCAGCCCCAGGTTTTTGATTTTTACATCGTCGGACAGCAGCTTGTGTGTGCCGATGACGATGTCGATCTTGCCTTCGGCGAGATCCGCCACTGCCGCGTTCACTTCCTTGGCCGACTTGAAGCGGCTCATGACTTCCACGGTCACCGGCCAGTCGGCGAAGCGGTCGCGGAAGCTGTTGTAATGCTGTTGGGCGAGCAGGGTGGTCGGCACCAGAATCGCTACCTGGCGACCGCCATGCACGGCGATGAACGCGGCGCGCATCGCCACTTCGGTCTTGCCGAAACCCACGTCACCGCAGACCAGTCGGTCCATCGGTTTTGGCGCGAGCATGTCTTCGCGCACGGCTTCGATGGTGGTTTGCTGGTCGGGGGTTTCTTCGAAAGGGAAACCGGCGCTGAAGGTGGCGTAATCGGCTTTCGGGTCAGCAAAGGCATAGCCTTCGCGGGCGGCACGGCGGGCATAGATGTCGAGCAGCTCGGCTGCGACATCGCGTACTTGCTCGGCAGCCTTGCGCTTGGCTTTCTGCCAGGTCTCGGAGCCGAGGCGATGCAGTGGGGCGAGGGCGTCGTCGCTGCCGGTGTAGCGGGCGATCAAGTGCAGGTTGGCCACCGGCACGTAGAGCTTGGCGCCCTCGGCGTACTCCAGAGCGAGGAATTCGGCGGCCTGGCTGTCGATTTCCAGTGTCGCGAGGCCGAGATAGCGCCCGACGCCGTGGTCGATATGCACTACAGGGGCGCCTTCACGCAGCTCGGTGAGGTTCTTGATGACGGCGTCGTTGTTGGCGTCGGCGCGCTTTTCGCGGCGCCGACGCTGCATCACGCGCTGACCGAACAGCGGGCTTTCGGCCACCAGCGCCAAGGCTGGATCGTCCAGCAACAAACCTTCATCCAGCGGTGCGATGGTGATTGCCAGGCGTTCTTTACCGGCGACGAAGTCCGGCCAGCTATCGACGGTTTTTGGTCGCAGCTTCAAACGCTCAAGCAGTTCCAGCAGCACTTCGCGACGGCCGGCGGATTCCGCGGTAAACAGCACACGGCCCGGGAACTGATCGAGGAAGCCCGCCAGTGCCGCCAGCGGTTGGGTTGCCTTGGCTTCGATCGCCAGGTTCGGCAACTCCCGGGCGGGGAAGCGTTCGCGGCCAGCGCCGCTTTCTACATCCTGTTGACTGGCCACTACGCGCGGCCAGTTTTTCAGGCGTGCGAAGCAATCTTCAACCGGCAGGAACAGTTCAGCGGGCGGTAATAAAGGACGGGACGGGTCGACGCGGCGTTCTTCATAGCGATTGCGCACGTCGTTCCAGAAGTTCTCCGCGGCTTGTTCGATGCCGGGCAGCGAGAACACTTGCGTGTCCTGGGGCAGGTAATCGAACAGGGTCGAGGTTTCTTCAAAAAACAGTGGCAGGTAGTACTCGATGCCGGCGGGAGTGATGCCGCTGCTCAGGTCCTGGAAGATCGGGCAGCGCCGGAAATCGACATCGAAGCGTTCGCGAAAGCGCGCCTTGAAGCGAGTGACCGCTTCTTTTTGCAGCGGAAATTCCTTGGCCGGCAGCAGCTTGACCGAATCGACCTTGTCGATGGAGCGTTGGTTCTCCGGGTCAAAGGTGCGCAGGGTTTCGATTTCATCGTCGAACAGGTCGATGCGATACGGCAGTTTGCTGCCCATCGGGAACAAATCGATCAGCGAACCGCGCACGGTGAATTCGCCGTGTTCGTACACGGTATCGACATAGCGATAACCGCTGGCTTCAAGCCGGGTGCGCATTTGCTCGACGTCAAGCTTTTGCCCGACATCCAGCACCAGGCTGCTGCCCAGCAGGAAGGTGGTCGGCGCCAGGCGATGCAGGGCCGTGGTGATCGGCACCACCAGCACGCCATGGCTCAATTCCGGAAGCCGGTACAGGCTGGCGATGCGCTGGGAAATGATGTCCTGGTGCGGCGAGAACAGATCGTAGGGCAACGTTTCCCAATCGGGGAAATGCAGCACAGGTAAATCCGGGGCGAAGAACCCCAGCTCCTGTTCCAGTCGTTCGGCACTTTGGCTGTCGGCTGTAAGCAGCAGGGTGAAGCGCTTGGCAGCGCTGGCGGCCTCGGCAATGGCCAGGCTCAGGGCGGCACCGGGCAGGTTGCCCCAGTGCTGTTTACCTGCCGCGGCAGGGAGAAGCGGTAGACGCAGAACGGGCACGGAAGGTTGAGCTCCAAGCGTTGCGACAAAGTCGGTAATTGTAGCGGCCCGGAGTGCCGCCTGTCAGTTGCAGACTGTGTCTATTACGCAGGTTTGGTGAAATGTAGTGGTAAAGACAAAATACCGTGGTTTTTTAACGGAAAAATCCAATTATGTAGTGGTAAAACGTCAGGGTGTTACGGAGGGTTACGGACAAGGTAACGATATCTCCAAAAAATTGACTCTTCTGAAAGCCCCGGTTTTACTGGGCTTTAGCGCTGCGCAATTTTTTTGAACAGGAAAATGTTACGGGTCGCACGACAGGCGCGCATTGCTACACGCGTCACTCGGCGGCATAATGTAGCCCCTTTTTTCTGCCCCTACATGTGGAAGGTTCCCGTGACTCAGAAGCCCGACCAGTGTCTTGGTGAATGGATCGACCGTGAAGCACTCGCAGAAGCGATGATTCCGCTTATCGGTCAGCTCTACCGCAATAACAACGTGGTGAGCTCGATCTATGGCCGCAGCCTGATCAATCGTTCAGTCATTGCGATTCTCAAAGCTCACCGCTTTGCTCGTCACCGTCAGTCCGACGATTCCGAGCTGTCCGTCCACGAAACATTCCCGCTGATCAAAGCGATGAGCGAGCTCAAGCTCGGCGCCGCTTCGGTTGACCTGGGCAAGCTGGCGGCCAAATTCAAGGCCGAAGGCAAAGACCGTACTGCCGAGCAGTTCGTTCGTGAAGAACTGGCTGACGTGGTTGGCCAGCAGAACGCTTCCGCCCGCAAAGGCACTGACGTTGTCCTGTACGGCTTCGGTCGTATCGGCCGTCTGCTGGCGCGCATCCTGATCGAGAAAACCGGTGGTGGCGACGGCCTGCGCCTGCGCGCCATCGTTGTCCGCAAGGGCGCCGAGAACGATCTGGTCAAGCGTGCCAGCCTGCTGCGTCGTGACTCGGTTCATGGCCCGTTCGATGGCACCATCACCATTGATGAAGCCAACAACACCATCACCGCCAACGGCAACCTGATCCAGGTTATCTACGCCAAGAGCCCGGCCGAAGTCGACTACACCCAGTACGGCATCGAAAACGCGCTGATCGTCGACAACACCGGTGTATGGCGTGACGCCGATGGCCTGGGCCAGCACCTGGCCTGCCCGGGCGCTGCCCGCGTGATCCTCACCGCACCTGGCAAGGGTGCGCTGAAGAACATCGTGCACGGCATCAACCACGGCGACATCACCCCTGATGACAAGATCATCTCGGCGGCTTCCTGCACCACCAATGCCATCGTGCCGGTGCTCAAGGCAGTCAACGACAAGTTTGGCATCGTCAATGGCCACGTCGAAACCGTTCACTCGTTCACCAACGACCAGAACCTGATCGACAACTTCCACAAGGGCAGCCGTCGTGGCCGCGCCGCGCCGCTGAATATGGTTATCACCGAGACCGGTGCTGCCACAGCGGCTGCCAAGGCATTGCCAGTGTTGAAGGGCAAGCTGACCGGTAACGCGATTCGCGTTCCTACGCCAAACGTGTCGATGGCGATCCTGAACCTGAATCTGGAAAAAGCCACCACGCGCGAAGAGATCAACGAATACCTGCGCCAGATGGCCATGCATTCGGATCTGCACAAGCAGATCGACTACGTCAGCTCTCAGGAAGTGGTTTCCACCGACTTCGTTGGCTCTCGCCACGCAGGCGTTGTGGACGCTGAAGCGACCATCACCCAAGACAACCGCGTTGTACTGTACGTTTGGTACGACAACGAATTCGGTTACAGCTGCCAGGTGGTTCGCGTGATGGAAGACATGGCCGGTGTAAACCCGCCAGCATTCCCGCGCTAAGCTTTAGCTGCAGATGAAAACGCCCCGGCTTTGGTCGGGGCGTTTTTGTTTGTGCAGTGTCTGGAAGGGCAGGCAGGGCAGCCCTTGCAGGGACATGCATAATGATGGGCTCTGGCGCGGTGTCAGGGGATGTCTTCGGGAGCGTCGGGCTTGTTGAAAAGTTGGCATTGGGTTCATCTGCTGTTGTTCGGGGCATTAGCGGGCTGCAGCAATGGCGACGCCATGCAAAGCTTTGGCGGCCAGACCATGGGCAGCACGTATTCGATCAAATACGTTCGTCACGTCGGTATTCCCGCTCTGGCAGAGGTGCGGGTCGAAGTCGAAAAGATCCTGGCCGAAGTGGACCGGCAAATGTCGACCTACCGCAGCGACTCCGATATCGAACGCTTCAACCGGTTGCCCGTCGACAGTTGTCAGAAAATGCCCGCGCCGGTTCTCGAATTGGTTCGCGTCGGCGAGCAGCTGTCAGAGCAAAGTGAAGGTTCGTTCGATTTGACCGTGGAGCCGCTGCTCAATCTCTGGGGCTTCGGCCCCCAGGCTCGCGAGGAAAAAGTCCCGACGGCGCAAGCGCTTGCCGAAGTGCGGCAGCGCGTGGGATATGCCCATCTGCGTATCGACGGCGACCAGTTGTGCAAGAACGCCGCCGTCGAGGTCGACTTCAACAGTATCGCCGCCGGTTATGCGGTGGACACGATTGCCGCACGACTCGAGGCGATGGGCATCCACGACTATCTCGCCGAGGTCACGGGTGAACTCAAAGCCTCCGGCAACAAGGCCGACGGTTCGCCATGGCGCATCGCACTGGAAGAACCACGAGATAATCAGCAGGTGGTGGAGCGCATTGTCTCCATCGACGGTTACGGCCTGTCCACTTCCGGCGACTACCGCCATTATTTCGAGCAGGATGGAAAGCGTTATTCCCACACCTTCGATGCCCGCACCGGTACACCGGTCGCACACACACTGGCGTCGGTCACAGTGATTCATCCTTCGGCGTTGATGGCCGATGGCTTATCGACGCTGTTGTTGATACTCGGCCCGGAGCGCGGTTGGGATTACGCGGAAAGACACGGTATCGGCGCATTTTTTGTGATCCGTGCCGATACAGGTTTCGTCACACGTACCAGTCACGCTTTTGAACGCATCAACGCTGGAAAAACCGAATGACTGCGGCGCTTCAAGCACTGAAAAGTGGCGTTGTAGTGCAGGCAAAACTAGCCTACGACGCGACCAAGGGTTAATGTGCGCGGCGTTGACGCTTCTATAGACTGTGTCCGGGTTCTGCACTGGCCCCAAATTGTTCCTTCATGCCACAGATTGGCGTGATTTAGCCGCAGGTGCCGATGGCGCCACGGCCTGTTCTGAGGAGTACGCATGGCTGTCTACAACTACGACGTGGTGGTGTTGGGTTCCGGCCCGGCGGGAGAAGGCGCGGCAATGAACGCCGCCAAAGCAGGGCGCAAGGTGGCGATGGTTGATAGCCGTCGCCAGGTCGGCGGCAACTGCACTCACTTGGGCACCATCCCGTCCAAGGCACTGCGTCACTCGGTCCGGCAGATCATGCAGTTCAACACCAACCCGATGTTCCGGGCCATTGGTGAGCCGCGCTGGTTCTCGTTCCCGGACGTCCTGAAAAGCGCCGAAAAAGTCATCTCCAAACAAGTCGCCTCGCGCACCGGCTACTACGCCCGTAATCGCGTCGACGTGTTCTTCGGCACCGGCAGCTTCGCCGACGAGCAAACCATCGAAGTGGTCTGCGCCAATGGCGTGGTCGAGAAACTGGTGGCCAAGCACATCATCATCGCCACCGGCTCGCGTCCGTATCGCCCGGCGGACATCGATTTCCACCACCCGCGTATCTACGATAGCGACACCATCCTCAGCCTCGGCCACACCCCGCGCAAACTCATCGTTTATGGCGCCGGCGTGATCGGTTGCGAATACGCCTCGATCTTCAGTGGTCTGGGTGTATTGGTTGAACTGGTGGACAACCGTGGCCAGTTGTTGAGCTTCCTCGACTCGGAAATTTCCCAGGCGTTGAGCTACCACTTCAGCAACAACAACATCACGGTTCGCCACAACGAAGACTACGACCGCGTCGAAGGCGTGGACAACGGCGTGATCCTGCACCTCAAGTCCGGCAAGAAGATCAAGGCCGATGCCTTGCTCTGGTGCAATGGCCGTACTGGCAACACCGATCAGCTCGGTCTGGAAAACATTGGCGTGAAGGTCAATGGCCGTGGCCAGATCGAAGTCGATGAAAATTACCGCACCGGCATCCAGAACATTTATGGCGCCGGTGACGTGATCGGCTGGCCGAGCCTGGCCAGTGCCGCCCATGACCAGGGCCGTTCCGCTGCGGGCAGTATCGTCGACAATGGCAGCTGGCGTTTCGTCAACGACGTGCCGACCGGCATCTACACCATTCCGGAGATCAGCTCGATCGGCAAGAACGAGCAAGAGCTGACCCAGGCCAAGGTGCCGTACGAAGTGGGCAAGGCGTTTTTCAAGAGCATGGCGCGTGCGCAGATCGCCGGCGAGCCGCAAGGCATGCTGAAGATCCTGTTCCATCGCGAAACCCTGGAAGTGCTGGGCGTGCACTGCTTCGGTTATCAGGCCTCGGAGATCGTGCACATCGGCCAGGCGATCATGAACCAGCCGGGCGAACTCAATACCCTGAAGTATTTCGTCAACACCACGTTCAACTACCCGACCATGGCCGAAGCCTATCGGGTCGCGGCGTACGATGGCCTCAACCGGCTTTTTTGAGCGGCTCCGGCCGGTGGCCTGAGCCGGCCGGGGAGACCGATTTCAGCAATTCTCGAGCGTGGCAGTGGCCAAACCGGGAAAGTCTGTAATCAGGCTGTCAACGCCGAAGTCGGCGAGTCTGCGCATCAGCGCGGGCTCGTTGACTGTCCATACCGACACATGCAGCCCCTGGCGCTGCGCCTTTTGCAGGCGTTCCGGCGTACACAGGGTCCAGTTCAGCGCCAGAATCTCGCAGCCATAGCTTGCCGCGACCTTCAACGGGTCGAGCCAGGCGTACTCGGCCACCAGGCCACGGGAAACGTCCGGCACCAGGTCCAGCGCGGCCTTGAGCACTTCACGGGAGCTTGAGGTGATTGTCACCTTGTCCAGCAAACCATGACGTTGCGCCATTTCGCGGATCGCCAGAACGGTGGTCGCGGCGCGGGTGCGTGAGGCGCTTTTGACTTCCAGTTGCCAATGCTCGAAATCGCATTTTTCGAACAGCTCTTCCAGGGTCGGGATCGGGCACGGCTTGATCCAGCCAGGGCCACCCTTGCGCGCGTCATACGTCACCAGTTCGGCGGCCGTGTGCTCGGCTACCTTGCCGCGCCGGTCGGTGGTGCGTTTGAGCGTCGGGTCGTGGATGACCATCAACTCGCCGTCCTTGGACAGGTGCAAGTCCAGTTCGCAGCGGCGCACGCCGTGCTTGAGACATTCCTGAAAACTGGTCAGGGTATTTTCCGGTGCTTCGCCCTTGGCGCCGCGATGGCCGTAGATGAGGGTCACGGTTCTTCCTTAAATTAATTGCCTGATTCGAGTTGTTCGCGGGCCAGGCGTCGTTCCTGGGCCTGCTTTTGCAAGATATGCCGGGCCAACAGTTGCCGCTGGGCGTCGGTCAGGTGTTCGAATTCGGTGCCGACGTCAAAACCATCGCCCTTGCGGTCGCAATGAGTGACCCGAGCGCGCAGCAACAAACCCAAGGCTTGTGGCATCAGTACCAGCTTGACCGACAGGCGAGAGCCGGCGGCGATTGGCGTGGGGTGCTGGAAGTCGATGCCACCCTCGGAGATGATCACCGGCTGCGGTTCGCCAATTTGCCCGAGCACCGTCAGGGCGATGACCTGGCTCAGCAAATCGATGCGTTTGTTCTGGGACTTCAGGAACGCGGCGATGTTGCGGTCGCGCTCATTGATCTGGCGCAACAGGTGCTGCGACTCGAATTCGCTCAGGTGCAATTCGCTGAGCAGGTTGAAGAGTGGGGAAGCATCCTGCAACACTTCCTGGCCTGTGGCTTCGGTAGCGGACAGGGGCCGAATTTCCAGTGCGATCGTGTCCTCGATACGGTAGTATTCGCGGCGATCTTCTTCATCTAATGTCGACATGGCGAACCCATGGTAGCGGCGGTGGTCTGAGTGTAAAGCTGGTTATCGACCCCCGCCACAAGGACGTTCCTTTTCCCTCCGAACAAGCCCCGACATGTTCAGACCTCTCTTCGTATTTATCGGCACGCGTTACACCCGTGCAAAGCGTCGCAATCATTTTGTGTCATTCATTTCCCTGACTTCGATGATCGGGCTCGCCCTCGGCGTGGTCGTGATGATCGTCGTGCTGTCGGTCATGAATGGCTTCGATCATGAGATGCGCACCCGCGTGCTGGGCATGGTGCCCCACGCGACCATCGAATCCGGTGAAGCCATCAGCGACTGGCAAAGCCTGGCCGCCAAGGTCAAGCAGAACCCGCAGGTGACGGCCGTAGCGCCATTTACACAAATGCAGGGTTTGCTGACCAACAACGGCAAGGTCTCGAAAGTACTGCTCAATGCCATTGACCCGGCGCTGGAGCGTCAGGTGTCGATCATCGATCACTTCATGCAGCAGGGCAAACTCGACGACCTGGTGCCAGGCGAGTTCGGCATTGTCATCGGTGACAAGGCCGCGGCGAAACTCGGTGCGGCGGTTGGCGACAAGCTGACGTTCGTGGCGCCCGAAGTCACGGTGACCCCGGCCGGGATGTTCCCGCGCATGAAGCGCTTTACCGTGGTGGGCATCTTCCACGTTGGCGCGGGCGAACTCGATGGTTACCTGGGCATCACCAACCTTCAGGACCTGGCGCGCTTGCATCGCTGGAAACCGGATCAGGTCCAGGGCCTGCGCCTGAAGTTCGATGATCTGTTCCAGGCACCGCGTACCGCGTGGAATATTGCCCGGGAGCTCGGCGAGGATCATTTCTACGCCCGCGACTGGACGCGCACCCACGGCAACCTGTATCAGGCGATCCGCATGGAAAAAGCCATGATCGGCCTGTTGCTGCTGCTGATCGTTGCCGTCGCCGCTTTCAACATCATTTCCACCCTGGTGATGGTGGTGAACGACAAGAAGGGCGACATCGCGATCCTTCGCACGCTGGGTGCCACGCCGGGCACGATCATGCGCACTTTCATGGTGCAAGGCACGGTCATCGGTGTGGTCGGCACGGCGATCGGCGCGGTGGTCGGGATCTTCGCCGCGTTGAACGTCAGTGCCGCGATCTCCGCCCTCGAAGGCTTGATCGGGCACAAGTTTCTCAACGCCGACGTGTACTTCATTGATTATCTGCCGTCGCAGGTGCAGAGCCAGGACGTTGTGATGGTCTGCTCTGCGGCGTTGGTCCTGAGTTTTCTCGCCACCCTGTATCCAGCCTGGCGTGCCGCGCGCACCCAGCCTGCGGAGGCGCTACGTTATGAGTGAGTCGGGCATGAGTGAAAAAGCAATCTTGAGCTGCCGCAGCCTGGGCAAGTCCTACGAGGAAGGCCCGGAGTCGGTTGAGGTACTGGCCGGTCTGCAACTGGAGTTGCACCCGGGTGAGCGTGTAGCGATTGTCGGCAAGTCGGGTTCGGGCAAGAGTACCTTGCTCAATTTGCTGGGTGGTCTGGATACGCCGTCAACGGGCAGCGTCTGGCTCGACGGTGAAGAACTCTCGGCGCTGAGCGAGAAGAAGCGCGGTTTGCTGCGTAACCGCGCGCTTGGCTTCGTGTACCAGTTCCATCACTTGCTGCCGGAATTCACCGCGCTGGAAAACGTCTGCATGCCGCTGCTGATCGGCAAGACTGCGATCCCCGAAGCGCGCCAGCGTGCCACGGCGTTGCTGGAGCGGGTGGGGCTGGGGCATCGCCTGGAGCACAAACCGGCCGAGTTGTCCGGTGGCGAGCGGCAGCGCGTGGCGATTGCCCGGGCTCTGGTGAACAATCCGGGTCTGGTGATGCTCGATGAGCCGACCGGCAACCTCGATTCGCACACCGCCGAAGGCATTCAGGATTTGATGCTGGAACTCAGCACCTCGATGCGCACAGCGTTCCTGGTGGTGACCCACGACATGAACCTCGCCCGCCAGATGGACCGCGTCCTGCACTTGCAGGAAGGTTGCCTGACGCCCATCTGACGGATTGAAACCCGAGGCCTGAACAGGCCTCGGGTCTTTTATTTTTATACGGTGCCCCAGCGAATGTTCAGACCGTTATCGATCTTTATCGGCACGCGCTATACCCGCGCCAAGCGCCGCAATCGCTTCGTTTCCTTCATCTCGATGACTTCGATGATCGGCCTCGCCCTGGGGGTGCTGGCGATGATCGTGGTGCTGTCGGTGATGAACGGCTTCCAGCGTGAAATGAGCTCGCGCATCCTCGGCATGGTGCCGCACGCCACCATCGTCGGTGTAAACCCGATCGATGATTGGCAGCCGGTCGCGGCGGCGGCGATGAAAAACCCGGAAGTGACCGCAGCCGTGCCGTTCACCGAGATGGAAGGCATGCTGTCCTACAAGGGCACGATGCAGCCGATCCAGGTCAGCGGTGTCGATCCGGCGCTGGAAGGTCAGGTGTCGATCGTCGCCAAGCACATCGTCCAGGGGCGTCTCGATGCCTTGAAACCGGGTGAATTCGGCGTCGTGATCGGCGAGATCACGGCGCGGCGCTTTCGCCTGAACGTCGGCGACAAAATCACCCTGATCGTTCCGGAAGTCAGCACTGCACCGGGTGGGATCACCCCGCGCATGCAGCGTCTGAATGTAGTCGGTGTGTTCAAGGTCGGTGCCGAGCTGGATGGCTCGATGGCGCTTATCCACCTTGCCGATGCTGCGCAGATGCAGCATTGGGAGCCGAACCAGGTACAAAGCGTGCGTCTGGCGGTGAAGGATTTGTACGCTGCGCCAAAAGTCTCGGGCGATATCGCCACCGGGCTCGGTGCCGCCTACAAGGCCGATGACTGGACTCACACCCAGGGCAGCCTGTTCAGCGCGATGAAAATGGAAAAAACCATGATCGGCCTGCTGTTGCTGATGATCGTTGCGGTGGCGGCGTTCAACATCATCGCCACCCTGATCATGGTGGTGAACGACAAGGGCGCGGACATCGCGATCCTGCGCACCATCGGTGCCACGCCACGGCAGATCATGGCGATCTTCATGGTGCAGGGCACGGTTATCGGTATCGTCGGCACCCTGATTGGCGGTGTGCTCGGCGTGATCGCGGCGTTGAACGTCAGCGAGATGGTGGGCTGGGTAGAGCGGGTAACCGGGCAGCACATCTTCAGTTCCGATGTGTACTTCGTCAGCAACTTGCCGTCCGAGTTGCAAGGTGCTGATGTTGCGTTGATCTGCACCGCGGGGTTTGTCCTGAGCTTCCTGGCCACGGTTTACCCGGCGTGGCGAGCGGCGAAGATCGAGCCGGCGCATGCGTTGCGGTATTCATAAGGATTACCAGTGCAAGCGACGCTCCGGCAGGAGCGTCGCTTGCTGCGAAAGTGTTGCTCAATCAGATTGCTGTTGGCCACTCGCTAATATAAACATCCATGTTGGCAACACCCTCAATTGATTCGTTGATGTTTTTAACAGTAAACGAGCATGTCGCTTTAAAACGTTTACGCACTTGATCCAGTTCCAGTGTCATTGAACCCTCTATGGCACCGAACGACGTCCACTGACTTTCCTTTCTTTCTTGATAGACCAGGCTTGTTATCATTGGCCCAGGAATCGTGTGGGTGCCACTACGAATGTTTGGATTCAAGCCGAAATAAAACAACTGGGCATGCGGGGACGTGGCGTTGTTTTGCGCGGCGGTCAGTATCAACGCGCCTCCAGCAATGATCGTGATGCGAGGTCTGTCGTCTGCGAAAGCACCTCGGTTGCCAAGTTGTGCGTTAAAGTCACTGGCGAGCATTGTCTGAGCTACCAGTGTTGCAGTTGTTTTTTCTTCCATGGTTTTATTCTCGCAATAGGTATTCGTGAACTCTTGGTGAGGAGTGAAAAAACTATATAGCGAGGATGAGTTAATGAGGAGCTATCGAGTGGAGTTGTTTGTAATGAACTATGTGTTAGCTGTGCGCAGGCACTATGCGCGCTTGTTGAACTGAATTATGAATGAAGTCGATTGTTGCCTGGATGTGCAGGAGATTTCACCACCGTGCGCATGGACAATTGACTGGGTAATTGCCAGACCCAGTCCTGCGTGTTCACTGTCGTCTTTTCGCCGCGCTGGATCCGCACGATAGAAACGATCGAACAAGCGTGGAAGCAGGGTATCGGGAATACGATCACCGGTGTTTTCAAAACGTAGAATCGAACTGTCAGCCGAGTCGACGATAACCACTCGGATCTGACCGTCTGGCGGTGTAAAACGTAGCGCATTGTCCAGTAGGTTGGAGAATGCCCTGCGCAGCATATTGCGATCCCCCTTTATGAGGGCGCGGCCTTCGCGACTTAAACTGATCTGCGCGTCTTCGGCCAACGGCGCAAAAAAATCCAGCAAGAAATCGACTTCGTCGGCCAATTCCAACGGTTCGCACTGGGGCATCAGCAGGCCATGATCGGCTTTCGCCAGATACAACATGTCATTGACCAGTTGCGCCATCCATTGCAGTTCTTCGAGGTTGCTGTGCAGTGCTTCTCGATAATCTTCGATGGGCCGGGGGCGGGTGAGGGTGACTTGAGTGTGAGTCAACAGGTTCGACAGTGGAGTGCGCAGTTCATGGGCGATGTCAGCGGAGAACGCCGATAGCCGCTGAAAGGCGTCGTCGAGGCGCCCGAGCATGGCGTTGAAGTGGTGGGCCAGTTCCGCCAGTTCCGGCGGCATGTTCGCTTCGGGCAGGCGTGCGTTGAGCGATTGTGCCGAAACACCCTTGGCGACCGCACTCATGCGCCGCAACGGCCGCAAACCGCTTTGTGCGGCCCAGGCGCCGAGTAGTGCAGTGGCGAGGGCCGATAGACCCACCGTCAGCCAGATCAGGTGCTGCATGCGTTGCAGGAAATGCTGGTGGTGAGTGATGTCCAGCAACAGAGTCAACTGCGGCGAGTCGGGCTTGTCGGTAAATAGTGGCGCATTCAGGACGCGGTAATCGGTGCCGTCGTTGTTGATTGTCGACAGCCCCGATTGTTGCGGGAGATTGTCGGGCAGGCTTGCCGAACTGTCGTACCAGCGCTTGCCATCGCTTCCGGTGATGCGCAGTGACAGGTCAGCCTGGCGGCTCAACTCATCGGCCAGTTTGATTTTGCTGTCACTCGATTGAATTTCGTGTAGCGCGCGGCGCAGGCCAATCAGCTTGCCATCCAGCAATTGCTGGTCGAGTTCAATGAAGTGCGTTTCGCTGGCACGACTGAACAACACCCCGGCGAACAGCGAAACCACAGCCGTGCATGCCGCGAACAACAACGCCAGACGACTGCTCAAGGATAGTCGACGCATCAGGCAGGGCGCTCCTCGAGCACATAACCCATGCCGCGCACGGTGTGGATGAGTTTGTTGGGGAATTCATCGTCGACCTTCAGGCGTAATCGGCGGATCGCCACCTCGATGACATTGGTGTCACTGTCGAAATTCATGTCCCAGACCTGGGAAGCGATCAGCGATTTGGGCAGGACTTCACCCTGGCGACGCAGGAGCATTTCCAGCAGGGCGAACTCCTTGGCCGTCAGATCGATGCGCTGGCCGTTGCGTTCTACCCGACGGCGTATCAGGTCCAGGCGCAGATCGGCCAGTTGCAGGCTGGTTTCCTGGGGCGATGCGCTGCCACGGCGCAACAGGCTGCGTACCCGTGCCAACAGTTCGGAGAAAGCGAAGGGCTTCACCAGATAGTCGTCGGCGCCCAGCTCCAGGCCATGGACCCGGTCTTCCACCGCATCCCGCGCGGTCAGGAACAGTACCGGTGTATCAAGACCCGCACTGCGCACGGCTTGCAAAATCTGCCAGCCATCGCGACCTGGCAGCATCACGTCGAGAATCAACAAGGCGTAATCGCCGCTCAATGCCAATTGCTGGCCTGTGTTGCCGTCGGCCACCAGTTCGGTGTTGAACCCGGCTTCGGCCAGGCCTTGGCGCAGGTAGTGGCCGGTTTTCGGTTGGTCTTCGACGATCAGCAGTTTCATGGGTGGCTCGGGTCAATTGAGAAGGCTTTATACCGTGGGCGTCAACGGCGCAGGCCCGCCTGACAAAGTTGTAATCTGGCTGTCAGGTTGCGGGCAGTGATCGCCGTTTAGAGTTTTGCACAGGCTGAACCTTACCTGGTTGGAGTATGACTATGTTTTTGCGCAAAACGCTGGCGGCAGTCGCGGGTTTGATGGCGCTGACTTCGCCCGCATGGGCTGCGCCGGCGCACCCTTACGATTTTGGCCAGCCGGCCTCTGCCGCCAAGGCGACCCGTAGCATTGAAGTGGTAATGGGTGACATGTCGTTCACCCCCGGGAACATTGCGATCAAATCTGGCGAGACCGTGCGTTTCGTGCTGGTGAATAAAGGCCAATTGCTGCACGAATTCAACCTGGGTGACGCGTCGATGCATGCCAAGCACCAGCAGGAAATGGTGCAAATGCAGCAAAGTGGCATGTTCACGCCTACTGGGGTGAAAGAAATGGACCACGGTGCAATGGCCAGTATGGATCACAGTTCGATGGGACATGACATGAAGGGCGGCATGAAACACGACGATCCCAACAGTGTGTTGGTGGAGCCGGGGAAAACAGCCGAACTGACCTGGACCTTCAACAAGGCCACTCACCTCGAATTTGCCTGCAATATCCCCGGTCATTACCAGGCCGGCATGGTCGGCAAATTGACTGTCAGTCAGTAAGCACTCAAAGGCGCAAGCAAAGGCTGATAGAATCCGCTGATTCTTCAGTCAGGTTTCCGCCATGCATCCCGCAGCCGAACACTCGCCGCTGGGTAAATCCAGCGAATACATCGCCACTTACACGCCGTCCTTGCTGTTCCCGATCCCGCGTACCGCGAAGTGGGCCGAACTCGGCTTGACGGCTGAAACCTTGCCTTACAAAGGTATCGACTTCTGGAACTGCTTCGAGCTGTCGTGGTTGTTGCCGTCGGGTAAGCCCGTGGTGGCGATCGGTGAGTTCAGCATTCCGGCGGATTCGCCGAACATCATCGAGTCGAAGTCCTTCAAGCTCTATCTCAACTCGTTGAACCAGACGCCGTTCGCCGACACCGAAACCCTCGAAGCGACGCTGGTCAAAGACCTGTCGGCAGCTGCCGGCAAACCGGTTGGCGTGCGGGTTCGCAGCCTGAAGGATGTCGAAGCCGAAGGCGTCGTGGCGCTGCCCGGCGTGTGCATCGACGAACTGGATATCAGCGTCAGCAACTACGAGCATCCGCGCCCGGAACTGCTGCGGTGTGATGACTCGCGCACTGTTGAAGAGAGCGTGCACAGCCATTTGCTCAAATCCAATTGCCCGGTCACCAGCCAGCCGGATTGGGGCAGCGTGGTGGTGGATTACCGTGGCGCGGCGCTGGATCACGCGAGTTTGCTTGAATACATCGTCAGCTTCCGCCAGCACTCGGACTTCCACGAACAGTGCGTAGAGCGCATTTTCCTCGATCTGCAGCGCTTGCTGAAGCCGGAAAAACTGACGGTGTATGCGCGTTATGTGCGCCGTGGCGGGCTGGACATCAACCCGTACCGCAGCACTGAAGAGGTTCAATTGCCGAACCATCGCCTGGTCCGTCAGTAACGAAACCCTGTAGGAGTGAGCCTGCTCGCGATAGCGGTATGTCAGACACCATTGATGTCGACTGACACGCCGTCATCGCGAGCAGGCTCGCTGCTACAGTGGACTGCATTTCAGGCAGCAGACATTAAAAAGCCCCGCTATCGCTAGCGGGGCTTTATGCGTTTGGCGGGTCAGATCCCCATGTTGGCCAGGGCCTGGCCAATATTGCGCAAGGTGCCGGCAAGGGTAGGGTGTTCGAGTTCGAAGCGATCGATGGCCAGGTTGACACCGTCGGCGAGGCTGGCGTCCTGGGTCTTGGTCTCGAGTTCGAGCTTGAGTTCGATCTGTTGCATCAGTTCGTGCAGGTTTTCGCGCTCGGATTCGGACAGCGGAGGATTCTGTTCCAATTGCTCGCGCAGGGCATTGAGCTGTTCTTGCAGTTCGCGGGCAGGCATGGCGTTCTTCCTTCTCTCAAATGGCACTGGCATAGACCGCAGCGATGCGCCAAAGGTCTATGGCTGACCTTAAGATTAATCCACTCCTGCGTAACCTGCATGCTTCATAGGGTCGCAATCAGGGCTTTTCGCCTTTGAGCCGGCGCAAGCTGATATCTGCCAGGCAGGTGTCGAGTTCACCGAGATGATCGATCACCGAATGCACCCCCAGGCTAAACAGTTGCAGGGTCGCCTTGCCGCGCCTGATATCCCGTTCCTGCTGGGACAGGGCTTGCCATTGTGCGGGTGACAAGCCGCAGAGCGAACCGCAGGACGCCAGCCCGATGGTCCACAATCCGGCGTTCAGCCCCGATTGCAGAAGACGCGGTTCGCCACTGACCAGCACGCAGCCGTCCAGTCTCTCGACATTCAGTGCCATCAATGCTCGCCAGCAGGCATCTGGAGCCGGCCAGGGGTTGTTTGTTGCAGAGTGTTGCGAAGATTTGATCCATGCCGGCAACGCAATCGCCAGGGATCGGCTGATGGCCGGCGAAAGCTCATCAAGCCATGCGCACGGTATTTGTTGGCGCTGCAAACTGTGCAGGCTTTCGAGGGCGCCCGGAGTGGCTTCGGTGTGCTCGACTGAATGACTGCCGTTCAGACGCGTATGAGCGCCGAAATCCACCAGGCAACCACTGAGCCCGAACAGCACGGCCGTCAGGTTTGGCGCAGATTGAGGCTTGGTTTCGGCGTGCGGCATGTCGACGACCCTGAAATAGCCTCGAGGCTAGCGGGCAGCGATGACAGTTGAGTGACACGGAGGTGAATCGATGACAGCCACACGAATCCCGAGCGCACCCAAGGGGGATGCTGCCTAAAGTAGCCTTTACATCTTATACTAGCGGTCTTTGCGCCCGGCTCAGTCCTAGGCGACGGTACAATCCAAGGAGTTTTTATATGCGCTGGAGCAACCATTTCGCTCAGCTTTGTGTGTGTGCCAGCGCGTTGCTGGTTCCGTTCGTTGCCCAGGCAGCGTCGGAAGACGACCCTTGGGAAAGCATCAACCGTCCGATCTACAAATTCAACGACGTGCTCGACACTTATGCCCTGAAGCCTTTGGCCCAGGGGTACAAGTTCGTGACGCCTCAGTTCCTTGAAGACGGCATCCACAACATGTTCCGCAACGTCGGCGAAGTGACCAACCTCGCCAACGATATCTTGCAGGCCAAACCTGCGGCGGCCGGTGTCGACACCGCTCGTTTGATCTTCAACACCACTTTCGGCCTTCTCGGTTTCTTCGACGTCGGTACCAAGATGGGCCTGCAACGCAACGACGAAGACTTCGGCCAGACGCTCGGTTACTGGGGTGTCGGCAGTGGTCCATACGTGATGCTGCCGCTGCTGGGGCCGAGCACATTGCGTGATGCGCCGTCGAAGTATGTCGACGGTTACACCGGCCCGTACCGCTATATCAACGATGTGCCGGTGCGTAACTCGATCTTCGGTCTGAACATCGTCGATACTCGCGCGAACCTGTTGTCGTCCGAGAAGCTGATCACGGGTGACAAGTACACCTTCATTCGTAATGCGTACTTGCAGAACCGTGAATTCAAGGTGAAAGACGGTCAGGTTGAAGACGATTTTTGATCTTTACCGGTTAAGACAGAAGGCGGCCATCGAGCCGCCTTCTGCGTTTTTGAGCGACTGCGGTCCTTACATTGAGTTTCGGTTCTGGCGGTTTTTATAACTCCCGGTGATTTGACATGGATGGATGTCAAGCGACCATCGGCGTGAGCTTGAAACGCCTCGCGGATGGGAGTACCGTCTGCGCCTTAGAAGGGCACCTCTGGTGTACATGCGAATAGGGCGAATGCTCGAAAACAGTGCAACAGAGAGGCTAGAAGCGAATCCAGTAGTGTGAGCCGGGCTAAAATCCGAGCCGCTACGCCAACCTAATTCTGGCGCCGTTTGCCCACATGCCAAAAACCAGTGCCACGCTGCTGATAATCGATGATGACGAAGTAGTGCGCGCGAGCCTCGCCGCCTATTTGGAAGACAGTGGTTTCAGCGTCTTGCAGGCCAGCAATGGCCAGCAGGGTCTTCAGGTATTCGAGCAAGACAAGCCCGACTTGGTCATCTGCGATCTGCGCATGCCACAGATGGGCGGACTCGAACTCATTCGCCAGGTCACCGAACTCGCGCCGCAGACGCCAGTGATCGTTGTATCCGGTGCCGGTGTGATGAACGATGCGGTCGAGGCTTTGCGCCTCGGTGCGGCGGATTACCTGATCAAGCCTCTCGAAGATCTGGCCGTGCTCGAGCACTCTGTGCGTCGAGCCCTGGATCGATCGCGTCTGCTGCTGGAAAACCAGCGCTACCGCGAGAAGCTGGAGAAGGCCAACCGCGAACTCGCCGCCAGCCTTAACCTGCTCCAGGAAGACCAGAACGCCGGTCGCCAGGTACAGATGAACATGCTGCCGGTCAGCCCCTGGACCATTGACGAGTTCAAGTTCGCCCACCAGATCATCCCGTCTCTGTATCTGTCGGGTGATTTTGTCGACTATTTCCGGGTGGACGAGCGTCGAGTCGCGTTCTATCTGGCCGACGTTTCCGGTCATGGCGCCTCTTCAGCCTTCGTTACGGTGTTGCTGAAGTTCATGACCACGCGCCTGCTGTTCGAATCGAAGCGCAGCGGCACATTGCCGGAATTCAAGCCTTCAGAAGTCCTTGGTCATATCAACCGGGGGCTGATCAGTTGTAAGCTGGGTAAGCACGTCACAATGGTCGGTGGAGTCATCGACGAGGAGACAGGTTTGTTGACCTATAGCATCGGCGGTCATTTGCCGTTGCCAGTGTTGTACACACCCGACAGTGTTCGTTATCTGGAAGGGCGTGGTTTGCCGGTTGGCCTCTTCAACGAGGCCACCTACGAAGACCACGTGCTGGAACTGCCGCCGACGTTCAGCCTGACGCTGATGTCTGATGGCATTCTGGACCTTTTGCCAGAACCCACACTCAAAGAAAAAGAAGCTGCGTTGCCCCAACGGGTCAAGGCAGCGGGCGGCAGCCTGGATGGTCTGCGGCAGGTTTTTGGATTGGCCACGCTAGGGGAGATGCCGGATGATATCGCCCTGTTGGTGTTGAGCAGGAATCTTCAATGAGTACCGGTAGAATCCAGTTCGCCGAGCAGGACGGCACTTTTGTCCTGAAGTTCGTCGGTGAAGTTCGCCTGACCCTGTGTTCGGCGTTGGATGCGACTATTGATCGGATCTTCACGGCGTTGAACTTCAACGCCATTGTGATCGACCTGACCGAAACCCGCAGCATCGACAGCACCACCCTGGGCCTTTTGGCCAAGCTGTCGATCCTTTCGCGGCAAAAGGTCGGCCTGCTGCCGACCGTCGTCACCACCCACGAAGACATTACCCGTCTTTTGCAATCCATGGGCTTCGAGCAGGTGTTCAACATCGTTGACAAGCCTGTGCCGTGCCCGGAATGCCTGGATGACCTGCCAGATCAGGATCAGTCTGAAGAAGTGGTGCGCATCAAAGTGCTCGAAGCGCACAAGATCCTCATGGGCCTGAACGATTCCAACCGTGAAGCGTTCCATGACCTGGTGAATGCGCTGGAGCGGCACTGATTCCCTGTAAACCTTCAGAACACCGCTGAACTGTGGCGAGGGAGCTTGCTCCCGCTCGGTTGCGCAGCAGCCGTAAAACCTTCGACTATTGTATGCCTGATGCTACTCGGTTGTGGCCTTTGGGGCCGCTTCGCAGCCCAGCGGGAGCAAGCTCCCTCGCCACACATCTCATTTGCCACAGCACCATAAAAAAGGGCGAACTCACCAGGGTTCGCCCTTTTTTGCATTACGCCAACTCAGATCACAGCTTGGCTTGCAGCAGTGCCTCGAGTTTTTCCTGGTCACGAGCAAACTGACGAATGCCCTCAGCCAGTTTTTCGGTCGCCATGGCGTCTTCGTTGGACAGCCAGCGGAACTGTGCTTCGTTGAGGTTCAGGCGTGCTTCACCGGCGTGACCCGGCGCCAGTTTGCGCTCCAGCTTGCCGGTGTCCGCCGCCAGCTTGTCGATCAGGTCCGGGCTGATGGTCAGACGATCGCAGCCGGCCAGTTGTTCGATCTGGCTAAGGTTGCGGAAGCTGGCGCCCATGACCACGGTTTTGTAGTCATTGGCCTTGTAGTAGTTGTAGATACGCGTCACCGATTGCACGCCCGGATCATCCGCGCCGGTGAACTCGTTACCGGTGGCTTTCTTGTACCAGTCGTAGATGCGGCCCACGAACGGCGAAATCAGGAACACCCCGGCGTCGGCACAAGCCGCGGCCTGGGCGAAAGAGAACAGCAGGGTCAGGTTGGTCTGGATGCCTTCCTTTTCCAGGATCTCGGCAGCGCGGATGCCTTCCCAGGTGGAGGCGATCTTGATCAGCACGCGGTCGCGGCCAATGCCGGCCTTTTCGTACAGTTCGATCAGGCGGTGCGCACGCTTGAGCACGGCATCGGTGTCGAACGACAGGCGTGCATCCACTTCGGTGGAAATACGGCCCGGAATGACCTTGAGGATTTCTTGCCCCACCGCGACGCCGAATCGGTCGCTGGCCAGGCCTACATCGCCCTTGCAGTCATTGACGCAAGCGTTCAGCAGTTCGGCATAAGCGGGGATGGCCGCAGCCTTGAGCAGGAGGGAAGGGTTGGTGGTGGCGTCTACCGGCTTAACGCGAGCGATCGCTTCGAAGTCGCCGGTGTCGGCAACCACGGTGGTCATTTGTTTGAGTTGTTCCAGCTTGGAAGTCATGGGCGTGCTCTGTCCTGTGGGTCTGATGACATTACCCGAGCGCTGACAGCCACTCAAGGGTGTGTACGTGTATCGATGGCCCCTGCGGCAACAACCAGACAACGATTGTTTTAAAGGCGGGGCGAGGTATCGATGAATACGATGCCAAAACAGCTCACAGGTTCAAAGCAACCGACCTGCGAACAGACCGGTCGCGGTTGCACGGTGGCTACTCGGCGTTCAGGTGGGTTTCGACTGTGATTTTCGCCGGTTTGGGTTGGCCGTCGGAGGTCAGCAGGCCGAAATTCTTCTCCCGGTCATTGCTGCCCGATTCAGTGTTTCTCCATTCGTAGATGGAGGTCAGCGGGATATTCAGCCGTTTCACATCGGCAATGAAAGTAGCGATTTTGCTGGCTTGTCCTTCAGCACCACCATTGGAAGTGAGCGCCGAAACACCCCATTCACTGATGACGCCCGGCAAATGGAAGTTTTGCTGGATAAACGTCTGTGCGTTGCTGATCTGGGTGCTCGTCATGCCATAGGGGTGGTAGGAAATGGCATTCAGGCATTTCGGGTGTTCGCTGACGATGCGGTTCAGCGCTACCGTCGAGGCGGAGCCCGCAGTCGGTGGGCGGGCGAAGCCGAAGCCGACCCGTGGCGTCGATTGCGGTTTGTCTTGCAGCGACTTGCACATGGCGCTCATGAACGGCACGAATGTCGTGTCGAAATTGCGTGTCGGCCAATAGGTCTCAAGATCGGGTTCATTCCAGATTTCAATCGCCACCAGCTGCGTGCTGTAGGAGGTTTCCAGTCTCGACACCGTGTTGGCAAACGATTCGCCAGCCGTTGTCAGCTCACTGATATTGCCTGTCGCGGCCATCAACGGCTTGATGGCGCGTACGGTGAGCAAAACCGGCAGGCCAGCGGACCTGGCCGCCGCAAAGGCATCGCTGACCTGTTTCTGATAGGCCGCAGCAGTCAGGCTGTCGCTCCACACACCGAAGCGTACAAAGCTGAACCCTGCCGCTTTGATCTGCGCGGCGTCGGCAGCGGAAAAGCTCTGGATCTTGACCTGCACACCAATGGTCTTGGTGGGCAGGTTAGGGAACAGTTCGCTGGCTTGAACCTGAGTCGTTGCACCCAGCGCGATCAGGCTTAGCGCGCCGAGTCGTTTGAGATGTGCTGATTTCATGTCTGCTCTCCTGATGAGAAGTGACAACTTCGAATAGATATCTCTTTACTCACGTTTCGATAATGAAGCGGGTATGAAGTGCATGAATGTTATTTTTTGTCGGAAATCTATCGGCTGAAAATCACAGTTATTTTTAGTCCGCTAATTGTGGTTGGGTGCCTTTTAAGTGCTGTGGTACTTAATGCTTCGGTACTAACAGGTGAATCTATTTCTGAGTTCAGGAAGATTCGTGGGGTTCATTAAAACCCTCGCGACATGTTGGCCGTTTGACATTACTCGGGAAAGTAAAATTTTGTTCAAAAAGATCCTGGTCGTCTGCGTGGGCAATATATGCCGAAGTCCGACAGCAGAGCTTTTGCTGCGTGACGCGCTGGCCTCTACAACGATCGCAGTGGCCTCCGCAGGGCTGTCCGCAAGGGTGGGCGAGTCCATGGAAGCGTCGGCCCGGCAGATTCTCGAAGACCGTGGGCACTGTGCCGAAGCCTTCAAGGCGCGGCAATTGACGCCCGACATCGTCAATGAATCAGACCTGATTCTGGTCATGGAAAAACAGCATGTAAAACAAGTATTGAATATTGCCTCTCACGCCAGAGGCAAAGTCTTTCTGCTCGGTAAATGGCAGAGCGAGCGCGAAATACAAGATCCATATCGTCAAGGCAAGGCCGCTTTTATTCATGCCCATGCATTGATTGAAGATGCTGTTAGCTCATGGGCGCAACGCCTCGCGCGTTGATGAATATTCTTCAGATCAATGAATGGTAAGAACAGACTTATGCAGTTACCGTCCGTAATCGGCACCCGCGACAACGATCAAGACAGCATTGATCTTCTCGGTATATTTGGCAGTTTGATCGATCAGAAATGGTTGATCGGCGCGCTCACCGGAGCCTTTATGGTGACCGGCGTTGCCTATGCGGTTTTGGCGACACCGGTGTACCTGGCGAACGCGCTGGTGCAGGTCGAGCCGAAGAAGAACGACATGCTCGGGTTTTCCGATCTCAACAGCATGCTCGGCGGGCAATCGCCCTCGGTGACCGAAATCGGCATCATCAAGTCCCGCGCGGTGATCGGCAAAACGGTCGATGACCTGCGCCTGGATATCGATGTCACCCCCAATACCTTCCCGGTCATCGGCGGTTTTCTTGCCCGACGTTATCGCGGCGAAACCGAGTTCAGTGTCGCGGCCCCGCGTTTCGGTCTCAACAGCTACGCCTGGGGTGGTGAGCGACTGGAGATCAGCCGGCTCAATCTGCCAAAAGAACTGCTCGGCAAGAAACTCACGCTGGTCGCCGGTGAGCAGCAACGATTCCAGTTGTTCGATGAAAACGACAACCTGCTGGTCGACGGCGTCGCTGGCCAAGCGTTCAAACAGGACGACGTGGAAGGCTTGATCGCTCAGCTGTCGGCAAACCCCGGCACGCGTTTCGAAGTGGTGCGCAATCCGCGGATCGTGACCATTCAGGGTTACCAGGATGCGCTGGATATTTCCGAGCAAGGCAAGGAATCGGGAATCATCCGTTTGGCCCTGGCCAGCACCGATGCGGCCGAGGCCGTGAAAATCCTCAACAAGATCTCTTCGTTGTATGTGCAGCAGAACGTGCAACGCACCTCGGCGGAAGCGGCGCAGAGCCTGGAGTTCCTGCAAGGCCAATTACCGCAGGTCAAGCGTGATCTGGCCAAGGCCAGCGAGGCACTCAACGGTTATCAAACCCGTGGCAAGACGGTCAATATTTCCCTCGAAACCCAATCGGTGCTGGAACAGGTTGTCAGCCTCGATACGCGGATCTCCGAACTGAAAATGCAACAGGCGGAGCTGGACCGCAAGTTCACCAAACAGCATCCAGCGTACCGCGCGCTGATGACCCAGCTCGGCGAGCTGACCCAGCAACAGAAGGCACTGGAGAGCAAGGCCCAGGACCTGCCCGCCACGCAACAGGAATTGCTCAACCTGACCCGCGATGTGGAAGTGGCGTCGCAGATTTATACGCAACTGCTGAACAAATCCCAGGAACTGGACATTGTCCGGGCAGGGGCGGTGGGCAACGTGCGGTTGATTGACACTGCGGATGTCGACATGACCAATCCGGTCAAGCCGCGCAAACCCTTGATCGTGCTGATTGCAACCTTCCTTGGCGCCTTCTTCGGGGTGGCGCTGGTGTTGCTGCGCAAATCCTTGAGTCGAGGACTGGAAGGGCCGGAAGCCATCGAACAACTCGGCCTGCCGGTTTACGCGTCGATTCCCTACAGCGCATTGCAGCAGGAAGAGGACAGCAAAAAAGGTCGTGCCCGGGACGGCGTGGACAAACCGGCCTACCTGCTGGCCCTGCGCAACCCGACGGATCTGTCGATCGAGTCGATTCGCAGCTTGCGTACCTGCCTGCATTTTGCCGGGCTCGATTCGACCAACAACCGCATCATGATTTCCGGCCCGAGCCCGCAGGTCGGCAAGACGTTCGTGTCCTCCAACCTCGCAGCGGTGATGGCGCAAAGCGGACAGCGCGTGGTGCTGATCGATGCCGACATGCGCAAAGGTCATTTGCACAAAACCCTGAACACACCGATCACCAATGGTTTGTCGGACCTGCTGGTCAAGCGCTGCAGCATCGAGCAGGCGATCAACAAAGTCGAAGTCGACAACCTGCATTTCATCAGTCGTGGCCAGGTCCCGCCCAATCCTTCCGAGCTGTTGATGCACGCCAACTTTCGCGAACTGCTGGCGCAACTCAGCGAGCTTTACGACCTGGTGATCATCGATACACCGCCGCTGTTGGCCGTGACCGATGCGGCGATTGTCGGTCGTGAAGCGGGCATCAGCCTGATTGTCACGCGCTTCGGGGTGAACCCGGCCAAAGAAATCGAACTGACGATTCGCCGCTTCGCGCAGAACGGCATCGAGTTGAAAGGTGCGGTGTTCAACGGCGTCGAAAAACGTGCGGCCAGCTATTACGGCAACGGCGGTTACGGCTACTACAGCTACGAATACGCGTCCGACAAGTCCTGAGTTTTGACGATTGTCCTTTCATGTTTGAAGTGGGTGAACTGTGAAAAAAATACTGCACGTGGCAGAGACGATCAAAGGTGGCGTCGCGACCGTTATCCGCACTATTTCGGCTTCGCCGGACGATGACGTCGCGAACTACGAACTGGTGTATCTGGTCCCGCAGGATCAGGAAAAAGAACTGCACGGCATCCAAGCGCAGCAGATCCGCACCTTCGCCCGCTCCGGGCGCAATGTGCCGTCGTTGCTGCGCTTCGCCTGGCGTCTGACCCAGGTGATGCTCAAGGAAAAGCCCGATGTGGTGCATTTGCACAGCACGTTTTCCGGGGTGATCGGCCGTTGTGTCTGCGTGCTGTTGCGACCGTGGCGCAAGCCGAAAATCGTCTACTGCCCGCATGCGTTTTCGTTCCTGATGGAAAGCTCGCCGATCAAGCAGAAGGTCTATGCATCGATCGAGCGGATGTTGCAGAAAGTCACCGACGTGATCATTTGCGTCAGCCAGTACGAGCTGGACAAAGCCGCGCGGTTTGGCATCGAGCGCAAACGCATGAAGCTGATCTACAACGGCATTCACCGCAAGGATGACGCGCCGAAAACCAGCAGCCCCGAGCCGATTCACTTGCTCTTCGTCGGTCGGCTCGACTATCAGAAAGGCTTCGATGTGTTGCTCAAGGCCTTCGCCAAGGTGCAGCGCAACGACTTGAAACTGACGGTGGTTGGCAGTGCGGTCAACGAGGATTCGGTCGAGTGTCCGCCGATGGACGCCGTTGAATACCTGCCGTGGGTCACGCCGAACGAAGTGCAGGTGCTGTATCAGAAAGCCGATGCGCTGATTGTGCCCAGTCGTTGGGAAGGCTTCGCCATGGTGCCGCTGGAAGGCATGGCCATGGGCTTGCCGGTGATCGCCAGCAATTGCACGTCGCTGCCCGAGCTCGTCACTGATGAGGTGTCCGGCTACGTCTTTCCCAGCGGCGACCACCACGCGTTGGCCGATGTGCTGAAGAAAATCCAGAAACCGCGCTTGCTCGACCTTGGCAGCGAAGGGCGCAGCATCGTGCGCGAGCGTTTCAGCGCCGCCTTGATGATTCGCCAGACCTACGACCTGTATCGCGCTCCCTCTTTTTAAGTAGAACTCAAGCATATGAACGTAACGATTTTGCATGGCTACAGTGCGTCCAACTCCGGTGACGGGCTGCTCGTCGATTTGGCCATTGAGTTGGTGCAGCGAAACTTCGGCGAAGACACTTCGATCAGCGTGGTGGCCTCCGATCCGCAGTCCTTCAGCTACTTGCCACACCCGCGTTTTGAGGCCCCGGTGATGGCGGCCAAAGGCTTGGGTCGGGTCAAGCAAGCGGTGTTCCTCAACCAGTCCTACGCAGGCCTGGCGGATCTGTTGAAAAAAACCGACCTGATCGTCGGTGTCGGCGGCGGCTACATGCGCTCCAAAAGTGCCTTCGAACACATCAAGCTGAAACTGGGGCACGCCAAGCAACTGGAAACGGCAATCCTCAGCAAAGTGCCGTCGGTTTACCTGCCGCAAAGCATTGGGCCGTTCCACGGCGAGAGCCGCAGGATCGTCGAGCATTACGCCAGCGCCGACGCGGTGTTCGTGCGGGACAATCGCTCCTCGGCGATCTTTGATGCTTACGAAAATGTCTACCGTGCGCCGGACCTGGCAGTCCAGTCCCTGGCGAGCAAAATCCTCGCGCAACCCAAGTTCACCCGTTGCGCATCGTCGCCGGCAACGGTGTGCGTGGTGCTGCGCAAGCCGCCGGAGTGGAGCAAGGAAAAGAAGCTCGCCTATGTGGCCAACCTGAAGTTGCTGCTGCAGCGCCTGAAGAACAAAAGCAAGGTGGTGTGCGCCGTGCAAAGCGCGGTACGCGGCAACGATGACGGCGCGTTTTATCGCGAGTTGGGCATTACCGAAGACCTGCTGCCATTGAAGGCGACACTGGCCAAATACCAGCCGGACCTGGTGATTTCCGTGCGCCTGCACGGCGCCATCGAATCGCTGCTTTCCGGCGTCCCGGCGTACCACATCAGCTACGAGCGCAAAGGCTTTGGCGCCTATCAGGACATGGGCGTGGAAGACTGGGTGATCAATGGCGGCGACATCGATGTCGATACCATCATCAACACGGTCTACGCACCGAATGCACTGTCGAATTTCGGCAAACGCCTGACCGATACCTGCCGCGAGATCGAAGCGAAAACCGTGGCCATGGACGAGATCATCAAAGGTATCGTTCGATGATATTTCGGCTGTTGCTTCGCGGCGGGGCATTAGGCGCGAAGTTTTTGCTGGTGTTGGCCATCACCCATTACCTGGGTTATGAGGCACTGGGCTTTTACGGCGTGGTGGTCGCGGCGTCGTTGATCGCCTCGAAGTTCTACAGCGTCGGGTTCAGTTCCGAGATCAATCGATTGATCAGCGTGGGTGGGACGTCGCGGCGGGTGGTCGACAAGGTTTTGCTGTTGTATCTGGCGGTGGGGTTGCTGCTGTCGGTGGTGACAGTGCTGGTTTACTCGCTGTTCCAGGCCGTCGAGGCGACGACTGCGCTGATCCTCTGTGTGACGCTGGTACTGCTCACCGAACACCTGTCCTTCGAAATCAATTCCTTCGTGTTTTCCGCGCAGAAAGCCACGGCGGGTGCGTTGCTGTTTTTCGTCAAGACCGGTCTGTGGGCGGTGCTGGCGGTGGGCGGGATGATGCTCGGCTGGGTGTCCGGCATCGCCAGTGTGTTGTGGCTTTGGGTGGCGGCGAACGTGTTGGTGATCGTCGCCGGTTATCTGATTGTGGTGAACGTGCACAAAGGCCGGGTCAGTGGCACGCTGGCCACCGCAACCGTGTGGAAGGCCGGGCTGCCGTTCTATCTTGGCACAGGCTTGATCGCGCTCAGCCAGTATGCCGAGCGCTTTCTGATCATCGATCTGGAGCCCTACGCCAGCCTCGGTAAATACGTATACGCCTGGTCGGCGGCCAACACCTTGCAAGCGCTGTCCTACGCGGTGGTGGCAGTGGTGGGTATTCCGGTGCTCGCCAAGCGGTTTCAGGCGGACCAACAGCCGTTCACGGTCAGGCAATTGTTCGTCAACAAATGGGTGATGCGCTCGCTGGTGGTGTCTGCCGCGGTGGCGGTGCTGATTTATCTGTTCTTCAATGTTGTGCTCGATTATGTCGGCGCGGCGGTTCCGCGACCGGACAACGCAATCCTCGGCGTGCTGATTTTTTCCTTTGCCTTGCGCGCTATCGGCGACATCGTCTGGGGTGGGTTGATCGCCTCGAAAAACAGTCGGGTGTCATTGGCGAGCGCATTCATATGCCTGCTGGTTTCAGTGCCGGTCAGCTACCTGCTGATCAAGCACTATTCGATCTACGGCGCCGCCTGGGGCAACGTTTTCGCAATCATTGTGCAGCTCGGGGTCATTGCGCTGTTGACCCGTATGACCGGCGCAAAAAAGGCAGCACTGTCATGGGCCTGAAGCTGCCGTGCATCGAGTTCCGCGGCAAGAAGCTCGACTCATCGATTTCCTTCCTGATTCTGTTTACCGGGTTGTTCCTGTCGGTGGCCATGCCGATGTTGGTCCCACGCGCTCCCGGCCCTGATGCCATGACCTTGTGGTCGTCCTACGCGCGAGCCGACAACTGCAATTTCTGGAACCCGTTCTCGCCGGATCGCTCTTCCTATGAGTGTTCGGCATTCCTGTTGCGGCCCACCGGGATCAACCTGACCAATGCCTGGGCCTACGGCATGTTCTGCAATTTTTTGCTCACGGCGATTCCGGTGGTGGTGTTTCGCCGCATGCCGTTGGCGATTTTCGGCACTCTGTGTCTGTGGGGCATTGTCCGTTCGTTTTTCCTGGAGAACCTGACCAAGGAAATCATCGTGTCGGTGGCGGTGTTGAGCATTCTGCTCAGTTCGTTGACGCGCAAATATCGCGGCGGGTTTTTCCTCTCGGCAGTGATCTACGGCGTGCTGATCCGGCCTTACTGGATTCTGTTTTCACTGTCCTGGGTCGGCGTCTGCGTGATGAAGAAATACGTCTCGCGCTTCACCTTCTTCCTGATGCTGTTTCTGTTCTACCTGGCGGTCGCCATGGCGATCCAGGTCGCGCTCGGCTTTCCGGTGTCGTCGATTCGCGCCAGCAACAACGAACTGCGCACGGCGGGGGAGGAGGGTTCCAAGTCGTTGATCGTTTCGTGGCTCAGCGGCAGCGACTTCGTTTCCCAGGCCCTGGACTCGATGATCATCTTTTTTCGGTTGTCGTTCCCCGTGGAGCTGATTCTGCTGTCGGGGCCGGGCCAGGTGATCTTCGTGGCGTTGATGATCATGACCGCGTTGCTGCTGTTCAAGGTCATCACCTCGACCGATTACAAGGGTGCGCCGATCCAGACCAAGCCTAAGGAACTGATCGCGATTCCGCTGGCATTCCTGCTGGTTCAAGGCCTGTTCGAGCCGGACTTCGGCTCCTTTGCCCGGCACTTCTCGATGGTGGTGCCTGTGTTGTTCGTGGGCCTGGGATTGATGTTGCGGGCAAACAAACCGGTACAGGTTGAATCACGCGTTCTGAATTGAGGCTTGTTTTATGTCGAGCAAGAAAAAGTCCCTGGAGATCGAAACCCTGCGCGGTCTGGCGTGCCTGCTGCTGGTGCTCTATCACGTCATCGGCCCGCTGGGCGGCGGCTTGAAGATCGACCTGGGCTCGCCGTTCCGGGTGATCGCCGACTCCATGGTGTATGTGCGCATGCCGCTGTTCACCTTCATCTCGGGCTACATCTATTCCATCTACAAAATCCGCGGCAATGACTTTTCCGCATTCTTCAGCGGCAAGGTTCGACGGTTGATCGTGCCGCTGTTTTGCGTAGGCATACCGTTCTCGGTGTTGCAGGCGGTTGGCCCGGGCGTGAACAAGGATGTCGGCGTGATCGACGCGTTGTTGTCGTTCTGGGTACCGATCAACCACTTCTGGTTCCTGCAGGCGGTGTTCATCATTTTCATGTTTGTCGGCCTGCTGGAGTGGCGTGGGCTGTTGCGCACCGCAACGCGCTTGAATCTGCTGTTCGCCTTTGCGGCGGTGGTGTTTTTGCTGCCGCCATTCACGCTCGACGCGTTCGGCATCAACGGCGCGATCTATCTGCTACCGTTTTTTGTGGCGGGGATGATCGGCCAGGAAAATGTCAGCGCGTTGAAGCAGCGGTTCAAGGTGATTGGCCCGCTGGTGTTCGTGATGATCACGCTAACGCTGCTGTACGTGGCGGCGGTCGACCGGGAGTTGATCGTCGACCGTCGCAGCCTGATCGGTTTGACGGTGGGTTGCGTGTCCTGCATGGCGCTGCTGGCGAGTGACCTGCGTTCGAAGGCACTGACCTGGCTGGGCGGCTATTCCTATGCGATCTTCCTGTTCCATGTTTTGTTTGCGGCGACATCGCGGTTTGTCCTGGGGCGGTTGGGTGTGAAGGATGAGAGTCTGCTGGTGTTCGGCGGCGTGACTTGTGGTTTGCTGGGACCGGTGGTGCTTTCGATGATTTTCAGTCGATTCAACTTCACCTCCGTGCTGTTTCTGGGTGAGCGTGCTGCGACAAAAAAGCCTGCGGCGAGCATCGCTCCGGTGGCGCAGACCCAATGATTGTCCGAGGGAAGGAATCAATGCATGTTGGCAGTTGATGACATTCAGCCCGTTGCTGCGTCGGTGATTGAGGTTGGCGACGCGCGCGAGCGGTTTGCTCAGTGGCGTGAAGGTAAGGCTGGCCAGGTACTGTCGATCTCGGTGATCGGCGACAGCTACAGCGCCGGACAGGATTTTTATCTGAACAAACTGGTGCAGCGCGTGGCCGGGGAAGTTGGTTTTGCCGGCCCCGGCTATATCGGCTTCAACCACGGCGCGGCGCTGGGTGGCACGCATTTCAAATACACCCGCAGCAGTGAAAAGTACTTCGGCGGGGACTGGCAAGTGTCCGGCCTCGGCCAGGCCAGTCCCGACAGCCGCACGGTAATGGGCCGCCCCGGCGCATGGCTGCAGATCGATGCCAGCCCGACGCCGGCCATCAGCACCGCCGTGACTCAGGCGAAATTGCTTTACCTGGGCAACGGCGAGCTCAACGAGATCCGCTACCGCTGGACCCCGTCGCAAGACTGGCAACCCTTGACACTCGCCGGCTCAGGAGTTCAGGAGGTGCCGCTGCCCGGCGTATCGCAGGCGCCGGACTGGGCGTTCCGGCTGGAAGTGGTGAAGGGCACGCCAACCCTGTTCGGTCTGTGGATGAACAACGATCAGGGCGGCGTGCGGGTTTCCAAGCTGGCCGCCTCCGGCGCCGCATCCGGGGACTTCTACCACAGCGATAGCCACTGGCAGACGCAGTGGAAGGCGGCGGTGTCGAGCATTCCTGCGGACATTTACCTGATCATGCTCGGTGGCAACGATCAAGGCTTCGGCGTCAAACCCGAGCAGTATCTGAAGAACGTTCAAGGGCTGGTGGGGATGGTGCGCCAGATCCAGCCGAAGGCGAGCATCAACCTGATCCTGCGTCAGGACACCACACGCTCCAGTGCTTACCCGATGTCGGCGTATGCGCAGGTGTTGCAGCCCTGGGCGCAGGCGGAGCATCTGGGTTATCTCGATTTGCAGTGCGCGTTCGGACCCGACGTCAAACGCTATGCCGCCGCCATGATCGGCCCGGACAAGATTCATCCGATTCCGGCCACGGGTGGGCGGGTGATTGCCGATTACTTCTATCGCTGGATGGTGGGCGGGCAGGACCGTTGCGACGCGTCGCTTTGACTGCTGTTGCCACAGAACTGCAGGAGCGAGCCTGCTCGCGAAAAACTCAATAACACCGTAGTTCTTCAGGATGCGCGCGTTATCGTTGACCACCATCGCGAGCAGGCTCGCTCCTACAGGAGAGCTGTTTCGAAGTGCTGCAAATGACTCAGCAGTTCTGCCGTTTTGAGCGGCATCAATTGCGTGGCGCAGCGGGTTTCCACATTGATGATGATGGCCGGTTCGTTGCAGCAAATGCGCACCCGGAACCGCCAGTCGCTGAAAATCACTTTCAAGCCATCGCGGTCGTCGACTTCCAAAGCCTGATCGCCATACAGCTTTTTCAAGTGGGCGAGGAGGGGGTAGGGGTTGCGTATCGGCCGGCGAATGTCTCCGGACGAGGGAAACATGCCGATCCGTTCCACCAGCAGCGTGCTGCCCAACCAGGGCTCATTGGCGCTGGGTAATGGCTGATGGCGCGACAACCAGGTCATCACGCCGAGGTTGCCCACCTCCAGTTCATTGTCTGCCGAGTGTTTTGCGTTGTTCATGATGGCTTGCCTGAATGAAGAGTGGGCGTGTGGTTGGTGTGGAGCGTTGGATCGGCTTGGGCCAGGTCAGAGACCCTTGAGGTACACGTTGTCGTAGCAAAAATTGGTCGCTTCGAGATAGCCCTCCGCGCCGCCGCAATCGAAGCGCATGCCTTTGAACTTGTAGGCCAGCACGCAGCCGTTCTGGGCCTGCTTCATCAATGCGTCGGTGATCTGGATCTCGCCACCTTTGCCGGGTTGGGTGTCGGCGATGAGGTCGAAGATATCCGGCGTCAGAATGTAGCGGCCGATGATCGCCAGATTGGACGGGGCGTCTTGCGGGCTGGGTTTTTCCACCATGTTGTTGACCCGGTAGATGCCTTCGGAGATCAGCTCGCCAGCAATTACGCCGTACTTGTGAGTCTGGTCGCGCGGCACTTCCTGAATGGCCACGATTGAGCAGCGGAATTTTTTGTAGAGCTGGATCATCTGCGTGAGCACGCCGTCACCTTGCAGGTTCAGGCACAGGTCATCGGCCAGCACCACCGCGAAGGGCTCATCGCCGATCAATGGGCGGCCGCTGAGAATCGCGTGGCCCAAGCCTTTCATTTCGACCTGACGGGTATAGGAGAAGGTGCAGGTGTCGATGAGTTCGCGGGTGCCAGCGAGGAACTTCTCTTTCTCGGTACCACGAATCTGATGCTCCAGTTCATAGCTGATGTCGAAGTGGTCTTCCAGTGCACGCTTGCCCCGCCCGGTGACGATTGCCATGTGTTGCAGGCCGGCGTCCCGGGCTTCTTCAACGGCGTACTCGATCAACGGCTTGTTGACGATCGGCAGCATTTCCTTGGGCATGGCTTTGGTTGCCGGCAAGAAACGCGTGCCATAGCCGGCAGCGGGGAACAAACATTTACGAATCATAAAAGTATCCTGGACAGTCACGGCACATCGTCAACGAGTGCGCGCAATAACGAGTGATTGCAAGTTTCAATGAGTATTGAAGGTGTACTTTAATACCCGAGTCAGGTTGTTAATGGCAATTAGTGGTAGTGGCAGAATGCGCCAATGTTATGAGATGTCGGATAGATACTTGTTAGTTATTTTTAGTCGGTATCTGTTGATAGTGAGGAAGGCGTTGGAGTGCTAATAAGTACCGGGCAATACAGTTTGACCTGCAAAAATATTTATTGCCAGTCGTTGAACTAAATTTGTTTTAGGTTGTTGTCGCCCTGTTTGTGTGGTTCACGACACATCTTCAATACACGGGGCTTGACACGCTATTGAGTACTTTCCTCTCTATGGACCGCACTATGAAAATTCTGGTAACGGGTGGAGCCGGATATATCGGCTCGCACACCACACTCGCGCTGCTTGAAGCAGGCTATGAAGTTGTAGTGCTGGATAATCTTTGCAATAGCAGTGATGCGGCGCTGCATGCGGTTGAAGCCATTTGCGGCAAAAGTGCGTTGATGATTCGCGGCGATGTGTGCGACAGGGCTTTGCTGGATCGGATTTTTCGAGAGCATGCCATTGATGCAGTGCTGCACTTTGCCGGGCTCAAGGCGGTGGGCGAGAGCGTGCGCAAGCCGCTTGAGTACTATGAGACCAACGTCAGCGGCAGCATTACGCTGTGTCAGGCGATGGCTGCTGCCGGGGTGTTCCGCCTGGTGTTCAGTTCATCGGCCACAGTCTATGGCGCGCCGGATCAGATGCCGATTCGCGAGGATTTCCCCACGGGCAATCCGACCAATCCCTACGGCCAATCGAAGCTGATCGTCGAGAACGTGCTGCGCGACCTGAGCCTGGCGGAGCCGCGCTGGAGCATCGCGCTGTTGCGCTATTTCAATCCAATCGGCGCGCATGACAGCGGGCAGATGGGTGAAGACCCAAATGGCATTCCCAATAACCTGGTGCCTTACATCAGCCAGGTCGCGGTCGGCAGTCTGCAAGAGCTGTCGATCTTCGGTGACGATTACCCGACGATCGACGGCACTGGCGTGCGTGACTACATCCACGTCGTGGACCTTGCGGACGGGCATCTCAAGGCATTGCAGTCCATCGCCGGGCGTACCGGCATTCATACCTGGAACCTCGGTACGGGCGATGGCTACAGCGTGATGCAAGTGCTGCGGGCTTTCGAGCAAGCGAGTGGGCAGTCGGTGCCGTATCGCGTGATGCCGCGTCGTTCGGGCGATGTTGCCCAGAGCTGGGCTGATCCGTCCAAGGCCGCGAAAGAGTTGGGCTGGAAAGCAACACGCAACTTGCAGCAAATGATGACCGACACCTGGCGCTGGCAATCGAATCATCCCAAGGGTTATCTCGGATGATGTCGTTTTGGCTCAATGTTATTTCCAGTCAGGTTGTTAGATAACGTCGGGAAAATACACTGGAAATGCCTTTTGCATATCCGTAGATATAAACCTGCCGTTTGACGTTTATCAGTCAGGAGTGACTGTGAATGAATGACGGATCTTGTTCGCACTTTTTGCGACTTGAACTCTACCACCTCTAACGGAACGCCCGGTGTTAATCGGGTTGAATGTTAGAAAGGAGTTGATATGAGAAAAGTGATGGCAGTTGCCCTGTTGACGATGTTGAGCAACTGGGCTGCCGCAGCTGAAGCGCCGCTGACTGCGGTGACCAATGTAGTTGGCAGTGTAGCGGCTTCTCAAGCCCCTGCAGCTAGTACTGCAATGGTTGCCAGTGCAATAGCGGCGTCAAACAGCGGTGGTAGTGCCAACGGCGGTACTACCGGTACGACCGGTACCACAGGTACCACCGGCACGCACAACTAACAGAAGTTTTGTTAGTGCAGTACAGGGTCGCCCGACGCAAGTCGGGTGACTTCTTTTTTAGATTCGCCCTTGAATAGCGTAGTGCCATTATGACTCGTAGTTTTTCTCTTTTAATGTTGGCAAGTCTCGCTTTACAAGGTTGCATGTTTTCCCCCGGCCAATACCTGAGCACCAGTGATATCACCCGCCAAGGGGCCAGTGAAAGCAGCAGGGTCGAGCTGATCCCGATTACCCCCAAGCTCATATCCACCACCCGCACCACGCAAAAGCGTGAGTCGCTGCCGGCAGAGCTGTTGGCGACTCCGGCCGAGTACCGCATCGGTAACAACGATGTCTTGTACATCACGGTCTGGGATCACCCTGAACTGACAGCCCCGTCCGGCGCGCAACAACAGATCGATGCCAACGGACGGCTGGTGCGCGCCGACGGCACGCTGTATTACCCCTTCATCAAAGAAGTCCAGGCTGCCGGGCGTACGATCCAGCAACTGCGCGCAGACATCGAACAACGGCTGTCGGCGTTTATCGCCGAGCCGCAGGTAGATGTCGCAGTGCTGCGATTCGCCAGCCAGAAAGTCGTGGTCACCGGCGCCGTGACCAAGGGTGGCCCGCAAGCGATTTCCACCAACCCGCTGAGCGTGGTCGAGGCCCTCGGTTCCGCTGGAATCGATACCAACAACGCTGACTTGTCCGGCCTGACGCTGACGCGCAACGGGCGGGTGTACCCGCTCAATCTCGACTCGCTCAACCAGCAGGACTCCGAGTTGCAGGGCGTCTATCTCAAGGGTGGTGATCAGTTGTATCTGCCGTACAACGACAACAAGCGCATCTACGTCATGGGCGAGGTCAACCAGCCGCGCGCGTTGAGCTTCAAGACCGCCACCATGAACCTGTCCGATGTCCTCGGCTCGGTTGGCGGCTTGAGTCAGACCACTTCCAACGGCAACGCGGTCTACGTCATCCGCGGCGTTGAAAACCTCGACGTGGAGCCGGCGAAGATCTACCAGTTGAACGCTCAATCGCCGACCGCCATGGCGCTCGCCACGCACTTCGAAGTGCGCCCTCAGGACGTTGTCTATGTCGGGCCTGCCAACGTGACTCGCTGGAACCGCTTCATCAGCCAATTGGTGCCATCGGCGTCGATTGTCGGTACGGGTGCTTCCGCTGCGAAGAACTGGAGCGAATACAGTAACAACAGCAAATAAGGTCGCCGACAGTGAACACGTTGAAAGTTGGCGTCTGCCTGAGCGCGGCCCTGTTGTTGTGTGGCTGCAACCCGTTGATGAACGCTTCGTTGAACAACCTCAAATCGGCGGTGATCGGACCGGATGAGGTGGACGTGACCCCGGCCCAGGTGGCCGAGGTCAACTATCCGCAGATCAAACTGACCACGCCGTCCGGCTCCGGGGTATTGGCGCTGGTGCGCGAGCGTGAAGACCTGCAGTTCTGGGTCGCCTCCGGCAAACAAGTGCTGCTGCTGCGCAATGGTCTTGCCGTGCGCAGCATTGGCCTGGGCCAGGAGGGTGATCTGGACGGCACGCGTCTGCCGGACACCTCACCGTTCAAGCAAGGCCTTCATCATGTCGCCGATGGCTACACCTCCCGGCGCTGGATCGATCTCTACAAGGGCCAGGAAGTGGGAGTGATCGTTAATAGCCGCTTCTCCCGAAAGTCCATGGACACCCTGACCATTCTCAACAAGGAATACAGCGTGCTGCGTGTCGATGAGCAGATTGATGCCCCGGCCATCGGTCTGCGGGCGACCAATCGTTATTGGGTCGATCCCGTCGACGGTTTCATTGTGCAGAGCGAGCAACAGCTGACGGCGCAGTTGCGCGTCAGGATCGTGCAACTGACCCCCAACCGCAGGCATGTCCCGTGAAGCGCTTGAGAACGCTATCGGCGTGTTTACTGTTGATCACCAGCGTGAGCCAGGCCGCTGTCACGGTCACCGGTGACGTCGCCAACCCCGGGCCGGTCGAGCTCTCGGCAGGCGGGCGTTTGCTCGATGTGATCAACGTGGCCGTGCCCAATGCCGAAGGTTATTGGCTGGCGGGTGTGTTGTTGCGTCAGTCGTTGCTGCAAGAGCAGGCGCGGCTCAAGGCGGGCGTGTTGTTTGATCTGGACGTTTTGCAGCGCATGGCTTCGCTCTTCGACAAACCAGGCCGTGCAGCGCTGGCAGTGCGTTTGTCCGAGCAAGTGCGGCAGATGCCGGTCACCGGGCGACAGATCGCCAATCTGGATCCGGTCGCAGTGGAAGTCGGCTTCGCGCGCAACATTCGTCTCGACGATGGCGATCGCCTGATTTACCCGAAACGTGTCGATGAAGTCGAAGTGCTCGGTGCTGTCGCTGAAACCTGCCACTTGCCATATCAGCCGTTACTGGAGGCTCGCGAGTATCTGCAAGGTTGCACGCCGCTGGACGATGCCGAGGCCGATTACCTGTGGCTGATTCAGCCCGATGGCGTGGTCCGGCGGGTGGGTATTGCGCACTGGAATCGCGAGAGCGGGCACTTTCCCGTTGCCGGCAGCAAGATTCTGGTGCCGGTCAAAAACGATGACCTTGATCCGCCTGTCCCTGAACTGAATCAGCAGTTGGCCGAATTCATTGCCACGCAGCTGGCTGAGGTGGTTCGTTGAATTTACGTTTTGCAGCCGTATTGTTATTGCCGTGTGGTCTGGCCCATGCAGAACCACGTATTACTCAGAATGATTTTGGTGGCGCTGGTTTGTTGCAAACGCCGACCGCGCGGATGTTGCCGGCCGGTGAGTTGAGCGTGAATGCCAACCGTACCGATCCCTATAGCCGATACAGCGTGTCGCTTCAGCCGTTCGAATGGCTGGAAGGTTCGTTCCGCTATACCGCCATCACCAACCGCCCTTACGGCCCCGACTCGCTGAGTGGCAGCCAGAGCTATAAGGATAAGGCGGTCGATATCAAGGCCCGACTGTGGGAAGAGAGCCATTGGGCGCCGGAAGTGGCGCTGGGCTTTCGAGACATCGGTGGTACCGGTCTGTTCTCCAGTGAGTTTGTGGTTGCCAACAAACGCTATGACGATTTCGATTTCAGCGCCGGCATTGCCTGGGGTTACCTGGGCAATCGAGGCGACTTCGATAACCCGCTGGGCGAGCTCGCTGACCGCTTCAATACCCGGCCCGACAGCGAAGGTACCGGCGACGTCAACGCCGGGTCGTATTTTCGCGGCAAGCCTTCTTTGTTCGGCGGTGTGAGTTATCAGACGCCATGGGATCGGCTCAGTCTGAAACTGGAATACGAAGGCAACGATTACAAGCACGAACCCAAGGACAACGAAATCAAGCAGGATTCGCCGATCAACCTCGGTGCGGTGTTCAAACTGACCGACTCGATCGACGTCAGTGCTGCGTGGGAGCGCGGCAACACCGCGATGTTTGGCGTCACCTTCCACACCAATTTCGTCAGCCGCAAGGCGCCGGCGAAGACCTTCGATCCGCCGGCTGAACCGCTACCGGCGAAGGCGCCGAGTACGCAAATGCAGCAGGTCGATTGGGCCGATGTGTCAAGGCGCCTGCAGCAAAACGCCGGCTACAAGGTTGAGCGCATCAGCCAGCGCGGGTCGGAATTGTTCGTCTATGGCGAACAGCAGCGTTATTTCCATTCCGCCAAAGCGGTTGGCCGGGCGAGCCGGATTCTGGACAACAGCGTCAACGACGACATCGACTGGTTCACCGTGGTGAACAAGCGCTACGACCTGCCGCTGGAAGAGACCAGCGTGCCTCGGCAAACCTTCCGTGAGGTGATCAACAACGAGGAGCCATTGCAATCGCTGCATCGCACCACCGAGATCAACCCGGCGATGCCGCACAACGAAAAAACCATCTACACCGAAGCCCTTCAACCATTCAGCTATGGCGTCGGGCTGGGCTTCAAGCAGAACGTCGGCGGTCCTGATGGCTTGCTCTATCAATTCAGTGCCGACGCGGACGCCGAATACCGCTTCAACCGCAACACTTGGTGGAGCGGTTTGCTCAGTGCCAATCTGGCGAACAACTTTGACAAGTTCACCTATGACGCTCCCAGCGACTTGCCCCGTGTGCGCACGGACTTGCGCCAGTACCTGACGACTTCCGAAGTGACCATGCCGTTGTTCCAGGTCAGTCACGCCGAACAGTTGGACAAAGATTTGTACGGCATGGTCTACGGCGGCTATCTGGAATCAATGTTCGCCGGGGTAGGTGGCGAGGTGCTGTTTCGCCCGACCGGCGAGCGCTGGTCGCTGGGCGCGGACTTGAACTATGTGCGTCAGCGCGAATTCGACCAGGGCTTTGGGCTGCGAGATTATTCGATCGTCACCGGGCACATCACCGGCTACACCTACTTGCCGTTCGATACGCTCGCGGCAGTCAGTGTCGGGCGTTATCTGGCCGGTGACTGGGGCGGCACGCTGGATATCTCGAAGGAGTTTTCCAATGGTGTGCGATTTGGCGCCTGGGCAACGATTACGACTGCTACTGGCGCCGAATATGGCGAAGGTAGCTTTGACAAAGGCATCTATCTGTCGATCCCGTTCGACGAACTGATGAGCATGTCGACCATGCGTCGCGCCAACCTCGTCTGGTCGCCACTGACCCGGGACGGCGGTGCACGACTCAATCGCAGCTTTCAGTTGCACTCCATGACCGACAGCCGTGACGACGACATGTTCTATCGCAACTTCGAGAAGATCACTGAGTAACACCTGGCTCGTACCTCGAAGCTGCAGGGGCGAGCCTGCTGGCGATGGCGTCAGCAACATCCAGCTTCAATGCTGACTGACCCGACGCCATCGCCAGCAGGCTGGCTGCTAAACTGCTCATTGCCGTACCCGATACCCAAATCACACCCGATACCCTGTGGCAGCAAGCTTGCTGGCGATGACGTCAGCCCAGTCGACACAACCTTGCCTGCCACGCCATCGCTTCCACGAATTGCGCCCACAAAAAAGGGGACTTGCGTCCCCTTGCGGTGTTGCGCTGTGCAACGCTAATCCATCAGTAGATGTCCTTCGACAGCAACGTGAACGGCGTCTTCACCAGGATCTTCAGGTCCAGCCACAACGACCAGTTGTTGATGTACTTGAGGTCGATCTCGACGCGCTTCTGCATCTTGTCGAGGGTATCGGTCTCGCCTCGGCAACCGTTGATCTGCGCCAGGCCGGTGATGCCCGGTTTGATTCGATGGCGCGCCATGTAAGCGAGGATTTTCCCGGAGTAGTAGTTGTTGTGCGCGACGGCGTGCGGCCGTGGACCCACCAACGCCATATGCCCTTGCAGCACATTGAACAGTTGCGGCAGTTCATCCAGCGAAGTGCGGCGGATGAAGCGGCCAACGGCGGTGATACGCGAGTCGTTGCGGCTGGCCTGCTTGACCTCTTTGTCATCGTGGACGCGCATCGAGCGGAACTTCCAGACCTGAATCACCTTGCCGTTCCAGCCATGTCGGTCTTGCTTGAAGAACACCGGGCCGGGCGAGTTGAGTTTCACGGCCAGTGCGATGACCAGCAAAACCGGGCTCAACAGGATGATGGCCAGCAGCGCCACGCTTTTTTCCACCAGGCTTTTGCTCAGTGCAGCGGTCGGCCGGCTGGTCAGCGGGCTTTCGTTCAGGTAAATCGCCGGCAGACCGTCCACGACCTTCACCGAGTGATTGAGCAGCGTCAGACTGTTCAAGTCCGGGACCCAGACCACGTCAACGTTGGCACCGAGCAAATCGAGGTACATGGCTTCGATTTTGGCAGCTTCGGACAAGGGCAGGGTGATGTACAGGCGACGAATGTCATGGGCTTTGATCAGGTCCAGCAGATCTTCTTGAGCACCGACGACGCGCGGCGCGCCCGGCTCCAGCGATGGCACGCTGCCGTTGCTGACCAAGCCCACCAGTGGCAGGTTTTCCAGAAGACTCAGCTTGTTTGCCAGCCCCAGTGCCAGTTCGCCAGTGCCAACGATCAGGGTCTTGTGCTCGCTTTTGCGCGAACGCTGGTAGTACTTCGAAAACGCATGCAGGGGCGCATACAGCAATGCCTGGCCGAGGAAACCGTACACTGCCCAGCCAAGAATAACTTCCCGTGAAAACAGCGCATCGGCTTTGCAGATGAATGCAATGCAGGCCAGCGCAGCCATGGTCATGGACCAGCCCATGAACAGGCGTCCCAGCCCCGTCAGGTAGTTGTCTCTTTTTCGATATACACCGCTGAACGTGTAAGCCGGAACCGAGGCAAGTACCGCCAGCGTTGCGCACATTCGATAGTAGAACTCGACCGAGCCAGTATGTCGCTCAGCAAGTATGAACAGCAGTGAAACAACAAAGCCCTGTGCCAATGCCCATTGGCCCCAAAAGGTAAGTCCCTTGAGGCCGGTGTTTCGATTGATACGAAGAGAAAGATCCATACGAATATCCCCAAAAGACGTCCATTCAGGTTTCGACAGTTGAAATCCGAGTTGTTAATAGACTTTTTATTGTTGTTGTAGCGAGTGTCCTGAGGTAACAACGCCGATATGCGGAACTGTCGTCAGTCAATAGACTAAGTTATTGACGGGGATGCTGTCTGACGAGTTCTAACAAGGTGGCAGGGTGCCAACTTTTATTAAGGGCAAATAGTCGAACGTTAGAAATGGTCGATCAGCAGGGGGTGAATATTTGATGTTGTATTGGGTATTGTAGGAGGGGTGGAGGCAGGCGGGTTTGAATAGAGTTTTCAAGCGGGGAAAACAAACAAAGTGCTATTTTTATTGTTGTTGTCGCACTGTTGATGTTTGTGTTGTTTGTCCGGATCAGGCGTTCAGCACACCACTTCCTGGATCAGGCAGTAGCCGCGGTTTCTCACCGCACGAAACAACCGCTCACCATTGCTGGCACTTTTGAATTTATCTTGCAGTCGACTGAGGCACATCTCCAGGCCGCGGTATTGCTCCGGTTCCCTGCCGATACTGAGGATCAGTTCATCTCGACTGACAACGCGTTCTTCATGGTTGAGCATTTTCCTGACGAGTGCAGTTTCCAGTCCGGTCAGGTTTATCTCGATACCCGCTTTCACCAGCGCGCCCTGATCGTCGTCGAGTTGCCAGACTTCGCTGCAAGGTGCGTGACCTTCTATCGCTTGTGCGGTGTTACTGGCTTCCGCAATCATTGCCGGCTTGCCGTGAAAAGGATTTTCCGATTGAGCTGCCAGCCATTCAGATTCAAGGGTGGCCAATATTCTCTGCGTATCGTGTTCGATACTTTGCGCAACTTTTTTCCTTGTCACGCTTGGGTAAGTGAACTCCATCAGCACCGGGGCAGTAGAGGACGAGGCAACACCTTCAACAAACATTTGTGCTTGGGAGGTTCCGAATGAGTTGAAACGCTCACTGGACAGAATGCTCTCCAATTCGCGTTGCGACGTAGTGCTGTGGGTTACGACGACGAAATATTTTCTTGGGAGGGGTGTACTAATTTCCATGTCTCTCTCCTGAAGTACGCACCAAATTTGGCAAAAAATGATCGGCAGGGGAGTAGAGACTCCCTCGGAAGTAATCGAAAAGGCAGGGTTTGGGCGCAAAAATGGCCCTCGATAGGTTCCACGCGATCTGCTATAGAATGACTTCTTATTGTTATGGTTCAGTGTTGCCACGGTCATGGAGTCGATAAATTGGCATGAAGTATAAAATACAAATCAAACAATGAAACCGATATCTTTGTATAGTTGAAAAAACATTCCCTTAGATGATGTCAAAAAGCCTTTGAATTGCTGGCTCAGACAGTCGATATCAACCCTCTCATCAGGCGGTAGCCGTACCCCCGAATGCTCTGGATGGCGTTTGTACCGTACACGTCTTTGATTTTTCCGCGCAAGCGACTGATTGATTTTTCCAGTGCTCTGGGGTCGTAGAAATTGGTATTCAGACCCATGATGCCGGCGATTTCATCGTGACTTAGTATGTGGTTACTGGTTTGCGCAAATGCTTCCAGAATCTTCATTTCTGCAAATGAAATATCCAGTTTTTTGTCGGAGCCCAATAAGCAGATACGGGTGGGGTCCAATATCAGATTGATATCCCTTTGCCATTCCTCACTGCTGAAAAAATCGGCAAGTAACTCGGCGCCTTCTTCAGACAGGGTATTGAACTTGAGACAAAAGTCGGCCCCGGCAAGATAATATTTCATCTTGTTGAAGGTGCCGCGGCCTGTGATGACCGCACATATGATCGGTTTCAAGTGGGTAGTGCGCAGGCTTTCCACCAGCGCAAGGCTTTCCTCGAGAGCCTGGGGGCTATCGATGATGATGAAGATGGCTCGATACGAACCTAAGTACTCGTTTTTCTTATACGAAAGTGTGTACGAACTGGCATCCAGTGCCATATCGGCCTGCACATGCCTTGCGATTAGCGCTCTAAAATGTTCAGCCACGCCACGCGTTCGACCCAGCGTGAGAACACCGGGTTCGTCGTTTGTCTGGCGCAGGCTTCTAGTCGCTAAGTTCCCTGTAAGCATCATGCATTGACTCGAATAGGTGCTGACATCGGGATGTTAAAGCACCGGTTCTCATCTGTGACTGACAATTGGTAACATTCAAGCGAATTTTAGACGTGGCTCTCGAGTTTTCTAACAATAATTAAGCTTTTCAAGCTTTTAGTTGATTTTCTCGGCGGGGTGAACTAGTGAAAATCCCTCGTTAGATGGTGGCAATATGGAATTGTGCCATTACTTTGAGTCTCTGGCGATGGTTTTTTAATGTCTTTTTGCCACTGTTTGTACGCTGAGTTCGTGATTTACAGAATTTAGTCCTTTTGTGCAGAAATATAAATAGTGTGCGGTGGGTCACGTTTTATTGAGAGCGAGCGCGCTACGAGCTCAATGTCGAAATCCATTTTCGATTAATTATTCAGTCGGACGATTATTAACAAGCCTTGAGTGTGTTGTTTGATAAGACCTATTCTCCGTCGCTGGGTCGGGTAAAGGCTGTCAATTTGCCAGTTACGCTTGGTCCAGTTGCTCAATACCTGAAAAGTAGTTAACGGGGCGCGCTTCGAGGGCGGTCTGACGGAGGATTAATGGAGTTCTTGACCCTTTTAAAGGTGTTGGTTTTAGGTGCGGTAGAAGGCCTTACGGAGTTTTTGCCCATATCCAGTACGGGGCATCAGATTATTGTTGCAGATTTATTGGAGTTTGGCGGTGAGCGCGCCATGGCCTTCAATATCATTATTCAGCTGGGTGCCATTCTTGCCGTTGTCTGGGAGTTTCGTCCCAGGATTTTCGATATCGTCAAAGGCTTGCCGACCCAGCGCAATGCACAACGCTTTACCCTCAACCTGCTGATCGGTTTCCTTCCGGCAGTTGTTCTGGGTGTGTTGTTCGCCGACAAGATCCATGAATACCTGTTCAACCCGATAACCGTGGCTGTCGCATTGGTCGTGGGTGGCATTGTCATGTTGTGGGCTGAACAACGGGATCATGTTGTGCACATCGAGCACGTGGACGATATGCGCTGGTCAGATGCGCTGAAGGTGGGGTTCGCACAATGCCTGGCGATGGTACCGGGGACTTCCCGCTCCGGATCGACCATCATCGGTGGCTTGCTGTTTGGCCTGTCACGCAAGGCCGCTACCGAATACTCGTTCTTCCTGGCGATGCCAACCATGGTCGGCGCCGCGGTGTACTCGGGCTACAAGTACCGCGACCTGTTCCAGAACAGCGATCTGCCGGTTTTCGCCCTGGGCTTTGTAACCGCATTCTTTTTCGCGATGATCGCTGTGCGCGGCCTGCTCAAGTTCATTGCGAACCACAGTTATGCCGCATTTGCGTGGTACCGGATCGCCTTTGGATTGCTGATTCTGGCAACCTGGATATTCGGCTGGGTTAACTGGACAGCGGCTGCAGCAGTGGGCTGACAGCAATACCAGGCGGTTCATACCGCCTGGTTTTTATCACCGGGGTTATCGTCCTTCAAGCAATCCAGCGGCTTGATCCAGCAGTGCCAAGGGCTCCTTGGTCTTGTGAATGTCCACCGACAACAACTGGCGAAACTTGCGTGCTCCGGGAAATCCGGTGCCCAGACCCAGCACATGTCGGGTGATGTGGTGCATCGAGCCGCCCGCATCGATGTGCGCAGCAATGTAAGGGCGCAACTGCGCCAAGGCTTCGGCACGCGTGATCACCGGCGCTGTGCTGCCGAACAATTGCTGATCCACCTCAGCCATCAGATACGGGTTGTGATACGCCTCGCGGCCCAGCATCACACCGTCGAATGTCTGCAAATGTTCATGGCAGGCATCCAGCGTCTTGATCCCACCATTGAGAATAATCTCCAACTGCGGAAAGTCCGCTTTCAGCCGCGCCGCTACGTCGTAACGCAACGGCGGAATGTCACGGTTCTCCTTCGGCGACAAACCTTCGAGAATCGCAATCCGCGCATGCACGGTAAAACTGGTGCAACCGGCATCTCGCACCGTACCGACGAAGTCACACAGTTGTTCGTAACTGTCGCGACCGTTGATGCCGATACGATGCTTGACCGTTACCGGAATCGACACCGCATCACGCATCGCCTTCACGCAATCGGCCACCAATTGCGGATGCCCCATCAGGCACGCGCCAATCATATTGTTCTGCACCCGATCACTCGGGCAGCCGACATTCAGATTCACCTCATCGTAACCATGCTCCTGGGCCATCCGCGCACAGGCCGCCAAATCCAGCGGAACACTGCCACCCAACTGCAACGCGAGCGGGTGCTCAGCTTCGTCATGCCGCAGAAAACGCTCGTGATCACCATTGAGCAAAGCACCGGTGGTGACCATTTCGGTGTAGAGCAGGGCATTTTTCGACAACAAGCGCAGGAAAAAACGGCAATGGCGGTCAGTCCAATCCATCATCGGTGCCACGCTGAAGCGGCGAGAAAGCGGGGCGGGTGCAGCAGTGTTTACGGACATGGAGATCTGGAGTCGGTGAGGCTGGGAGATCGGGGAGTTTATCAGGATTGGGCTAATAGGGCTTGGACGTGTCTAGCGCCGGTTGAATCCACACCATATTGCTGATCTTCTGTTCACCCCGTCGCTGCAAAATCAGCGACAAGGGTGTGGAAGCCCCACAAATCCAAGCGCACATGGCGTCTTGAATTTAAGCAGGCGTTTTTCATGTGAGGCCTATTTTGTTTTGGCGTTGGAAAATAGATCTGTCCCCTTTTTTGCACGCATGATCCGGAAAACAAGGAAACCGGCCACGGCGAATGCGCTATTCAGAGCAACCATCGGGAAGGCTGTATTGTCCTGCAGATGGCTCAGCAGCAAGCCAGAAACAGTCGCGCCGGCCATCTGGGAAAAACCGATAAAGCCCGCTGCCAGCCCGGCGCGAGTCGGATTAGGAATCACTGCGCCAGCAACCGAACCCGGCAAGACCATGCCCGAACCCAGCGTCAACAGCATCTGCGGCAGCATCAGGCCGGCCACCGACGGGCCGATGAGTTCGTGCAGTATCAGCCCTGAACCGGCGCCAACCGCGACCAGGCTTGTACCGATGGCAACGATTTTTTCCGGGCCGTACTTCATGATGGTGCGGTTGGTGAAGATCGCGCCGGCAATCAACCCCGAAACGATGCCGCCGAAAACCAGCCCATATTGGGTTGGACTCAAGCCGAGTTGCCCAACCAGTACGCGGGAAGAGCCGGCAATAAAGCTGAACATTGCGCCGTAGGTGCAGGCGATGGCGATGGCGAAGCTTCGCAGGGATGAGTCTTTGAGCAGCAAGGCGTAGTTACCCAGCAGCGTCTTCAGCCTTCCCGCCTGCGCGTCGGGCTGCAGATTGGTCTCCTTGAAAAATAGTGACCCCGCGAGAGCCGCACCGCCAAACAATACGGTTGCGAACGAGACCGCGCGCCAGCCACCGGCATGGGTGGCAATCAGCCCGCCTAGAACCGGTGAGAGCATAATCGCGCTGAGCATCCCAATCACCGTGATGGCCATGACCGGGCCGGCTTTTTCCTTCCAGACATCGCGCACGACGCTACGTGCTACCACCAGCGCAACACAGGCTCCCAAACCCTGCAGCGCACGGCCCGCAATGAACTCGGGCATGCTTTGGGCAAACGCCATCCACAGAGAGGCGAGCACGTAAGTGGTAACACCGACGAGCAGCATAGGTCGACGACCGATGCGGTCTGACAGCGGGCCGAAGAAAAGTTGGCCGAGACCAAAGGCAGCAACAAATACCGATAATGCCGTCAAGGAGGAACCCGGCACGGCGCCGAGCCCTGCTTCAAGGTCGCGCAGGCTGGGAATCAGCATCTGGGTGGAAATCTCCCCCAGTGCGCAGAGCCCGATCAAGAGTGCAAGCAATACGCTGGAACGGCTGGGAAGGTTCATGACTTTTATCCAAGGCTGTAATGGAAGGATGCGCACCCAACTCCGTTGGAGTTCAAGGACTGACATTCGAGGCGCAACAACACCAAGGTGACAGCGGGGCAAGGCCAGGGATCGATGTCTGAATTCATGGTCGGAATCTCTCGGGGTGCTGCTGCGCAGCCGTGTCGCAGCGGCAAATTAAACAATCATGAGGCTCTCCCTGTCTGTGCGGGATTATGGGCATAATAAATTCCAGCTGTAAATATGACGCGTGTAATATTTTCATTCGCTGCCAGAGCGAGGGCGTTTTCACTAGCCCTGAACGGTACCGGGGTGAGCGATGAACGGGGCGTTTGAGGAAGGGAGAAAAGGGGACAGCTTTATTATCACGCGGACTGAACTGGAAGCATTTTAATCCTCGCTTCGTCGGCAGCTGCTATTGGAGGCACAGGCGCAGGCAGATCAATCAGTGTGTATAGATAACTCACAACCAGCGCGGGAATCCCACGACTCGCCATTTCGAGAAGCAAGCGCTTTATTGGCGATACGGAATACAGAGAGAAGGGCCCGCTCTGCTGCTTCTGCCTCACCTGGAGAGTGAGAGAGCACCTGACGATTGATCGATGCAGAACGGTGGAATGATTTCCGCCGTTCTGCACGCGGGATGAGGCTTAGACGATTCTCAAGCCTTCAAAAGGATTCCAGCCTTGTGAGCCTTTGACCTGTTTCAGGTAGTAGGCGTAGTTGGCGCTCAGCCCGTACATCAGTGCAAAGACGACATTCAGGCCGGTGTTAACGGCTTTGGGTCCTTCGTCGTAACCCAGCAGAGTGAATATCAGTGTCAGGACGAAGGAGATGGCGATGATAATCGCGATGATTGCCAGGTTCTTTTTCCACAGTCCAAGCACGAAAAGATAGATAGGCCCGAAGAAAAAAGCGATGAAGTTCAGGTTGATCAGAATACGCTTGCGCGCCGGCAATTGTTTGAAAGCCGATTTGAACTCAGGGCTTTTGGGGGCTCCGTACTGATCGAAGAAAGCGAATCTTTCTTGCCATTTCGGACTGGCGTTGTAGGTTTGCAATTCATCCGTGCTGCTCATTGTCTGTCCTTTTTTGAGGGTTTTGCTCGGTCGAGGCATCGACCGAATGATCATTCGGTGCGCTTGTCAACGCGTCTTGCAGGCGACCGGACTGCTATCGGTGCGGGCCAAGTTTCAAGCATGTAACTGGATTTAACAAGCCATGACAAAGTGCACTAGCGCGCAGTTTGTCACGGCTTGGAGAATTTACAGGGACGGGCACATGGTTACTTGCCTTCAGGCACCGCCAACCACTGTCCCAGCACTTTCTGGTAATTACCCGTTACCTTGGCCAGATGCAGCCACTGGTCCACATAGGATTTCCAGGTGATGTCATCCCGGGGCAACAGGTAGGCTTTCTCGCCATATTGCATGTACTGCGTCGGGTTCACCGCGCAGAGTCCCGGTTTGAGTTTTTGTTGATAGAGCGCTTCGGACGTGTCGGTGATCATCACGTCGGCCTTGTTGTCCAGCAGCTCCTGAAAGATGGTGACGTTATCGTGCAACTTCAGTTGCGCCTTGGGCAGGAAGGCGTGCACGAAGGCTTCGTTGGTGCCGCCGGCCGGTTCGACCAGGCGTACCGATGGCTGGTTGATCTGGTCGATGGTCTGGTACTTCGCCTGGTTTTCACAGCGCACCAGCGGGATCTTGCCGTCGACGTCGAGGGTGGTGCTGAAGAAGGCTTTTTTCTGCCGTTCGAGGGTGACGGAGATGCCGCCCATGCCAATGTCGCATTTGCCGGCGAGCATGTCGGGCATCAGGGTTTTCCAGGTGGTTTGCACCCACTCGACCTTGACGCCGAGGCTGTCAGCGAGAGAGCGGGCCATGGCGATGTCGATGCCGGAGTATTCGCCGTCCTCGGCTTTGAAGGTATAGGGCTTGTAATCGCCGGTGGTGCAAACCCGCAGTTGGCCTTGTTGGATGACGCTGTCCAGATGTGAAGGGACTTGCTGTGCCTGAACACCAAACGACAGGGCGAACAGCCCACCGAGCATCCATGTGCTTTTGTTGTTTTTCATTGTTATCGGGCTTTCTGATTGAGTGACTTGGAGGAGGGAGTGTAGTGAAAACTGTGCGCGACTCAAAAAACGGGCGAACGTTACAGCTCGCCCACTTGCGGGCTCAACGTGCCGAGCCACGCCACCAACCCCACAATCAACACCGCTGCGAAGAGCTCCACTCTCACGCTGCAGCGAAGCGCATTCGCCGCTACGCGATACTGCCCCTCTCGCAATGATTGTTGCAGTAACGGTCCCAGGTGAAAGCGGTTAATCGCGGCCAGGACGAGCATACCGGCGAACAATGCGACTTTGATCAGCAGCAAAACCCCGTAGGTGCTTAGGAGTACTTCGTCGATGCGGGGTCCGGCGATGTAGAGGTAGTTCACAACTCCGGTGACGGTGATGACAATCACAATCAGCGCCCCCACGGGCTCAAACCGGGTGATGGCACGAGCCAGCAGGCGGATGTGGTTTTCCGATTGCAGGCTGTTGCTGCGTGACATCCAGAAAAACGCGACCAATGCGCCCAGCCAGGCACCCGCGGCCAGCAAGTGCAGAATGTCTGCGGTGAAATGCCAGATGCCTTCATCCATGGCGCCATGTCCGCTCCAGGCCACAGAGGCGAGGGCGATCGCACCAGCAATAGCCGCCATCCACAAGCCAGGGGCAGGTGCGCGGGTGTTGAACAACATCGCTAAAGTGGCGATGAACAACGCCGTGATCCGAATCATCCAGGCCATCCCGGCGTCCATTTCAAGCACCATCATTTCAATGTGCGGGCGCAGTTCGCCAAGGTTGGATTCCCCGCTCATGGTGCTGACCATCAGCAGCATGCCAATGACGGATAGCGCCCCCCCGATAATGGCCGCCCCCGCCAATAGCGATCGAAATGGCAGCACGGCCCCCGAAATCCGTTCCGGCCCCCTGAGGCTGTACAACCCGAACAGCGCGACGCCAAACAGCAGCATCAAATCCACGTACAACAAAAAGCGCAGAACGATGTTGGCCGAGTCGCTCATCTATCACTTCACTTTGAATGAAACGTTGCCGGTGATCGGGTGGGTGTCTGACGATACGGCGCGCCACTCTACTTTATAGGTGCCGGCAGGCAGGGGTGACAGCGGAGTAATGAGCATGGTTTTCGGGTCGCTGCCGCCACTGACTTTGGCTTTCATGGGCATGGGCGAGTGGGCCATGCCGGGCATTTCGGTCATGACCAGTTTTGCACCGGAAAACTGTTTGACCAGGTTTTCCGAAAAGTGCAGTTCGATGATGCCCGGCGCCGCACCGATGGCACCTTCGGCGGGGCTGGACGACAGCAACTTCGGATGGGCTAGAACCAAAGTGCTCAGCAGCAGCCCGGCTGACAGCAAGACAGTGACAGCGGTGGTTTTGATGATGTGCATGCAAGGCCTCTTGCCGCTTAATGCGGCTGGTTATGATTGTTGGTATAGGGGTTCAGAACCACAGGCGCACGCCGAGAACCAGCCGCGCCTCGCTGCGGTCCTCGCCTTCGGCTGCGGCGTAATCGGCGGTTTTGCCGTAGGTGCGGTTCCAGGTCACGCCAATGTAGGGCGCAAATTCCCGGCGAATTTCGTAGCGCAGGCGCAGGCCCGCTTCGCTGTTGGACAGGCCGGAGCCAATTCCTCGTTGCGGGTCGTTCTTGCCATAGAAGTTGAGCTCTGCGGTCGGTTGCAGGATGAGTCGGTTGGTCAGCAGGATGTCGTAGTCGCCCTCCAACCGCGCGGCGCTCTGACCGCCTTCGCCGATGAACGCCGTGGCCTCGGCTTCGAAGTTGTACAGCGCCATGCCTTGCACACCAAGCGCTGCCCAGGTTTGCGGGGCGCCGGGTTTGAAGTCCTGGCGGACACCGCTGACCACGTCCCACCATGGACTGATCGCGTGGCCCCACAGCGCCTGGATTTCAGCATCTTCGGTCTTGCCGTTGGTGCGTTCGCCTTCGGAGCGCAGCCACAGACGATCGATGTCGCCGCCGATCCAGCCGGACAAATCCCAGGCCAGGGTGCTGCCGTCGTCGGCGTCCTGCCATTCGAGTTTGTCGGCGAGGAAGAATGAATTCAGCGCGGTGTCATGTATGGCATGGCCGCTATGGCTGCTGAAGACGGCAGCACGGTCGGCGTCGGTCAGGGCCGGGATCGGCGTACGACTTTCGGTCGGGGCTGCTGGTTGCATCTGGCCTTCGTCCATGGTTTGCAGCTCGCCATGGTCCATGGAGTTCATCTGGCTGTGATCCATGCCCTGCATGTCGTCTGTCGCGGCAATCACCGGAGAAAGCGGCAGGCCAGCGCAGATGATGCCCGCGGCGATGGAGGAAATTCTGATCATGGTTGGCACCTCATTCTTCCACGCGAACTTCACGGAACATGCCCATTTCCATGTGGAACAGGAGATGGCAGTGATAGGCCCAGCGCCCGAGCGCATCGGCGGTTACCCGGTAGCTGCGGCGTGTACCCGGTGGCATGTCGATGGTGTGTTTGCGCACCATGAAGTCGCCGTTCTCGTCTTCGAGATCGCTCCACATTCCGTGCAGGTGAATGGGGTGGGTCATCATGGTGTCGTTGACCAGCACCACGCGAATGCGCTCGCCATACTTGAGCCGCAAGGGCTCGGCGTCGGAGAATTTCACGCCATTGAATGACCAGGAAAACTTCTCCATGTGTCCGGTGAGATGCAATTCGATCGTGCGTCCGGGATCGCGGCCGTCGGGGTCTTCGAAGGTACTGCGCAGGTCGGCGTAGGTCAGGACGCGGCGGCCGTTGTTGCGCAGGCCCAGGCCGGGGTCGTCGAGTTTGGGTGAGGTGGACATGGCTTGCATGTCCACCAGCGGGTTGTCGTTTTCCGAGTCGGGATGGGACTGCATCCCGGGCATGGCCATCTGGCTGTGGTCCATGCCGGCCATGCTGCCGTGATCCATCCCGCCCATACCCATGTCCTCCATGCTGACCAAGGGGCGCGGATCCAGCGGTGGCACCGGCGCGGACAGGCCAGGCTTGATCGCAAGGCTGCCGCGGGCGTAGCCGGTGCGGTCCATCGATTGAGCGAACACGGTATGGACGGCATCAATCGGCTCGACGATCACGTCGAAGGTCTCCGCCACGGCGATGCGAAATTCGTCGACGGCCACGGGTTTGACATGCAGGCCATCGGCCGCGACAACGGTCATTTTCAGGCCTGGAATGCGCACGTCGAAGTAACTCATGGCCGAGCCGTTGATGAAGCGCAGCCGCAGTTTTTCCCCGGGACGGAACACGCCGGTCCAATTTCCGTCCGGCGCCTGTCCGTTCATCAAGTAGGTGTAAGTGGCGCCGCTGACGTCGGCCAGGTCGGTGGGATTCATCTTCATTTCAGCCCACATCTTGCGATCGGCAACGGTCGCGCCCCAACCGTTGGTGCTGACGTCGTCGATGAAATCGCCCACGGTGCGCTTGTGGTAGTTGTAGTAGTCGGATTGCTTTTTCAGTGTCTTCATCAGACTGGCCGGGTCTTCGTCGGTCCAATCGGTGAGCATCACCACGTAATCGCGGTCGTACTGGAAAGGTTCCGGTTCCCTGGCGTCGATCACCAGCGGGCCGTAGACGCCGGATTGCTCCTGCAATCCCGAATGACTGTGGTACCAGTAGGTGCCGTTTTGCCGGACTTTAAATTGGTAGACATACAGCCCGCCGGGGTCGATACCCTTGAAGCTCAGCCCCGGCACGCCGTCCATGTTGGCTGGCAATAAAATGCCATGCCAGTGAATGGAAGTGCTGTCCTTGAGTGCGTTCTTCACCCGCAAGGTAACCGTATCGCCTTCGCGCCAGCGCAGGAGAGGGCCGGGAAGGCTGCCGTTGATTGTCATCGCAGTGCGCGGATTGCCGGTGAAGTTGACCGGCGTTTCACCGATCAATAGCTCGAAATCGCTGCCGGTCAGCACTTGCGGTTCACTGGGGCTGGTGATCGCCCAGACGGGCGGGCGCCATAATCCAAGACCGCCCAGCAGTCCGCCTGCGGCAAGTCCTTTGACGAAGGTGCGTCGTGAAGTGTTGGAGTGCATGCCGATTGTCCCGTCCGTCAGCCTGGTGAACATATCTACGAGGCTAACGGACGGTGCCTTTCAGCTGGCTGAGGCGAAGATTACAGTTTTGTCAGGTAGGTGATGATTACTGGCGCTTGGTAGGTTTGTCGGACGAGGCCACAGTGCCGCCGCCGCAGTTAATGTAAGAAGACGACTTCAGCCAGCGCTGATCCGGGTAGTAGGAAAACAGCAGTTGCCCGTCTTTCATCGAGTCGATCAACCGATGAGCAATCGCCGGCCGAACTGCCGGGCAACCGAGGCTTCTGCCAATCCGGCCGTTCGCCCTTGCCAGGACTGGACTGACGTACGGCGCGCCATGAATGACGATTGCCCGGTCATAGGCGTTATCGTTGAACCCTGGTTCCAGGCCTTCCATGCGCAATGAATAGCCGTTCTGGCCGCGATAGCTTTCCTGGGTACGGAACAGGCCGAGGCTGGTGGCGAAGCTTTCGTTCTGGTTGGAAAACTGGGTGGCCATGTTTTCGCCGCTGTTGCGGCCATGGGCGACAAGCTCGTGGAACAGCAATTTGCGCTTTTTCAGATCGAACACCCACAGACGTTGTTCGGTCGAAGGCAGGGAGTAATCGATCACTGCTAGTCTCTGTGCCGCAGCTGCGCCTTGAGCGCGAGTGCATTGGCTGGCACGGACCGCCAGGGCAATGACCTTGGCATTGGCATTTGGAGCAGCTTTGGCCAGCGCGACTTCAAGCGAATCGGCGTAGGCTGTTGGAAGGTAAGCCGACGTCAACAGCAGCGCTGTGTATAGAAAGCCAAAGCGGTGTAGCGTCATAAAAATGTCTCATCAGGAATATTTCGAGTCTAGCAGCGAGTTGGACGCTAGCCCTTTGATTACGGGAGATTAAGGATTATCCATGGGTCAATTAACAAGGTTATTCGTCATAAGCCGTGCACTTTTTATGGTCTTTCTGATCAGCGGCACTGCGTTGGCAGAAACTTCGCCGATCATGCCGGTAACTCCGCCAACCGGTCCGCTGGCCGCCGCGCCCGACGATGTCGTCGGTCAGTCGATCCAGGCAGCGCTGGAACCTTTGCAATCTTCGTTCCCGCCGCTACTCACGTCACGCAAGCATCAACGAATGGATGTCGGCCGTGTGGTGATGGACTTTTATTCCCATCGCAACTTCCGTGCCGCCTGGACGGACGGCCGTGACTTCTCCCAATTGCTCAAGAGCCTGAACGAAACAGAAATCGATGGCTTGGTCCCGACGGATTTCCATGTAGCGGAGTTGGCTCAGGCGCAACTGGCGATCCAGACTACCGCACCGACACCGGCCCAGTCGGCCGCTTTTGATCTTGCGGCTACCCGCACTTACATCACCGCGCTGCTCCAGTTGCGTCGTGGCAAGGTCGATCCGGCGCGGCTGGATTTTCACTGGAACTTCGACCCGGTCGGGGTTGATCCCCGTGAGGATGTGAATAGTTTCTTCACCGCCCTGAACGATCACGATGTGGCACGCGCATTTGCTCAAGCGCCACCGCAAGAGGCGGTTTATCGCAGCATGCGGGTGGCCTTGGCGCAGTTGCGCCAGGTCAGGGATTCCGGCGGCTGGCCAAAAGTGACTGAAGGGCAATCTCTCAAACCTGGTATGGACGGCGTGGCGGTGATGCAATTGCGTTCCCGATTGGCGGCGGGTGGCTATCTGGAGCCGCACAACGGAAAACGCACTGATTACGACGACAAAGTCATCGCAGCAGTGAAGAAGTATCAAGTTGAGCAGTATCTGGGCGCGGATGGCGTAGCGGGGGCGGCCACTCTGGCGGCGTTGAACGTGCCTGTGGAAGCGCGGATCGATCAGGTCCGGGTGAACATGGAGCGGGCGCGGTGGTTGCTGTACAAACTCCAGGGTACTTTTGTCGTCGTTGATATTGCCGGTTACAAGGTCGCGCTGTATCGCGATGGTCAACCGATCTGGCGCTCCCGGGTGCAGGTCGGCAAGCCATTTCGCAGCACGCCGGTGTTCCAGTCGGAAATTACCTATGTGACGTTCAACCCCACGTGGACCGTGCCACCAACGATTCTGGTCAAGGATATGCTGCCCAAGATTCAACAGAATCCTGGCTATCTGGCCGCGAACCGAATCAGAGCGCTTGACCGGGAAGGCAATGTACTCGATCCGTCGGGCATCGATTGGTACAACGCACGCGGCATCACCTTGCGTCAGGATGCTGGTCCGGAAAATTCCTTGGGCCAGGTGGTGATTCGCTTCCCCAACGATTACGCCATTTATTTGCATGACACGCCGCACCGCGAGTTGTTTGCCAAGTCCATGCGCGCTACCAGTTCCGGCTGTATTCGGGTGGAGAATCCGTTGCAACTGGTCGAATTGCTGTTCAACGATCCGGTGCGCTGGAACAGCGAAGGTATTAAAAAGCAGTTGGCCAACGGCAAGACCGAAAACATCAAGCTGCCAGTCAAGGTGCCGGTGTTGCTGGCTTACTGGACGGTGGACTTGAGCAACGATGGGCGAGTGACGTTCAAGCCTGACGTCTATGGTTATGACTCTCCAGTCTTGCGTCGGTTGAACATGCCGACGGAGTTGCCCGTACTGGACTTGCAAAAGGCGACAACTTCTTTGGTGGTGACGGGGAAAAACAACTAAGGGCGGGATAGCTCGCTGACGATAAATGCAGCCCTGCGGGAGCAGCGTCAGGCGTCATACGCTGTCAGACGAATGTGTCGTGCGACGCAAGGGAACCACTGGCCAAGCGGTTCCCATTTTTGCTTTGCAAACCCGTAGACTTGGCGCCCGGAACCAAGGGATATGGGCCTGGACTCATGACTTGCCCTTTTCAGGACGCGCTTTTGCCCATTCACCTCGACGACCAGCACCACGCCCCCGGCGATGCATTGAAGCGCCTGCCCTTGCGCAAGGCTGCGGTGCTGTTCATCGCTACGGTGTGTCTTTGCCTGTGTGCCTTGCTTTATCTGCAACTGGAGCAGTCCCGGCGACACGACCTGAATCAGGCTCAAGTGGCATCGTCGAACCTCACGCGTGCCATGGCACAACAGGCCGAAGACACCATCATGAAGGCCGATCTGGTCCTGACCAGCCTGGTGGACTGGATTCAACTCGACGGCTCCAGCCCGGCGTTCAAGTCACGATTACAAAAAACCTTTGTCCGACGGGTGCAGTCGCTGGATCAGTTGCACGGCATCCTGTTGTTTGATCAAAAAGGCCAGTGGATCGTCAGCTCATTCGAGAATCTGCCCCGGGGTCCCGGTGTGGCGGATCGCGAATACTTCAGGTTTCACCAGCAGAATGTCTCGTCCGTGGCGCACATCGGCGCGGCCATTCGCAGTCGCGAAAACGGGGAGTGGATCATCCCGATTTCCAAGCGGGTGAACGGCAGGAACGGCGAGTTCCAGGGCGTTTTGCTGGCAGGGATCAAAATGTCTTACTTCGACCAGTTTTTCAGAAGCTTCAGCATCGACGAAGAAGGCTCGATGTTCATTGCGTTGACCGATGGCACGCTTCTGGCGCGCCGTCCGTTCGTGGAGGCACAGATCGGCACGTCGCTGGCCAAGGGCGAAATCTTTCAGAACCTGTTGCCACGGGCGACCTCTGGCAACGCGATGTTCCCTTCGTTGGTGGATGGGATCGTGCGGTTACATGGCTATCGACAGCTACACGCTTATCCGTTGGTGGTTTCGGCGGCATCGTCCAGGGAAGCGATTCTGGCGGGGTGGTACGACACAGCGTTTCGCTCCAGCTTCATCGTCGCGCTGGTGATGCTGGGGGTCGGACTGTTTGGCTGGATGTTTATCCGTCAGGTTCGGGTCGGCGAGCGAGTCGAAGCGGATTTGCGCAGGGCTCAGCAAGCCCTGGAATTGATCGCCACCCACGACAGCCTTACGGGTCTGGCCAACCGCCGCTTGTTCGAACGAGCGCTGGATATCGAGTTCGGCCGCGGCGCACGCCAGCACACTGCGCTAAGCCTGATCATGCTCGACATCGATTTTTTCAAGCGCTACAACGACACTTATGGTCATGTGGTCGGTGACCATTGCCTCGCTCAAGTCGCGCACGCCGTGAAAGGTTGTTGCCATCGCAAGGCTGATCTTGCGGTGCGTTACGGCGGGGAAGAGTTCGCCGTGCTGCTCCCTGATACTGACATCCATGGTGCCATGACCATTGCCGAGCAGATCCGCCGCAGCGTCATGGACAAGAACATCAGCCACGCGGGGTCGCCTACCGGTTTTGTAACGGTCAGTCTCGGCTGTTACTCGTTCATGCCGACGGGCCGCGACAGCATGGAAGTGTTTATCCAGCGGGCTGACGCTGCGCTCTATCAGGCCAAACATTCGGGGCGTAATCGTTCGGCGGTGCTGTCGATGGAGGGCGGTGTGGAGGCGCTGATGCGTTCGGATCGGTGAAGGTGCTTTATTGGCTTGTTTCATGTATGCAACACATCTTCCAGCCGACTGTCTGCCTGTCAAATGTCGTGCATTTGATCGTCTAGAGTTGCGTTAGCCCTGCCGAAACGGTCAGGGCCCCCTTCGCATGGACGATCGCCAACATGTTGATAACCCAAGCATTGACAGCCGTTGCCTTGACCCTTGCAGCCTCCGCTATCTTCCCGCTGGTCAGTCACGCGCAATCGAAAATTACATCTGCAGAAGCTCACGCTATTGGCGTTGATGCCTACATTTATTTCTATCCGCTGTTGAGTATGGATATCACCCGAAAGCAGTTCACCAACATCGAGCCGGGCAAGGAATTCGGTAAGGGCCCGATGAACATGTTTGTGAACGTGCCGGAGTATCCACCGGCAAATTTCAAAGGGGTGGTGCGTTCGAATTTCGACACCTTGTATTCCATCGCCTGGCTCGACTTGACCAAAGAGCCGTTGGTCATCGCCACGCCGAATACTGACGGGCGCTTTTACTTGTTGCCGATGCTCGACATGTGGACCGATGTATTCGCTTCACCGGGCTGGCGCACCACGGGAACCGACGCCGCGCAGTTTCTGGTGACGCCACCGGGCTGGACCGGCACGGTGCCTGCCGGTTTAAACCATTTGCCGGCAACCACGCCTTTTGTCTGGGTCATCGGCCGCACCAAAACCGACGGCGCAGCGGATTACGCGGCGGTGCACAAGATCCAGGCTGGCTACACCGTGACGCCGTTGTCGCGGTTGGGCAAGAGCGCTGAACCGGTCAGCATCAAGATCGATCCGGCTGTGGATATGAAGACCCCGCCGAAGATCCAGGTCGACACGATGTCGGCAGCCACCTACTTCGCCTATGCCGGTGAATTGCTGAAAATGCATCCCGCCCACAGCACTGATCAGCCGATGCTGGCACAAATGAAACGTATCGGCTTCGAGCCCGGTAAAACGTTTAACCTGGATGCAATGGACCCGGACGTCAAAGCGGCGTTAGAGACGGTGCCCGAAGAGGCACAGGCGCTGATGAAATGGAAATTGGAAACCCTGGCACGAGTAGCTAACGGCTGGTCGATGAACACTGACACCATGGGCGTCTACGGCAACTACTACTTGAAACGGGCGATAGTTGCCCAACAGGGGCTCGGCGCCAATTTGCCCGAAGATGCGATTTATCCTCTGAACATCGGTGATGCCAACGGTAAGCCCCTCGATGGCGTGAACAAGTACGTGATGCATTTCGCCAAGGGTGAGGCGCCTCCGGTGAACGCATTCTGGTCGATCACTCTCTACGATTCTGAAGGCTTCCAGGTCGGCAATGGCCTCAATCGCTTTGCTGTTAGTAGCTGGATGCCTTTCAAAACCAATGAAGATGGCTCACTGGATATCTACTTCCAGAACGAAAGCCCCGGCAAAGATCTTGAGGCCAATTGGCTACCGGCCCCCAAAGGCCCATTTAACCTGACCATGCGCCTGTACGGGCCAAAGGCCGAAGCGCTGAACGGCAAATGGAACCCGCCCCCGGTCAAACAGATGTGAAATACGAGCAATGGAAAGCAGCCGATGAAGGACGGTCATCGGCTGCGTTTGTTTGTTCAGCTGCCTGTCCCGCCGCCGGCACCACCGGTTCCACCACCTGCAGAGCCGGTCCCTCCACCCGCGCCTGAGCCGCTACCACTACCACTTCCTGCACTGCCGCTCGAGGAGCCGGTAGCGCCGCCGTCACCGGCGTTGCCACCCGAGGGCGCTGAGGGGGTGTTATCAGGTGGCATGACCGGGCCGCTGGTGGCACCGGATTTGGTGTTGGTTGCATCGGGGCTGTCGGTAGATTCCGCAAAGGTGTGCACGGACATCGCGGACAACAATCCGGCCAGTAACAACGAAGTCATTTTGATGTTCAACATGGTTACGTCTCCACAAAAGTGAGTCGGTTCCTGATGTTGGTGTGGACGGCGGCAGGGTTGGTGCCGGTAGGGTGACGAGCGGCGCAGCCTGTGCCTTGTTGGCGCTGGAATGCCTACAAATGCCTTGCAAATCAGCGGGCCGACGCAACCACTGGCAAGTTCCTGCGGTCACAGCCAGGACAGCCAGGAAATGGAGCGTTGGTCATGAAAAAACTGCGGATCGCGACGTTCAACGTCAACGGTATGCGCGCACGGCTGCCAAACCTGCTTGCCTGGCTCGAACGCGAACGTCCAGACATCGCCTGTTTACAGGAACTCAAATCAGCTGACAGCGCATTCCCCGCAGCGGAGCTTGAAGCCATTGGTTATGGTGCGATCTGGCAAGGGCAAGCCTCGTGGAATGGGGTAGCGATTTTGGCGCGCGATGCGCAACCGCTGGAAAGCCGCCGGGGGTTGCCGGGTGACGACAGCGACAGTCACAGCCGCTACCTGGAAGCTGCCGTGCATGGAATTCTGGTGGGTTGCCTGTACCTGCCCAACGGCAATCCACAGCCGGGGCCGAAGTTCGATTACAAACTGGCGTGGTTCGAGCGCCTGATCCGCCACGCGCAGACGCTGCAAAGCAGTGAGCATCCGGTGGTGCTGGCCGGCGACTACAACGTGGTCCCGACCGATCTGGATATCTACAATCCGCGCTCGTGGCTCAAGGATGCGCTGCTGCAACCCGAGAGCCGAGCGTGTTTTCAGCGTCTGCTGGATCAGGGCTGGACCGACGCCATCCGGCATTTGTACCCGCAGGAACGGGTCTACACCTTCTGGGATTATTTTCGCCAGCATTGGCAGACGAATTCCGGTTTGCGCATTGATCATCTGCTCCTCAATCCGGCCCTGAGTCCTTACCTGGAGGAGGCTGGCGTCGATGCCTGGGTCCGAAATGAACCCCATGCCAGTGACCATGCGCCAACCTGGATTCAACTGGGTACGCGCAAGCGTCATTGATTTGTCCCATCAGCCCATTGGTTAAATCAATTGTCGTGCGCAGTGGTTCATCCCTTATACCTGGCGGCCATTGGCGGAATGATCCGCCGCTTGCGTGCATAAGGACTGAACGATGAGCGAACCACGCCTGACCAATCGTGCGCTGTATTTGCAACGGCTGGGCTTCGATACCCCCCCGGCGCCGACCCTGGAGACCTTGCGTCAGCTTCAATTGCGCCACACCGGGGCTTTCCCGTTTGAAAACCTGACGACCTTGTCCGGCGAGCCGGTGCTCATCGATCTTGGGTCGATCGAGCAAAAAGTCTTGCATCAGGGACGCGGTGGTTACTGTTACGAACTCAATTATCTGTACCTGACCTTGCTGCAGGAACTGGGTTTCGAAGTGCGTGGCATCAGTGGTCGCGTGGTCATGGGCCAGCCCGAAGGCGCATGGACGGCGCGCACCCATCGCTTGAGCCTGGTGACGCTGGATGGCGTGCGTTACATCACCGATGTCGGTTTCGGCGGCATGGTGCCCACCGCGCCGCTGCTGCTCGACAGTCCCGCCGAGCAACCCACGCCACACGAACCCTATCGCATCGAACAGCACGCTGACGGCTACACGCTTCGTGCCAAGGTCGGCGACGAGTGGCGGGCGATGTACATCTTCGATCTGCAGCGCCAGGAAGATATCGATTATTGCGTCGGCAATTGGTACGTCTCGACCCATCCGCAATCACCCTTCGCCCGTCAGCTGATGGTGGCGCGGACCGGGGAGGGTTGGCGCCGCACCCTCAATAACGGCAGCTTTGCGATCCATCGCATCGGCCACGAAAGCGAGCGTCGGCAGATGGCCGACTTGCAGGACCTGCTTGGCGTGCTGGAAGGCGAGTTTGGTATTCGGGTGCCAACCCAGGCGACGTTAATGCACACACTCGAACAGCTTATCAAGCTGCAATAGCGCCATTATCGTGTGCACAAGAAAGGGGCAGATTGCATCAATCTGCCCGTTTTTGTTTATTGGCCAGGGTCTAGGGCCGAGCGTCGGGCTCCATCACGCGATGAATTTCGTTGAGGGCCTCGAGCAGTTTTTTCTCCAGGCTTTTCAATTCCGTGGCCGTGATGCCCGGTTTTAAATGTCCAGTCGTATTCGTTTCAGCCGTTTTGCTCGAAGCGGTGAGCAAAGCCCGTCGCAGGATGTTGTTGATTACGGTCTGGTAGCCGTAGCCCTCATCTTCTGCCAACGCGCGTGCGGCCTTGATGACCACGTCATCAAGCATGATGGTGATGCGGGTTTTGCCTTTGCCCGAGGCAACTGCCCCGCGCTTGGCATCGCTAAAATCGTATTCGTCTTTCATGGTTCAAGCCTCCAGATACTGGCGCCGCTCGTTTTTGCTGGCGAGGCGCGCAGAAATGATTCGAACGAAATTCGGATCACGATAGGTGTATGCAACGACCAATAAACGCCCTTTGCCATCCAGCCCAATGGTGATCCAGCGCTGTTCGTCATGGTGGTCGTCCTGCAATGTCAGAGCGCGCTCGTCATGGAAAACCGGTTCAGCCTCGGCGAGGCTGATGCCTTGGTGCTTGAGCTTGTTGGCTGCGTTCTTTGCCTTGTGGTACTGAATTTCGAATGACTTCATTATGCATACTTTATATGTATATGGAAGGAGGCGGTGTCGACCGATCGTCGCCATGCATTCAAAAGACTAGTGGGCGCAGGAGAATGGCTCGGCTGGATGTATTTCAAGGAATTAGGTGAGGCAGGAGCGCGGTGGCACACAGTCTGCATGACTGCTCGTTCATATTTTGACGGGCAAGTTGTATACAACTCTATAGACATTTGTCCTGAGTCTTGCATACAGTGTGCGCATAACAAAAACCAGGGAACCCCCTAACATGAAAACGCCCCATGTTTCACACCAACGGCCCGAAGACGAAAACCTCGGGATCGGCGCGAATATGGCTTACGGCCTGCAACATGTTCTGACCATGTACGGTGGCATCGTCGCGGTGCCTTTGATCATCGGCCAGGCTGCCGGGCTGTCGCCGGCGGACATCGGTTTGTTGATTGCTGCTTCATTGTTCGCGGGGGGGCTGGCCACGTTGCTGCAAACCCTGGGTCTGCCGTTTTTCGGTTGTCAGTTGCCGCTGGTACAGGGTGTTTCGTTCTCGGGTGTCGCGACCATGGTGGCGATTGTCAGCAGCGGCGGCGAGGGCGGGTTTCAATCGATTCTGGGCGCGGTGATAGCGGCGTCCCTGATTGGATTGCTGATAACGCCGGTGTTCTCACGAATCACCAAGTTTTTCCCGCCCCTGGTCACGGGCATTGTGATCACCACCATCGGCCTGACGTTGATGCCGGTGGCCGCACGCTGGGCCATGGGCGGTAACAGCCATTCCCCAGAGTTCGGCAGCATGGCCAACATCGGCCTGGCCGCAATGACGCTGGTGCTGGTGCTGTTATTGAGCAAGATCGGCAGCGCGACCATCTCCCGTCTCTCGATCCTGCTGGCAATGGTTATCGGTACGGTGGTCGCGGTGTTCCTGGGCATGGCGGATTTCTCATCCGTCAGCGAGGGTCCGATGTTCGGCTTCCCGACCCCGTTCCATTTCGGCATGCCGACCTTCCACTTCGCGGCGATCCTGTCGATGTGCATCGTGGTCATGGTGACCTTGGTGGAAACCTCGGCGGATATCCTGGCTGTCGGTGAAATCATCGACACCAAGGTCGACTCCAAGCGTCTGGGCAATGGCCTGCGCGCTGACATGCTGTCGAGCATGATCGCGCCGATCTTCGGCTCTTTCACCCAAAGCGCCTTCGCCCAGAACGTCGGGCTGGTGGCGGTGACGGGAATCAAAAGTCGCTACGTGGTGGCCACAGGCGGCCTGTTCCTGGTGATCCTCGGCCTGTTGCCGTTCATGGGGCGGGTCATCGCCGCCGTGCCGACGTCTGTCCTGGGGGGCGCCGGTATTGTGCTGTTCGGCACCGTGGCAGCCAGCGGCATTCGTACGCTGTCCAAGGTCGACTACCGCAACAACGTCAACCTGATCATCGTCGCCACTTCCATCGGCTTCGGCATGATCCCGATCGCTGCACCGAACTTCTACGACCACTTCCCAAGCTGGTTCGCCACGATCTTCCATTCGGGCATCAGCTCCTCGGCGATCATGGCGATCGTACTCAACCTGACCTTCAACCACCTTACTGCCGGTAACTCCGATCAGCAGTCGGTATTTGCAGCGGGTACTGAGCGGGTTCTGCGTTATCAGGATCTGGCGGCGCTGCGTGAGGGTGATTACTTCAGCGACGGCAAACTGCACGACTGCGATGGCAAGGAGATTCCGGTGGTCGAGGCGGAACACGGGCATGGCGAGCCACGGGCAACGCTTGCGAAAGCCAGTGAGCATGTCTGACGGTTGAGTGAATGAAAAAAGGCCGATCTGTTGAATGACAGATCGGCCTTTTTCATTGTCGGTTTCTATTGCCCGCTTTGCGTCCAGCGCCCCATCAACGTATTCGACGGCAGTTGTTCATCCAAGAGCTTTCTCGCCGTTTCCACTCCGGCCACCGGCAGCCCTTCAGGGTTCAACAAGCCGATTTGCACCAGCACGCTGGCTTGGTCCCAGTAGATATGCTCGTGGTAGAGCTTGTCCCCTCGAAACTTGATCACCCCCAACATCGGAATCTCGACGTACTTTCCGGTCGGAGCCACGTTGGGCAGCATCCAGTCGATTTCGCTGCTGTGGGTGAAGCACATGATGAACTCATCGACGATCTGCAATGCGCCAATGGTGCGCGAGATAGGGATGAGCTTCATGTCCGCTGGATTGCCGTGGACAAAATGGTGTTGGTAGAAACGGCTGAGTTCCTTGGCGCCGACGCCGCCGGTCATGGTGGGAATATGGTTGACGTAGGGCTCGGCGACCATGGTCGCCATGGTGGCAGGTACGTCGCGGGTCTCGAACTCGTGGCGGATGTGTTCGTCCCACAGGGCCGACAGATTGAAGTGTGGGCCGATCTCGCGCTTGAGAGCGGCGATGCTGCGTTCATGGGCCATCAGCGAGGACGGCTTGTCGTAGTGTGAGCTGCCGGCCCGGGCGAAAGCGTGGTCGGCGCCTGGGTACACGTAGACTTCGGCTTTGGCATTGGCCGCCAGGTGCTGGCTGATTTGGGCGCGGGCACTGGCGTCGCAATAGCCATCGTTTTCGGCAAAATGCAGGACCAGGCGACCCTTGAGGTTTTCCGACTCGTGCAGCAGGTGCTCGATACCCATGCCGTAGTAGCCGACAGCGCAGGCCACGTCGGTACGCGTGGCAGTCAGCCAGGCCAGTTTGCCCCCCATGCAGAAGCCGACATAACCCAGGCCCGTGTCTTCGACTTCAGGCAGTGCGCGCAGGGTGTTGAAACTGGCGTCGATGTCATTGACGGCCTTGTCCACGTCCAGGCGCTGGAACAGGTCGATGGCCACGGCGAAGTCCGCTTCGGTGTAGCCCAGGTCAACGCCCGGTTGCAGGCGCCAGAACAGGTCTGGCACCAACGCCACATAGCCTTCCTCGGCATAGAAATCGGCCACTGCGCGCATGTTGGCGTTGATCCCGAAAATCTCCTGGCCGATTACCACGCCGGGGCCTTTGCCGCTGGCCGGCAAGGCCAGGTAACCGCTGAACGTGGCGCAGCTGTCCGTTGCCCGGATCTCAATCATCTTGCCCATGTCATCTACCTCATTCGGTTATCAGGAGTTATTGGCTGTCACGGTGTTGTTGGAACCACGCGCGCGGCGACACGCCACGATCTGGTCCGAGAATCGAAAAGCCGCCGTCCACCGGCACATCGACACCGGTCATCCAACCGGCACTGGTGCTGCATAGAAAGGCCACGACGCTAGCTATCTCATGGCCGCGACCGATGCGGCCGAGCGGGTGAAAAGGTGCCCCGACCCGATCGGCCAGCTGCGGGTCGTTGTCGCTCAGTTCGGCGACGCTGGGCGACCAGGTCCAGGCAGGTGACACACTCAGCACCCGGATTTGTTCCGGAGCCAGGGTCATCGCCAGGTTTTTTGTCAGTTGCAGGATGCCGGCTTTGGAGGCGGGGTAGAGCGCGCGCCCGGCCGCGCCGAACTTGCCACCGGTGCTGCCGATGTTGATCACCACGCCACCGCTGGGCAGATGCACGGCGGCCTTCTGGGTAAAGATCGCCGCCGACACCAGATTGACGTTCAGGGTTTTCAGCCACTGTGCGCGGTTCGAGGCCAGGCCTTGATCGGCGTACAGGCAAGCGTTGTTGACCAGTATGTCGAGCCGGCCGAAACGGGCCAGCGTGGCCGCGATGCACGCGTCGATGTCCTCGTCGCGCTCCACGTCACAAGCCGAAAATCCGCAATCGAGTTCCTGCGCCAGTGCCTGGCCACTGTCGGCGTTGCGCCCCACCAGCATCACCCGTGCACCCTCGGTCGACAGCTGCCGAGCAATGTCCAGGCCCAGACCCTGGGTGCTGCCGGTCACAATGGCCACTTTGCCTTCGAGCATCATGACAAGTCCTCCAGAGCTTCATTGACCTGACGGATTCGGGCGATCAGCGCCATGCTCGCCAGCGATGCCGCGTGTGCGCCGCTGTCTGCGCTGGCGCAGGCATCCGCTGCGACCGTCACCTCGAAACCGCAATCCACCGCATGGCGCACCGTACTTTCCACCACCGAGTGGGTGGCCACGCCGGCTATCAAAAGGTGCGAGGGATTGAATTGGCGCACCACGGTTTCAAGCGGCGAGCCATAAAACGCATTGATCCGCTGATGGGTGACAACGAACTCACGGCGGCTGTTGAGCGGGGCCAGAGCGCCGAGGAATTCCGCGCCCCAACTGCCTTCCCGGACGGCGCCAAGGGTGGCGACCGTGCGCAATATCGGCGCGTTCTGGATCAGGTCGGCGTAGTCCGGTCGGAACGCCACACGCACGTGAACGATTGGCCAGCCCTTGGCGCGTGCGCCGGCGAGCAGTCGGCCGGCAGCGTCGAGCAGCTCAGCACGCACGCCGTCATCGGCGCCGAGCCCGACCTGAATCTTGCCTTCGGGATGCAATACGTCGTTCTGATAATGCAGGGCGATCAGCATCGGCGCGTTCATCACACGAATACCTCAAGATTGGCGAACACATCGTTGCAGTTGATGAGGTCCACGCGCTTGAGCTGGATCTGCCAGCCGCCGCTTTCCCGGGCGGCCAATTTATAGGTGTAGCGACCGGCGAGTTGGCGTTGCTCCAGACGCCATTCGCTGTACTGGAAGCTGGCGCTGACCACCAGCAGGCCCTGGGCATCTAGACCTTCAACCATCACGTTGCCGACCAGGTGCGCGGTTTGCGTCTGCGGTTGCTGCGACCAATTGCGGGCGTTTTCCACGCGGCGGATCCGCACCTCGCGCAGCATGCGGTTTTCCCAGAACAGCGAGATATGGTCGAACGGGTTGGCTTGCTCGTGCTTGTGCGGCACCCAGTACATGCCGGTGTCGGTGAACAGCTTGTCCCACTCCCAGAAACGCCGCTCATCGAGCAGGCGCGCCTCTTGGTAAAGAAACTGTTCGAGCTGGCGCAGGGTTTCGACGGGAACCTGGGCGGGAGTCAACTGGCGGGTGTCGACGTCGATACGGCGGTCAAGCAGCATGGGTGCTCTCCTTGGCGATCAGGGTGGCGGTCATGAACTGTTTCCAGGCGGCGAACTGGTTGCGCATCGGCAGTTCGCTGGTGCCGTTGGTGGACACTGCTCCGTCTTCCAGCGGCTTATCGGTGCCCGCGTAGCGGTGCATGCTGATCCACTCGCCACCGCGGGTCATGTTGCCTTCCTGACAGCGGGCATAGACTTCGACGTCGTCGGGCATCACGTTGGAGGAGGGCGAGTTGATGACGTTCGCGTAGGTCAGCGCGCGGTCGAACACGGCATCTGGAGCACCCTTGCAGCGGAAGGTCTGGATCTCGACCATGGTCTGGTCCACGGCGATGGGGCGGATGACCCGGAATTGCATGAACACCGTGTGCGGCGATCCGCTGCCGTAAATCACCGTGTTGTGGCGGTTCATGCCCAGAATTTCCTTGGCGCGCTGCTCGCCGTAGGCTTGGCTCAGGCATTCGAAGTGAGCGCGGGAGACCTCGTCGCGCTCGGCGGCGGCCGGGTCGAAGATCGCTTCCATGTAGCCGTGGCCGTTGTGGTAGGCGCGCAGTTCGAGTTTTTCCCAGAAGTCGTAGGGTTCGCCGTTGCCGTCCATGATCAGCAACTCGAAGGGCATTTCACCGATGGCTTCGGCTTCGCCACGCGCCGCGTCTACCGACGATTCGTGGGTCACGCGGGCATGCATGGTGTCGTGCAGGTTCTCGTAGAACACCTTCCAGTTCGAACGCTGCTGAACACGGAAGATGCCGCCTGCGACCTCGACTTCACCGATCGGTGAGCGGTCACAGAGGTTGTCGATGGAGGTGATGACGCCGCCCAGGAAAGATTTCAAGTCCGGTCCGAACGCTGCCTGGCTGGCGAACACGAAGCCGCGATAGGTCTCGACGCGGGCAACGCTGACCATGGAAAAATCCGGGTGCTTGGGGTCGTAGCAAGTGCCTTCGAATCCACTTTTGAGCGGTGCCGACAAATGTTGGCCGTCGAGTTTGAAGGTCCAGGCGTGGTACGGGCAGCGGAAGAATTTGCCGACACTGCCGTCACCGTCGGCGACCAGTTTGGCGCCCTTGTGCGGGCAGCGGTTGTACAGCACGCTGACTTGCTGGTTGGCGCCGCGCACCATGATCACGTCCTGATCGCCGATGCGCGTGGTGTGGTAATCGCCGTGGTTTTTCACCTGGCTTTCATGGCCAACGTAGATCCAGGCGTTGCCGTAGATGCGCTCCATTTCCAGCTTGAACAGGGTCGGATCGGTGTAGACGCTCTTGTGTACGCTGTCCTCGCGAATCAAGGCAGCAATTTGCTCGTTGGTCGGTATCACGGGATGTCCTCGGCTTGTCACAGATCGAGCACCAGCAGCGCGCTGCTGGCACGGGAGACACAGGTGCAGAAACTGCCGGTGGCGCGTTCGCGCTCCGACAGGCAGATGTCACGGTGGTCTGGCTGACCGTCGATGACCTGGGCGACGCACACCCCGCAGTCACCTCGTCGGCAATCGAACATCGGGTCCAGGCCGGCCTGGAGCATGGCGTCCAGCACGCTTTGCCCGGCGGCCACCTGCAGGTTCACGCCGCTTTCGCGCAGGTGCACTTCAAAGCCTTGATCGCCGGCCATTTCCAAAGCGCCGCTGAACAGTTCGTAATGCAGGTGATCTTCTGCCCAGCCCTGTTCGCGAGCGCAGGACAGCACGCTGTTGAGCAGGGCGGTCGGGCCGCAGATATAGAGGTGCAGGCCGGGTCTTGGCGCGGCAAGGATCGCGGCGGCAGGCAAGCGCTTTTGCGGGTCGCCGCCGCTGATCCAGCAATGGTGGTCGAGGCAGGCGCGAGCTTCTGGCAGATAGGCCATCTGCGTTTCGTCGCGACCGGCGTAATGCAGGGTGAAGGACTTGCCCGCTGCTTGCAGTGACCGGGCCATGCTGAGCATCGGCGTGATACCGATGCCCCCGGCGATCAGCAGGGCATGCTCGGTGGTTTCACACAATGGGAAGTGGTTGCGTGGCGCCTCGGCCAGCAGTTCATCGCCGACCTTGAGCGAGTGCACCCAACGCGATCCACCTGTGCTCGACTCTTCGAGCTGAACGGCGATTTCGTAGTGTGCACCATCGGGCAGGTTGACCAGCGAATAGGCTCGGCGTTGAGCGCGACTGCCAGGGACATGCAACTCAAGGTGCGCCCCGGCGGTGAAGCCGGGCAATGGCTGGGCGTTGCTGGACACCAGCAGCACGCGGCGGATTCTTGGGGTCAGAGGCTCGATCTGTTGGACCCTGAGCGAGAGGCTGGACATACGCAATTCCTGTCTGAATTCGTAGCCACTGTATGAAGCCTCAGAGGGTCAAAAAAGCCGCAAACGGCAAACCGGTATCCACTTCTGGCGAGAGTGATTGTTGCAGGAGCGAGGCCCGCTCCTACCGGTTCAGCAACTCAAGTAAAACCCGCAAGTGTTCACCCTCAGCCTTCGCCAGATCGTCCAGCACTGCAAAGTGATGACACCCTGCAAGCTCGACCAGGCTCACGGCCTGCCCGGCCTCGCGACAGGCACTGGCGTACTCGCGGGAATGGCGTATCAACTCCGGCAACTCATCTGCGCCCACGGTCAGCAGCAGCGGTGCGCCATCGCCGATCAGCCTTTGCGGGCTATAGCGCTGGATGTCTTCGTCGCTCAGTTGCAGCTTGTCGTTCAGCCAGCAACGGCTGATGGGTTCCAGCTCCATCAGGCCGCTGATCGGCATGGCCAGGGTCACCAGCGGATGCCGGCGATGCAACGCAGTCAGGTGGCCACCCGCCGAGTGCCCGCACAGCACCACTTGCTGGCCTATGTTGAAAAATTCGCGATGCGCCAACAGGTAGTCCAGAGCCTTGCCGATCTGGCCGACGATGGTGCCCATGCTTGCCTCGGGCGCCAGGGTGTACTCCAGCAACCCGACATTGCAGCCGGCCTCGATCAGGCCTTCTGCGATAAAGGCGTAGTCTTCCTTGTCCGAGGCCTGCCAGTAACCGCCGTGGATGAACAGCAGTGTCGGCGCCCCGGCAGTCGTCTGGGCGTACCAGTCGAATCGCTCGCGTATGGCATCGCCATACGCCAGGTCACGTTGCCAGGCATGGCGCTTGTAGGTCTGGGCACTGCGTTGACGAAAGCCCTGCATGATCTGTGGAAAATTACCCACGGCGGCGACGTTGTTGTAAGCCTGATCGAGGTCCATGTCCGCTCACACTCCCAGGTAGCGTTGTGACAGTTCGGGTTGCGCCGCCAGTTCCAGCGGTGTGCCGTCCCAGACCTGTCGTCCCTTCTCGATGATGTGATGACGGTCGACCACCCGCGCCATTTCCTTGAGGTTTTTGTCAATTACCAGAATCGTCTCGCCCTCGGCCTTGAGGGTGGCCAGGCAACTCCAGATCTGCTCGCGAATGATCGGTGCCAGGCCTTCAGTGGCTTCGTCGAGAATCAGCAGGTTGGGGTTGGTCAACAACGCGCGGCCGACTACCAGCATCTGCTGCTCGCCGCCTGACAGGGTGCGTGACAGTTGGTCCTGGCGTTCCAGCAAGCGCGGAAACAGTTCATAGACCCGCGCCAGATCCCACTTGCCCCGCGTAGCGGTGGCCAGCAGATTTTCCCGCACGCTCAAGGTTCCGAACGCGCGGCGACCCTCCGGCACCAGGCCCAGGCCGGCCTTGGCGATGCGATAGGGCGCAGCTCCACGCATTTCCGTGCCGTTGATGCGGATGCTGCCGGCACTGGGCTTGAGCAATCCCATGATCGACTTGACCGTGGTGGTCTTGCCCATGCCGTTGCGGCCGATCAGCGACACCACCTGGCCCTGCTCGATGCTCAGGTGCATGTCGAACAACACCTGGCTCAAGCCGTAGCCTGCTTTCAAACCTTGAACCTCAAGCATGTTCTTCTCCCAGGTAAGCGGCCCGTACTTGCGGGTCATTGCGCACTTGCTCGACGCTGCCGGTCAGCACCGTCTGGCCATACACCAGCACCGTGATGCGGTCGGCGAGGGCGAATACCGCGTCCATGTCGTGTTCGACCAGAAGGATCGCGTACCGGCCCTTGAGGCTGTGCAGCAGCTCGGTCATGCGCGCAGATTCGTCGGCCCCCATCCCGGCCATCGGTTCATCAAGCAATAGCACCGAAGCTTCCTGGGCCAGTGCGAGTGCGATCTCCAGTTGCCGCCGTTCGCCATGGGACAGTTCGTGGACCGGGTCTTGTGCGCGAAGACCCAGGCCCACCTGTTGCAAGTAGCCCTGCGCCGGTTCCAGCAGGCGGGTGTCGCGGCTCAGCGGACGCCACATGCCGAACGCCTTGCCGTCGCGGGCAGCGATGGCCAGGGCGACGTTTTCCAGCAGGGTGAACTCGGTATACAGCTGGCTGACCTGGAAGGCCCGCGCCAATCCCAGGCGCGGCCGCTGCCAGGCCGGCACGCGGGTAATGTCCTGGCCATTGAGGTGAATCTGGCCCTGGTCGGGAAAAATCTCCCCGGCGATCTGCGCGATCAGCGTGGATTTACCGGCGCCGTTGGGGCCAATGATGGCGTGCAACTCGCCCTTGGCCAGTTCAAGGCTGGCGCCGTTAGTGGCCTTCACCGCGCCGAAGGCCTTGTGCAGATCATGAATCGATAGTTGTGCGCTCATGGGCGTGCCTCCACAGCGGCGTTCGGTTTGATGGCAACTCTCTTCGGTTTGCGCTGCAACAGACTCAGCAGCAATCCGTAGACGCCTTTCTTGCCGAACAGCACTACCAGCAAAAGCAGAGGCCCGAAGATCAGCATCCAGTGCTCGGTCCACTGGCTCAGCACCTGTTCAAGGCCCAGGTAAGTGGCCGCGCCCAGCAGTGGGCCGAGCAGGGTGCCGACGCCACCGAGGATCACCATCGCCATCAGCTCGCCGGACTTGTGCCAGGCGCCCATGTCGGGGCTCACGAATAACGCGTAGTTAGCCCACAAAATCCCCGCCAGGCCACCGCCGGTGCCGGCGATCACAAACGCCGTCAGGCGATAGCGCAAGGGTTTGAGGCCCAGGCTGACGCTGCGCCGCTCGCTTTGCTTGAGCCCGCGCAACACAAAACCGAAACGTGAATTGACCAGTCGCCGGCACAGCAGCAACCAGCCGGCCAGCAAGGCCACGCACAGGTAGTAGAAGTGGTTGGCGTCACCCAGATCCAGCGCGCCGAAGGTATTGCGCTCGTTAAGCAGAATGCCGTCGTCGCCGCCGTACAACGACAGCGAACCGAGCACGAAGTAGAGCATCTGGCCGAACGCCAGTGTGATCATGATGAACTGCACGCCACTGGTGCGCAGCGACAGATAACCCACCAGCAGCGAGAGCAGTGCGCAGACCAGCAAGGCCAGGGGCCACACCACCAGCGCACTGTTGCTGCCTTCCCAGCCCCACAACGGCATGCCTTGCGAAGTATGAAAAGCAACGATGCCAACAATGTAACCGCCCAGGCCGAAGAACGCGGCATGGCCGAAGCTGACCATGGCGCCGTAGCCGATCAGCAGGTCCAGGCTGATGGCCGCCATGCCGTAGATGGCAAGGCGGGTGAAGAAGCTGACCAGGTAAGGTTCGTGCAACCAGTGAGCCAGCAGCGGCATGCAGGCGAATGTCGCCAGGCACGCGAGGTCGATGATGAGGCGTGGTGACATAGCGTTCTCCTCAGGCGCGGGCCGGCAGCAGGCCGCGTGGGCGAACCAGCAGCACCAGGGCCATGACGATGTAGGCGCTGGCGGAAATCAGCCCGGCGCTCAGGGTGCCGCTGGTTTCGCTGGGTAACAGCTGGTCCAGCAGCGGCGGAATGTAGGCACGGCCGAGGCTGTCGACCATGCCGATCAGTAACGCCCCCACCAACGCACCGCGCACCGAGCCGACACCGCCGACGACGATGACCACGAAGGTGGTGATCAGGATCTTTTCACCCATGCCGATTTCCACCGACAGCAGCGGTGCGGCCATGAAACCGGCCAGGCCGCACAGTACGCAGCCGAATACGAACACCAGGGTGTACAGCCGGGCGATGTTGACGCCCAGCGCGCCGACCATTTCGTGGTCGTCGGCACCGGCGCGAATCAGCATGCCCAGGCGCGTGTGGTTGATCAGCAGCCACATGCCGACAGCCACTACCAGCCCTGCGGCGATGAACAGCAGCCGGCTGACCGGGTACATCAGCCCCGGCAGCACTTCGACAAAACTTGAATACCACTCGGGTGTGGGCATCGCCGGTGGGCTGCGGCCGAAGATCAGGGTCAGCAGTTCGTTGCTGAAAAACACCACGGCCAATGTCGCCAGTACCTGATCCAGGTGATCGCGATTGTAGAGGCGGCGCATGATCGAAGTTTCGATCAGCGCGCCGTAACAGGCCGAGCCGATCAGCGCGGCCAGGCCACCCAGCCAGAACGAGCCGGTGGCCATGGCGGTGTAGGCAGCACAGAACGCGCCGACCATATAGAAAGCACCGTGGGCCAGATTGATCACGCCCATGATGCCGAAAATCAGGGTCAGGCCTGAGGCCAGCAAAAACAGCAAGGCGCTGTATTGCAGGCCGTTGAGAATCTGTTCGAGCAATAACATGACTGCGTTCCTCACGAAAACGCCCCGCAGCTGTGCTGCAGGGCGAGGACAGGGCTCAGGTGCCGGTCAGATCGAGCATTGAGCGGCGTAGCTGTCGACGTGGCGGGTCGCCAGGGTCCTGATCGGCACTTCCACCAGCTTGCCGTCGGCACCGGCCTGCACTTGCAGCAGGTACCAGTCGATCACCGGGTGCTGGTTCTGGGCGAAGCTGAAGTCACCGCGAATGGAATCGAACTGGACGTTCTTCATCGCCGCGCGGAAAGCCGGCTGGTCTTTCAGATTGCCTTGGGAAGTTTTCAGGGCGGCGCCGATCAGCCGTGCCGTGTCGTAGGTCTGGGCGGCATACACCGTCGGGGCGCGCTTGTATTTCTCGGTGAAGGCCTTGACGAAAGCCTGGTTGGCCGGATTGTCCGATTGCGGGTTCCAGAGGGTGACGACGTTGGTGCCCTTGGCCACATCACCGACGGCGGCGAGCATGCGTTCATCCATGGAGAACACCGGCACCACCATCGGGATTTGCGCCGACAGGCCCGAGCCGCCGTATTGCTTGGCGAAGTTGATGCCGCCACCACCCGGATGAAACTGGAAGATCGCATCCGGTGTCAGTGCACGCACGCGCGCCAGTTCCACCGAAAAATCCAGTTGGTTGAGCTTGGTGTAGATCTCGGTCACTTCGCCCTTGAAGGTGCGCTTGAAGCCGGCCAAAGCGTCCCGACCGCCCTGATAGTTGGGCGCCAGAATCACCATCTTCTTGTAGCCCAGCTCGTTGGCAGCGACACCGGCCATTTCGTGCGGGGTGTCGTTCTGGTAGGAGCCGACGAAGTAGTTGGCCATGCATTTTTCACCGGCCAGGGTCGAGGGCGCAGTGTTGTTGCTGACGTAGAAGGCGTCCTTGGTGGCGGTGTTGATCACGGCCGCCAGCACGTTGGAAAAAATCACCCCGGTAAACAGCGAAATGCCGTCCAGGCTCATGCGGTCGGCGATCTGCTTGGCCTTGGCCGGTTGCAGGCCGTCATCTTCCACGATGAGTTGCACCGGCACGCCGCCGAGCTTGCCGCCTTCCTGATCGATCGCCAGCTGGAAGCCGTCTCGCGAGTCTTCGCCCAGGTAGCCGGCGGGGGTGGAGAGGGTGGTGATGAAGCCGATTCGGACAGGCTCCACGGCCTGGGCAGCCGTCGCTGCGCAGAGGGAGGTTGCCAGACATGCACGCAATACCAGGTTTTTCATGAGGCGGCCTATGAAGTAGGTCGTGCCAACGCACGGTAGATGTCGATGAGGGCAGTGATTCGGTGTTCGGTCGGGCCGATTGATTGTTGTTATGGGGTGCTGCGTCAGCTGTTGCTCTCGGTGAACTTCTCCAGGTAAAGACGGCTGTGGTCCAGGCCGTGGTGCTGGCGCCAGTCCTTGATCGACTCGACCATCGGCGGCGGGCCGCACAGGTACAGGTCAAATGGCTGGTCACGCAGTTCGGCCAATTCGAGGTGTTCGGCGATGTAACCGGTCTTGCCCGGCCAGTCGGGGGCGGGGTTGCTGACCACCGGCGTAAAACGGAATCCCGGGATTCGTGCGGCATAGGCTTCGATGCGCGAAACCTCGCACAGGTCCGCGGCCTCGCGCACGCCGTAGTACAGGTGCACCGGGTGGCCGCAGCCTTGCTGCGCGGCGATCTGATCGAGCATGCCGAGGAATGCCGACAACCCGGTGCCGCCGGCTACCATCACCAGCGGCCGGTCGACATGGCGCAAGTAGAAGGCACCCAGCGGCGCCTCCATGTGAATCACGTCGCCGACCTGGCAGCGATCGCGCACGTAGTCGGTCATCACGCCGCTGGGCAGCAGTCGGATGAGGAACTGCAAGTTGCTGCTGCCCGGCGCGCAGGCAAAGGAATACGAGCGCCGATGTTCGGTACCCGGTACTTTCAGGCGAGCGTACTGTCCCGGCAGATAGTCCAGCGCCGCGCCCGCTGCGCCGACTTCCACATGCACGATGGCGGTGGTCGGGGAGACTTGCCGCACCTCGCTCACAGTGCCATGCAGGCTGCTCGGGCCGTTGCTGCCGCAGAGGCTGGAATCGAAATCGAAATAGAAAGCCGCGTCCGACTGCACGCGCGTCTGGCAGGTCAGCATTTTGCGCTCTACCAGGTCGCTGGCGGACAAGGCCTCTTCGTCCACATAGTCCTGGGTGTACTGCCCGGATTCACAGCGGCCCTGGCAGGTCGCGCAAACCCCTTCGCGGCAGTCCAACGGAATCTTGATTCCACTGCGCAGTGCCGCGTCGAGCAGGATTTCATTGTTCTGCACGTTGCAGAAGAGTGTTTTGCCGTCGGCGAAACTGAAGGCGACCTTGTACGTCATGAGCGTTAATCCGCAGGGTTCAGAGATGGTAGAAATCGAGCACGGAGTTGATCGTGTCGTTGAGCAGAACCACATGTTTGCGGGCGATTTTCCAGCTCTCGCCGTCGGGGCGCAGACGATACGTGGCGTGGCCGAAGAACTGTTCGGCGGTCTGCATGCGGTAGTAGAGGGTGTTCCAGTTGACGCGCACTTCCAGCTCATCGTCCTGCAGCGACGCGATGCGCACATTGCTGATCAGGTGCAGGGTGCGCGGCATCGGGATGGTCGACGCCGCTTTGCCGGTGCGAATACGGAACACCCGGTCTTCCAGGCCGCCCCGGTTGGGGTAATAGATCAGCGACATGCCTTTTTTCGGGTCGGTGGTGTAGACGTGTTCCGAATCCCATTGCGGCAGATGGAATTCGCTGTCGTCGCTGAACATGGCCAGGTAGGTGTCCCAGTCCTGGGCATCGCAGGCTTCGGCTTTACGGTAAAGAAATTGCTCGACGCGGTATTGCAGTTGCGAATTCATCTTCACACCTCACGCAGTTTCAACGGTTGTTGTTCGGCAGCCTTGCGCGCCAGGCCCTCAAGCAAAAAGCGCTGCCAGTTGGCGTGCTGATTGACGTACAGGCCTTCATGGGTGAATTCGGTGCCGGTCAGTGCCGGTGCGATGCCAATGGTCTCGCTGTTGCGAGTCGGGCCTTCGACCCACTTGCCCTGGCCGCGGGAAATATCGCTCCAGCGCTCCAGGCGCGCCTGGAAACCACGCTGGGCTTCACGGAACTCCACCAGGTCGTCGGGGGTGCCCATGCCGGACACGTTGAAGAAGTCTTCGAACTGACGAATGCGGTTTTCCCGATCCGCATCCGACTCGCCGACGACGCCCAGGCAGAAGCTGTTGATTTCTGTCTTGTTCCAGGCCAGCGGGCGGATGATCCGCAGCTGCGAGCTGATCTGGTCGAGGAAGAACATGCTCGGGTAGACGTTGAGGTTGCGCAGGCGGTGCATCATCCACTCGGCCTTGCCTTGGCCGTGTTCCTGGATCAGGCGCGGCATGATGCTGGCGTAACCCGGGCGCACGGCCGGGTTGGGCATGTCGCTGAACAGCACGCTGTGGCCATTGTGGAAGGCGAACCAGCCGTCATCGGTTTCCTTGTCGCCTGCGCCCAACTTGCTGTAGTCCAAGGTGTCGCTGGCGGTCAGGCCTTTCTCGGCATTGACCTGTTGGCGGTGCTGAACGGTGGCTACGTAGTTGTAGTGAACGGTGCTGACGTGATAGCCGTCCAGGCCGTTCTCGTTCTGCAGTTTCCAGTTACCGTCGTAGGTGTAGGCCGACTTGCCCGGCAGGACTTCGAGCTGACCGGTCGGCGACTGCGCCACCATCATGTCGAAGAACACCTTGGCGTCACCGAGGAAGTCTTCCAGGGTATCGGTGCCCTCTACGTTGAGGCTGACGAACACAAAGCCGTTGTAGCTTTCGATACGGGCTTTTTTCAGGCCGCGGGTGGCCTTGTCGAAACCTTCGGGATACTCGCCCGGCGCCTTGACCTTCACCAGGCGCCCGTCGCTTTTGTAGCACCAGGCATGGAAGGGGCAGGTGAAGGTTGACTGGTTGCCCTTGCCGACGCGGGTGAGGGTGGTGCCGCGGTGCTGGCAGGCGTTGATCAGGGCGTTGAGGCGACCTTCACCGTCACGGGTAATGATCAGTGGCTGGCGACCGGCCCGCATCGTCATGAAGTCATGGTTATTGGCGATCTCGCTTTCGTGACAGGCATAGATCCAGTTCTTCTCGAAAATCAGTTCCATTTCCAGATCGAACAATTCCGGATCGGTAAACATATCGCGGGCAATGCGATAAACACCGTCTTGCGGGCGGAAGTCCAGGCAACTTTCGATATAACTTTTCCACTGTTCGACACTTCGTGCAGTTGTCATTTCCCAGTCCTCGGCCAATGGGCTAATTCGTGCCTTCATTTAATGACGGGGTGACCGGCAGGGTCTATCCGCTTATTAGTGGAAACCCATCCGGAAAATAAGCCCTGATACGCAGCTGTTGACGATATATCCCCGTAAACACGGGCTTTCATCGCGATCGCTGGCTGAGCAAACGGCTATTTGTCGTTCAGTAACGGGATAGCCGCTGATGAACTTGTTACGGCTTAATTTCAATCGAAGCACCACCAGAGTGTCTCGCTTCAGGTCACTAAAACTGCCATTGCTCATGGCCCTGGGTTCTGTACCCGAAGTGCCTTCTATTCATGTGTTGCTATATAAGCGGCAGGGGGAAGAAATAATATGTTGCATAAAGCGTGGTTAGTTCGGGGGGTTCAAGCAGTTGGCTTGTTGACGCCATTGTTGGCACAGGCAGATGTAGTCAGTGACAGCAAGCTGACGTTGGGTACCCGCAACTTTTACCTTGATCGGGATTACAAGGAGAACAACCCGCCCCATTCGCAAGTGGGCAGTTGGACCCAGGGTTTCGACCTGCGTTTTGCCTCCGGCTATACCGATGGCCCGCTGCAGTTCGGCCTCGATGCAGAGGCGCAGTATGCCTTTCGACTGGACGGCGGTGGCGGGCGTGGCGATGACACCATCATCCCGTACAGCCAGAGTCGTCAGGAGCAGGCCGATGAATATGGCCGTGGCGGTGTGACGCTGAAAATGCGCTATTCAAAAACCGAACTGAAAGTCGGTGAGTTGCGGCCGTTTCTGCCAGTGGTGATCATTGACGACTCGCGCCAGTTGGTCACGACCTATCGCGGCGCCTTGCTCGAGTCCAAGGAAGTCGATCGTCTGACATTGACCGCCGGACGCCTGACGGAAATCGGCGCGCGTAACTCCTCCAATTACGAAAAACTGTACCTGCAGACCGGCTCCGGCGTGCGCCACGGCAGCGACGGTCTGAACCTCGCCGGCGCCAGTTATGCCTTGACGCCCTCAGTGACCGGCACCTACTTCTACGCGCAACTGGAAGACATCTATCAACAGCACTATCTGGGTATCACTCACCTGGCGGATCTGGGTGACGGTTATGGGCTGAAGACCGACCTGCGTTACTTCAATAACAACGAAGATGGCGAGGCCCTGTACGGAAACATTGATAACAGCTCCTACGGTGCCATGACCTCGCTCAAAAAGGGCGGCCATCGATTCGGCGTGGGCTACCAGCGGATGCTCGGCGACAGCAACTTTCCGACTTTGGGTGGTTATGTACCCCAGCCGTTTCTGGTGAACTGGTCGCGGGTAGGGTTCATCAAGCCCAACGAAAAATCCTGGCAGCTGCGTTATGACTTCGATTTCGCCGCCCTCGGCGTACCGGGCCTGAACTTCATGACCCGTTACTTCAAGGGTACTTCGGTGGACCGTGGCGACAACCTCAGCCAGGCAGCGGAGCAGGAGCGTAACCTGGTGCTGTCTTATGTGGTGCAAAGCGGTCCGCTCAAGGGCGTGGGTGTGGAAGCCGGCAATGTTGTCGCCAAATTCAGCCACGGCAATGACTGGGTGGAGAACCGTCTGATCACTACTTACACCTGGAAATTTTGGTAACGTCCTGCCCTCAAATCGAACGCGGTTGTGCGCTGAAGTGACGCCTTGGGTAGCGCATTACCCTTGGCGTCGACCTTTATCGGCACTGTTGCCGTGTGCATCAACGACGCGCAACGCGTTCAATATCCAGATTGTTTCCGATTACTAGCCAAAAAATGCGGATATCGCTTGTTCGCGCCGGCTGGGCACAGCCCTTGCAAATCCAATGAGAATACGCGCCGAAGAGCGTGTCGATGTCCATTGCCGTGGGTGTACTGAAATGACTGAACCAAATGTTGCCCAGTTTCGAGATATCCGCATAGATCGCTACGACCTGGCCGGTGCCCGCGCATGGATGGCCGGCATTTGCGGGCCACATGAGTTGCAGACCAGCCAGCCGAACCGGATTCAATTTCACCACAAGGCCAATGTGTTCAAATCCATGTCCACGACCTTGGGCCGGATGGAATACGGCACCGACGTGACCATCGGCGTCGAAGATGCCGAACACCTCAATTGCTACAGCCTCAGCCTGCCGATTCGTGGCGAGCAAGAGTTGCTCAAGGACGGTCGCCGGTTGTACTCCAATCAGGACCAGGGCCTGATCGTCACCCCCCACGAAACCCAGTCACTGACCATGGCCGGTGACTGCCACAAGATCTCCGTGGTGATTACCCGCATGGCCATGCGACAGACCCTGGAAGGCATGCTGCAGCGCCCGTTGGAAATGCCGCTGAAGTTCGAGCCGGTGATGGACGCGGTCAACGGCGCCTCTGCCTCCTGGTGGCGGCTGGCCCGTTATTACATCGATGAACTTGAGCGCGGCCAGGATCTGTTCAATCAGGTGTTCTTCACCCGCGATATCGAAAGCGCGCTGATCAAGGGCCTGATCCTTTCGCAGCCCAACAACTACAGTGCTGAACTGCGTGACCAATTGGGCGCCAAGTTGCCGTACTACTTGATACGCGCCAAGGATTTCATCGAAAGCAACGCCCGCGAAGACATGCACCTGGAGGACATCGAGGCGGCAGCAGGCGTGTCCCGCTTCAAACTGTTCGAAGGCTTTCGCAAACACTTCGGCGTCTCGCCCATGGCTTACCTGAAAAAGTATCGCCTCGGCGCGGTGCGCCAGGAAATCCTCGAAGACGCCTCGGTGCGCAACATTTCGGTGATCGCAATGTGTTGGGGGTTCTCGCATCTGGGTCGGTTCGCCAGCGAATACCGCAAGCTGTTCAACGAAACGCCGAGCGCCACCTTGCAACGCAGCGAAGCCCGTCGCAACCGGTCGCTTTGAAATGACGACTTTACACGCCGCCACCGCCAACAGCGTGGGCCTGAACTTGTCGCTGATGTGCCGCGAGCCGGTTTTCACCAGCCGTTCGGCGCAGGAAACCCAGCGTTTGATGGGGCAAGCGCTGGTGGAGCATGAGCTGGATTGGCCACGGGGCGGTGTCGACACGGCATTCTATCGCGGCCAGGTCGCCAGCTGCGAACTGTATGCGTTGCGCTACGGTGGCCAGGTGGAGATCCGCCCGCGGCCTTTCGAAGATTTCGTACTGGTACAGATGCCACTGCGCGGCAGTGCCACCCTTGAGTCCGACGGCATGGGCTATGGCGTCAGCCCCGGAGAAGTGGCGATTCTGTCCCCGCGTGAACACGCGCGTGTGGTGTGGGAGGAGGGCTGTGAGCAACTGATCCTCAAATTGCCACGGGCATTGCTCGACGCCAGCCAGAACGCGCTGGCCGACGATTTGCCATCGGACTTCACGCTGGCGCCGGTCAGCCGCCTGCAACGGCCCTTGGCGATGCGCTGGTTTCGACTGGTCAGCGAATTGCTGGAGCATCTACCCGATGGCGAAGCGAGCGCTACGCCTTCGCGCTGGTTGCAGCATCTGGAGCAGAGCCTGCCGCTGTTTCTGCTCAGCCATTGTGGCATTACACAACAAGAATCCTCGTTGCCGCGCCAGCCCACACGCCAACTGCAGAAAATCGAAGCGTGTATGCGCGAGCACCTTGCCCAGGGCATTACGCTGGCAGAATTGGCGGTTGCCGTCGGGGTAAGCATTCGCAGCTTAAATACCTTGTGCCAGCGCGAATACGGTCAAAGCCCTATGGACCGCTTGCGCGGATTACGCCTGGAAGCCGCCCGGGAGTACTTGCTGGCGAGGCCCTATTCCAGCGTGACTGAGGTGGCGCTGGAATTCGGCTTTGGCCATGTGGGGCGGTTTGCCAATTACTATCGGCAGCGGTTTGGAGAGCTGCCAAAGCAGACGATGAAGTCTCAGGCATAGCAGGAAACGCGAGCACAAAAAAACCCGCCATAAGGCGGGTTTTTTGATGGCTGGAGATTTTGATCTCCGAACCTTGTCTGGCTCCACGACCTGGACTCGAACCAGGGACCCAGTGATTAACAGTCACTTGCTCTACCAACTGAGCTATCGCGGAATGGCGCCTATGTTACTGATTCAAAAAGAGAAGTCAAGCGCCCGATATTAACTTCCGCGATTCATGGGGACGGACGGTGGTTTATCGGTGATTGGCGGTTACCAGAATCACTGGCGGGGTCTACCATGGCTGCCCGGAAGTGGTTACACGCGCTGCCGGCCATTCGCCGAAAAGGTACGCGCCATGTCTCGTTTGACCTCCACAACGCCTCGAAACCACGAGGTGCCTGCATGAGCATCACCCAGATCAGTCTGCCCAAAGGGGTTGGTCCGCACGCTGAAAAACTCTTCGACGCAATTACCCAGGCCAGCACCTCTGATGAGTTGAACCGCGCCGGTGGCAAGGCTGAAGGGTTCGTCCTGGGCCTGGAAAGCACCAAGGCGATCAAGAGCCAGGTTGCCGAAGCGCTTTACGTCGCCTATGACGACGCCGCCAGCCAGCGCGCGACCGAGTTGGCCTAGCCGCCGAAAGTGATCGTGCCAAGCATCAGTTTGGCATACAGCGCCGTGGCGCCCAGTTGCACCAGCCACAAGGCCAGACCGCCGAGAAATACGCCGGCAGCGACTTGCATCACCAGGTTGTTGCCGCGTTGTTTGGCCGGGGCGCGAGGGATGAAGCGATCCAGGTCATCCAGGTCATCGCGGTCAGCACGCAGGTTGTCGTTTTTCATATCGGCTCTCATAAGACATCTCAGGTACAAACACAAAAAAAACCTGTAGGAGCGAGCCTGCTCGCGATGAACCTGCGGACATCGCTGGGTGTCAGGTTGCCAGCGTTATCGTTGATACCCATCGCGAGCAGGCTCGCTCCTACAATTTACTTGGGTGGAGTTTAGAGGTCGCAGCCACCGCATTGAGATTTATCTGCCACAAACAAAAAAAACGGGAAGCCCAAAGGCTTCCCGTTTTCGTGTCACGGCGCGATTCAGATCACCTGAACAATCGCATCCGTTACAGCCTTGATGTTGCTTTGGTTCAACGCAGCTACGCAGATACGACCGGTGTCCAGGGCGTAGATGCCGAACTCGTTGCGCAGACGGTGAACCTGCTCAACGCTCAGGCCGGAGTAGGAAAACATGCCGCGCTGACGACCGACGAAGCTGAAATCACGCTGTGGTGCGTTTTTCGCCAGGGTCTCGACCATCTGGGTGCGCATGCCGCGAATGCGCAGGCGCATTTCGGCCAGTTCGGCTTCCCACTGGGCGCGCAGTTCCGGGCTGTTCAACACGGCTGCAACGATGCTCGCACCATGGGTCGGCGGGTTGGAGTAGTTGGTACGGATCACGCGCTTGACTTGCGACAGCACGCGCGCGCTTTCTTCTTTCGATTCGCTGACGATCGACAGGGCACCCACGCGCTCGCCGTACAGCGAGAACGATTTGGAGAACGAGCTGGAGACGAAGAAGGTCAGGCCCGATTCGGCAAACAGGCGCACGGCTGCTGCGTCTTCGTCGATGCCATCGCCAAAACCTTGGTAGGCCATATCGAGGAAAGGCACGTGGCCTTTGGCCTTGACCACTTCCAGGACGTTTTTCCAGTCCGCCGGGCTCAGGTCCACACCGGTCGGGTTGTGGCAGCAGGCGTGCAGCACAACGATCGAGCCGTTTGGCAGGGCGTTCAGGTCTTCCAGCAGGCCCACACGGTTCACGTCGTGGGTCGCGGCGTCGTAGTAACGGTAATTCTGCACCGGGAAACCGGCGGTTTCGAACAGCGCGCGGTGGTTTTCCCAGCTCGGGTCGCTGATTGCCACGACGGCGTTCGGCAGCAGTTGCTTGAGGAAGTCGGCACCGATTTTCAGTGCACCGGTACCACCCACAGCCTGAGTGGTGATGACGCGACCGGCAGCGATCAGCGGCGAATCATTGCCGAACAGCAGTTTTTGCACAGCCTGGTCGTAGGCCGCGATGCCGTCGATGGGCAAGTAGCCCCGGGAAGCGTGTTGAGCGACGCGAATGGTTTCGGCTTCGACAACGGCGCGCAGGAGTGGAATTTTCCCCTCCTCGTTGCAATAAACACCGACTCCCAGGTTGACCTTGTTGGTACGGGTATCGGCGTTGAATGCTTCGTTGAGGCCCAGGATTGGATCGCGTGGTGCCATTTCGACAGCGGAGAACAGGCTCATTTTTGCGGCGGCTCTGAATGGAGAATGGAGGGACGTGTCGCGCTCCAGCCGAATGCACTAGAGCGGTGCACAAACGGGGAGCTAGTATAGAGGCCATCTGCGATCGATGGCGACAGACGAAACGGCTTTTACGTTAAGTTTTTCCGATTATTTTTCGACCGTTAGTCGATTGGTGTCGTCCAAAGCATTACGCGATGTAGGACGTTTGCCTTGAAAGCGACGGCAATCGGCTCCACATTGAGCGCAATCCAGTTTTTTCCTCGGGCGACATCGGTCGTTTGCGGTCTTTCTCGTTCGTGCCGGTTTTGCCGGCAAGCGTGATCCCAGAGGTTTTACATGTCTGAATTCCAGCTAGTCACCCGTTTCGAACCTGCCGGCGATCAGCCTGAAGCCATTCGCCTGATGGTCGAGGGCATCGAAGCCGGGTTGGCGCACCAGACATTGCTCGGTGTGACTGGTTCGGGCAAGACCTTCAGTATCGCCAACGTAATCGCGCAGGTGCAGCGTCCGACGCTGGTGCTGGCGCCGAACAAGACCCTGGCGGCGCAGTTGTACGGCGAGTTCAAGGCGTTCTTCCCGAACAATGCCGTGGAGTACTTCGTTTCCTATTACGACTACTACCAGCCCGAGGCTTACGTACCATCGTCGGACACCTTCATCGAGAAAGACGCCTCGATCAACGACCACATCGAACAGATGCGTCTGTCCGCGACCAAGGCGTTGCTGGAGCGCAAGGACGCGATCATCGTCACCACGGTGTCGTGCATCTACGGTCTGGGCAGCCCGGAAACCTATCTGAAAATGGTGCTGCACGTGGATCGCGGCGATCGGCTAGACCAGCGCGAATTGCTGCGACGCCTCGCTGACTTGCAATACACCCGCAATGACATGGATTTCGCCCGTGCGACCTTCCGCGTGCGTGGCGACGTGATCGATATCCACCCGGCGGAATCGGATTTCGAAGCGATCCGCATCGAGCTGTTCGACGACGAGGTCGAAAGCCTGTCGGCGTTCGATCCGCTGACCGGCGAAGTGATCCGCAAACTGCCGCGCTTCACCTTCTATCCGAAAAGCCACTACGTGACGCCAAGGGAAACCCTGATGGGCGCGGTCGAAGGCATCAAGGTCGAGTTGAAGGAGCGCCTGGAATACCTGCGTTCCAACAACAAACTGGTGGAAGCCCAGCGCCTGGAGCAACGCACCCGATTCGACCTGGAGATGATCCTCGAATTGGGTTACTGCAATGGCATCGAAAACTACTCGCGCTATCTGTCCGGCCGTGAAGCCGGCGCGCCACCACCGACCCTCTACGATTACCTGCCGGCCGATGCCTTGCTGGTGATCGACGAATCCCACGTCAGCGTGCCGCAGGTTGGCGCAATGTATAAAGGTGACCGCTCGCGTAAAGAAACACTGGTGGAATACGGTTTTCGCCTGCCATCGGCGCTGGATAACCGGCCGATGCGTTTCGATGAATGGGAGGCCATCAGCCCGCAAACGATCTTCGTCTCGGCGACCCCGGGCAATTATGAAGCCGAGCACGCCGGGCGCGTCATCGACATGGTGGTGCGGCCGACCGGGCTGGTGGACCCGCAAATCGAAATCCGCCCGGCCCTGACTCAGGTCGATGACCTGCTCTCGGAAATCACCAAGCGCGTTGCCCTGGAAGAGCGCGTGCTGGTCACCACGCTGACCAAGCGCATGGCCGAAGACTTGACCGACTACCTGGCCGATCACGGCGTGCGCGTGCGCTACCTGCACTCGGACATCGACACCGTAGAGCGGGTCGAAATCATCCGTGATCTGCGCCTGGGCACTTTTGACGTGCTGGTGGGGATCAACCTGCTGCGCGAAGGTCTGGACATGCCTGAGGTGTCGCTGGTGGCGATTCTCGACGCCGACAAGGAAGGATTCCTGCGTTCCGAGCGCTCGCTGATCCAGACCATCGGTCGGGCAGCGCGTAACCTCAACGGTCGGGCGATTTTGTATGCCGACCGGATTACCGGGTCCATGGAGCGGGCGATCGGGGAAACCGAACGTCGTCGCGACAAGCAGATCGCCTTCAACCTGGCGCATGGCATCACGCCCAAAGGCGTGTTCAAGGATGTCGCCGACATCATGGAAGGCGCCACCGTGCCAGGTTCGCGCAGCAAAAAGCGCAAGGGCATGGCCAAGGCGGCCGAAGAAAACGCCAGATACGAGGCGGAATTGCGTACACCAGGGGAGATCGCCAAGCGCATCAAGGCCCTGGAAGAGAAGATGTATGCATTGGCGCGTGATCTGGAATTCGAAGCCGCGGCGCAGATGCGCGATGAAATTGGCAAGTTGCGGGAGCGCTTGATTACCGTTTGAGTTTCTTTGTGGTGTCTGTACTGGCCCCTTCGCGGGCAAGCCTCGCTCCTTGTATGTTGACCCTGAGTCCAAAGAGAGAGG
>NZ_RCNY01000039.1:0-1760 GCF_004307635.1 Pseudomonas sp. Sample_22
CCGCGCTGAACGTGTTCGCAGCTTATAGGGGCGAACATCAGCGCCTGATGGGAGGCTCATAAATGGTGTCAATCAAAATGCGAAGCGCGTGGATAGCGGTAATTGTGTCGTTGATGATCGCAGGGTTCGCTCATGCGGATCTTGCAAAGGGAACTCGTGCAATGATCCCGGCCGAAGTACCCCTGTGCAATATTCTCAGCATCGATGCGGAAATGACGTTACTGGATGCAGGTGTTTCAAAAGCAGTCAAAGGCTGCACACTAAATACCAAGCCTCAAGATGCGGTTCTTTTGATGAATTATGAGAGTTCCAAAATGGGCAAATATAGTCGGTGGTACCTTCTCGACACGGAGGAAGAAACGTTCATTCCCAATTCGATGATTAAGTGAGTTTAGATACCTTCATAAAAGGCATAGGCTCGTCTGCCGCCCCATAAATCGTCTACGCTTCTTGATGGTCGCGCCCGACGCGGCCCGGACTGTGCAATTCTCGCGCTTCCCAAAGGCCCCGCGCTCGGACCAATTTTAGAATAACGCAGGGTGCCTATCTGCGAACCGTATCTTGTTAGCAAGCGCAGCCCACTGCCAATTTAAGTTTGTGCCGAGCCGTCCTAGGTCGAAGTTTGACGACTTCTGGCCCAAAATACTGGCTGGGTTGCATCCTGACCAATATTGATGTTTTTGGGGTGAGCGCAATCCCCTTACAAAGCATTAGGGGCTTCCCTACAGAAAATAGATTTAGGTTATGGATTAATACGACGTACCTCTCCATTTAGTTGTGCAGGAGTGGCCGCTACGATTGGCGCATATTAGAGCCCCGTGGGAGGCTTTTAAATGAAAAAGTTTCTGTTAGCACCATTCGCGTTATTGATGCATTCTGCTTTAGCGGCAACAACAACTGGTTTGAGCGTTACCGGCATTATCGACCCGCCATCTTGCGACGTTTCGATGGTGGGAAGCGATTTTTCTTATGGAACATCAATTCTTCTAAATCCGACTGGAAACACTGCGCTAGGTGTTAGTGCCCCGCAAACATTGAACATTACGTGCGCTGGACTCGTGTTGGTAGGAATTCGAGGAACCGATAACAGAGCAGGAACAAATGTTACCTCGATTAACCCTAATGCATACGGATTGGGGCTTGACGGAGGAAACAATAAAATTGGCGATTATACACTGAATTATTCAAATGTTTCGCTCAATGGTGGCACTGGTTTTATGGTTTGGAGTACAGATGGTGGGACGACATGGGCTGGCGGAAATGGAGGCGGGACCATCAATACCTACGCTGCTCAGGCCATAACCTACGGCCTTAAGGCAACGTCAGGCGCGGGGCAGCCTGTTCCGATGACGAGCGCCTCTTTTAATCTAGCTGTTACTCCGACTATTGCACCCAAAAGCACATTAGATGCGAGCAACACCATTCAACTGGATGGCTCCGCCACCATTGCGTTGGTGTACCTTTAATGCGCCCTATTTAGGTGTGGAAATACTGGGTTGCTCAGGCAAGTGCCTGGAGACTACCAGCAATTATCGAGGGCTGGTCCTCCAGTCACTTGAGTTCAATCGTGTGGTGAGTTACGTTTGGACGACGGCCACCGAGCCGGCATTCAACTATTTTCTTGCAATTCGCTGTTTGCGCGCATGATCAGAAGGTTTGCCAGCACCAAAAATACAAGTGACAACCCGCTAGACGTTCTGGGGATTCTCACAGGCTATTCTTCTAAAACAGACAGTCGATGCGCACCTTACGCTTTTGGC
>NZ_RCNY01000014.1:0-1749 GCF_004307635.1 Pseudomonas sp. Sample_22
AATGCCAAGGCTGTCACAGCGCCCAGGTCAAGGACTGGCAAGGCTCGCATCACCAGTTGGCGATGCAGGCGGCCAGCGCCGAGACCATGCTCGGCGATTTCAACAACGTCACCTTCAAGGCGGAGAACGAAACCACCCGTTTCTCGCGCAAGGACGACGGCTTCTGGGTCAACACCCCGGGCATCGACGGCAAGAATGCCGACTTCAAGGTCGCCTATACCTTCGGCATCGCGCCGTTGCAGCAATACCTGATCGAGGTCGGCGATGGCCGTCTGCAGGCGCTGGGCATAGCCTGGGATACCGAGAAGAACCGCTGGCTCCATCTCTATCCCGGCCAGGGCGTGACCTTCAAGGACCCGCTGCACTGGAGCAAACCGAGCCAGAACGCCAACTTCATGTGCGTCGAGTGCCACACCACCGGCTACAAGCGCAATTTCGATGCGGCGAAAAACACCTTCGACGGTCAGTGGAACAGCCTCGGCGTCGGCTGCCAGGCCTGTCACGGGCCGGCATCCAACCACCTGCAATGGGCTGAGAAGAAGTCCGACCTGATCCATGCCGGATTCGCCGTCGACCTCAAGGACCAGGACGTTACGGTCGAGATCGAAACCTGCGCCCGCTGCCACGCCCGTCGCGCGCCATTGGGCGATGGCTACACCGTCGGCAAGCGCCTGATGGACGATTACCTGCCCAGCGTCCTGACCCGTGAGCTGTATGCGCTGGATGGCAAGATCAAGGACGAGGTGTTCGAGCACGGGTCCTTCGCCCAGAGCAAGATGTTCGACAAGGGCGTGCGCTGCAGCAATTGTCACAACCCCCACAGCGAACAGCTCAAGGCACCGGGCAACGGTGTCTGCCTGCAATGCCACAACACGGCGGGCAAGACGGCGGTCGAAGGGGTCGATGGCAAGGGCCTGCAGGCGAAAAACTACGATTCGGTGGAACACACCCGTCACACTATGGGCCAACCGGGTTCGCAGTGCGTGGATTGTCATATGCCGAGCAAGTTCTACATGATCAACGACTTGCGACATGACCACAGTTTCAGCATCCCCAATCCTGAACGCGCCCAGAAGCTCGGCACGCCGGATGCCTGCTTGAGCTGTCATCAGGGCAAGGCCGGGGACAAGGTCACCGAGCAATTCAAATTGTGGAGCGCTGAGAATGCGCCGCAAGCCCCGCGTTACGACGAGAGCCTGTGGCTGATTCGCAATGGTCAGGCGGGCGCGGCGCAGGCGTTGTTCGAGCAATTGCAGCGCAGCAACCTGCCGGCGATTCAGCGGGCGACCTTGCTGGCCGAGCTGCCCGCCTACCCCAGTGAGCAGGCGCTGAAACTGGCCAGCAAAGACCTGAACCACCCGGCACCGCAAGTACGGGAGAGTGCCGTGCATGCGGTCAGCGCCTTCCTGCCGCCACCGGAGCGGGCGCAGTTGCTGTCGCCATTGCTCAGCGATCCGGTGAAAGCCGTGCGCATCGCCGCGGCGCGGGATTTGCTCGGCGTGGCGCGCAATGGTCTGGGCACTGCGCGAGGCAACTGGAACAGCGCCATCGCCGAGTACGAGGATGTGCAGAAAAGCCTGCTCGAACGCGCCGAAGCCAACCTAAACCTGGCGTTGCTGTATCAGGCCAGTGGTCGTAACGGCGAGGTGGAAGGCCTGCTTCGCTCGGCGCTGGAACGTGACCCGGACTTCTATCCGGCGCTGGTGACGCTGGTGCAGTGGCTGGAGGGCAATGGCCGCAATCAGGAGG
>NZ_RCNY01000015.1:0-120569 GCF_004307635.1 Pseudomonas sp. Sample_22
ATCACTATCAGCAGACCAAAAACCTGCTGGTGAGCTACGACATCAATCCGCTGGGCTTCTTCTGATCCGGCGCGATATCGCGTAACGGCTATCGCGGGCCAGCCTTGCGTCTACGGGATTGCGCACTACCTGTAGAGCAAGGCTTGCCCGCGATGGCGTCTTCAATACCCTCCGACGCCCATGGATGAGTTGCCCGCACATACGGATATCCGTATATTTGACTTCCCGTATATGTCGGTACGACCTCAAAGTGCTGACACTTGCGATTCTGTTGATTACCCTCTCGGCGCGGACACGGCGCTTGAGCCTTCGATATCCGCAAATGCGGAGGGAGCAATCCATGCGAGTTCTGTTCATGTGCACGGCCAACAGCTGTCGCAGCATCCTTTCAGAAGCCATGTTCAATCACCTGGCACCGCAGGGTTTCGAAGCGGTAAGTTCCGGCAGCTTTCCCAAAGGCAAAGTACTGCCGCGTAGCCTGACCACGCTACAACAGTCCGCCATTTCCATCGAAGGATTGAGCAGCAAGGGCAATGATGCCTTTGAGGATAACCCACCGGATATCGTCATTACCGTTTGCGACAAGGCGGCAGGCGAAAGTTGCCCGGTGTATTTCGGCCCGGCGCTGAAGGCCCATTGGGGCCTGGAAGATCCTTCCGACGTAGTGGGTGACGAAGCGGCGGTGGACGCGGCTTTCCGCGCCACGCTTGCGCACATCGAGCAACGCTGCAGGGCGTTCCTCGCCCTGCCCTTCAATGAACTCAGCCGCGATCAACTCAAACGCGAACTGGACCGAATCGGCGCTCTCTGAGCAGGAAGAAACATGTCTGAGCAACTGCCTAACCTTGACCTCTCCCTGTTCGACGACGCAGGCATCACTTTTCGTCCGGGCGAACCCAAGCCACGCATCCTGTTGTTGTACGGGTCGACCCGCGAGCGCTCGTTCAGCCGTCTGCTGGTCGAAGAGGCCGCACGCCTGCTGGAACACTTTGGTGCGGAAACCCGCATCTTCAATCCTTCCGGTTTGCCGCTTCCCGACGATGCACCTGTGGATCATCCCAAGGTGCAGGAGTTGCGCGATCTGGTGTTGTGGTCGCAAGGTCAGGTCTGGTGTTCGCCGGAGCGGCATGGCGCGATGTCGGCTGTATTCAAGGCACAGATTGACTGGATTCCCCTTGCCCTCGGTGCCATTCGCCCGACTCAGGGCAAAACACTGGCGGTGATGCAAGTCTGCGGTGGTTCGCAGTCCTTCAACGCAGTCAACCAGCTGCGTGTGCTGGGACGCTGGATGCGCATGTTCACCATTCCCAATCAATCCTCGGTGCCGAAGGCTTTTATGGAATTCGACGAAGCCGGCCGAATGAAGCCCTCGGCGTTCTACGACCGCGTGGTCGACGTGATGGAAGAACTGGTGAAATTCACCCTGCTGCTGCGTGACCATCAGGGGTTTCTGGTGGATCGCTACTCCGAACGCAAGGAAAGCGCCGAACAGCTCATGGCCCGCGTGAACCAGCGTTCAATCTGAGGTCGTCAAGTTTATCGGTATCAGAGGCGCGCGCTTCGAACAGACAGGCGGCAATCGGCCGAAGCCGCCCGTGGATGGAGCGATGGTAAATGACGGCTAAGCTACCTTCTAGCGTCGGGTTTACAACTCGGGGGGGAGCCAATGAAACGCTGTGCAATGCTCATCGCGATCTGTTTGCTGGCCACGGCTTGTCAGAGCACAAATAATGGCGTCACCCGACTCGACAATTGTGTCTGCTACAAATCGTCCGAGGCACAACATCTGAAAGCATCGCAAATAGCCTGGAACGACCCAGAAACGCTGCAGGAACAGTTCTCGCACTGCATTTGTCGAGCGTTGATTGACCTGAAGGAGGTCGATGATCCCGGTAAGCTCTTCGTGCCTGGAACCGAAATAAAATGAATGTCGCTCGCCGGTAAGAGGCACCAGGGGCGTTGAGAGACGGGCAAGGCATCGACAGGCAAACACCGGGCATTGCTTCCACCGCTCGTCTTCGCCCTCCTCTGTCTGGCAATCGTCGTGCAGCTCTCCCTCTCGCCCGTTGCCTGCCCCTTCACACTCACGCCTGATCCATTGCCTCGACCACGCCCTTGTCCTCACCCAGGAACCCGCCACTCTGATGCTGCCAGAGCCGCGCATAGATGCCGTTCTTCGCGAGTAACTCGGTGTGGGTGCCCTGCTCGATGATGCGTCCGTCATCCATGACGATCAGGCGGTCCATGGCTGCAATGGTGGACAGCCGATGGGCGATGGCGATCACGGTTTTGCCCTGCATCATTTCATCGAGGCTTTCCTGAATGGCCACTTCGACTTCCGAGTCCAGCGCGCTGGTGGCCTCGTCAAGCAGCAGGATCGGGGCGTTCTTGAGCATCACCCGGGCAATCGCGACGCGTTGACGCTGGCCACCGGACAGCTTGATGCCGCGCTCACCCACCAGGGTGTCGTAGCCGGTATGGCCCTGCCGGTCGCTCAGTTGGCTGATGAACTCATCGGCCTGGGCATTGGCCGCGGCGGCACGGATTTGCGCGTCGGTCGCATCGGGACGACCGTATGCAATGTTGTCGCGAATGGAACGGTGCAGCAGCGAAGTGTCCTGGGTGACCATGCCGATGGAGCTGCGCAGGCTGTCTTGCGTCACGTGTGCAATGTTCTGGCCGTCGATGCGAATCTCCCCGCTGTCGACGTCATAGAAGCGCAGCAGCAAGTTGATAAGCGTGGATTTGCCGGCGCCAGAGCGGCCGACCAGGCCGATTTTTTCACCCGGACGAATGTTCAGGCTCAGGCCATCGAGCACCTGGCGCTCGCCATTGTAGTTGAAGCTCACTTTATCGAAGGTTACCGCGCCGCCTGAGGTTACCAGCACACCCGCATCCGGTGCATCCTTGACCTTGGGACCGCGGGTCAGCGTCGCCATGCCGTCCTGTACCGTGCCGATGCTCTCGAACAGCGAGGTCATTTGCCACATGATCCAGTTCGACATGCCATTGATCCGCAACGCCATTGCAGTGATTGCCGCCACGGCACCTGCGCCGACGTCACCCTGGTGCCACAGCCACAGGGCATAACCGCCGGCGGCCATGATCAGCCCCACCACCAATGCCTGGTTGACGATCTCGAACTGGCTGACCAGGCGCATCTGGCGAAAGCCGGTTTGCTTGAAATCCTCCATTGCCGCTCGAGCGAAGTGCGCTTCACGATTGGAATGAGAGAACAGTTTCACCGTAGTGATGTTCGTGTACGCATCCGAGATACGCCCGGTCATCATTGACCGCGCATTCGCCTGTTCCTGCCCGACTTTCCCCAGGCGAGGCACGAAGTACCACATGGCCAGGCCGAACAGCAGAGCCCAGGCAACGAATGGCAGCATGAGTTTCAGCGCGAAGCCACCGGCCAGTGCGATGATCGCAATGAAATACACCCCGATACCCGGGACGATTTCGATCAGGGTGAAGAGCACGTCTCGTACCGCTAGCGCGGTCTGCATCACCTTGGTGGTGACGCGGCCGGAAAACTCATCGGAAAAAAACGACAGGCTTTGCCGCAACATCAGGCGATGGAAGTCCCAGCGCAGCCGCAACGGCAAGTTAATTGCCAATATCTGGTGCTGCACCATGGTGCGCAACGCCACCAGCCCGACACTGGTGACCATGACAATACCCATGCCCCACAACACCCGACTTTCCTGCGCAGCCGCCTCACCGCCTGCCTGCCAGGTCGAGAGCAGGTCCACGACCTGGCCGAGGAAGGAAAACAGCCACGCTTCGTAAATCGATACACCGGCACCGAGCAGCGCCAGCGCAAGGATGTAACCACGCGCTCCCCGCGTACAGGCCCACAGGAAACGAGCCAGGCCGTCCGGTGGCGGTGGCACCTCGTCAGGCGGAAAGGGATCGAGCCTTCGTTCAAACACACGAAGCATGGTGTTCTCCAAAACAGTCAAGTTAAGGAGATTCTGCCATTGAACGGGCGCCTTGAGGGTTTGCAACGTCAAGGTATGGCGTTGTCGGCAGGTTGCCGCCGATGGCGAAAGGTGGAAATCGCGCGCCGGCACCCCGCCGCTGCCAGCCTCATTCGTCCACGCTGATGCCTGATCCTCCCAATTCACCAGGGACATCCTTAAGCTTCGGCACCCCATCCCTGATGCGCAGCGCGGCCTCTTGGTAGTGGACGTGAACACCTGGCGAAAACGCGAGATCCGGGATGACCGCGGCATACACATCGATGAGGCCCATCCCGGGGTGTTCGGTGAAGAGGTGTCCGCCGCAACGCCTGCACCATTTGCGATAACTCTGCGGTGTCTTGTTGAAGGTGCCAATGTCGTCAGCCCCCCGAGTGACTTGCACCGCCTCGGGTTTCCACAGCGTGAAGGCATTGACCGGCGCGGCTGACCACTGTCGACACGACTCGCAATGGCAATAGCCCATTGCCGCCGGCTCACCGCTGACGGTGAATTCGACAGCGCCGCAAAAACAACTGCCTTTGTAAGACCTTTGAATGCTCATGGAATGACTCCTTCATCAGTTAACGCACGTACAGCCGAAGTCGGGACGGATTGCCTGAGGGTTAGCCAGCTTCACTCGTCGACGAAGCGCACCGCCGTCGTCGGCGTGCGTCGCACTTGCAGATCGAAAATGTCGGGGCGCGCATAGTGCCCGCTGACGTCGAGCGCCCGCCGCGCTGGCGCCACGAGTGAGGTGTCGATGTCCGCATACAGAATGCCCGCCTCCCGGTGCAACGGACCGGCTGTGATCCGGCCTTGAGGGTTGACCACCACCGAGTCACCGTCGTTGATCCACTCATCCGGATCGGGAAACAGTTGCAGGCGACCTGGAAAATCATCGGGAATGTCGTTGCCGCGCAGCAAGCTGCCACTGCCGAGCACCCAGCAACGGCCTTCGAGTGCAATGTGCCGCATCGTGCTGATCCAGCCCTCGCCAGTGTCGTAGGTTGGCGCAACGTAGACTTCCACGCCTTGGGAATACAATGAATAGCGCGCCAGGGGCATGTAGTTTTCCCAGCAGATGAGCGTACCGATGCGACCGACGGGTGTATCGACGGTACGCAACCCTGACGCATCGCCGAAACCATGGACCATGCGCTCGGGGTTCGTTGGCATCAACTTGCGATGACGGTTGAGCACTTCGCCATGGGTTCCGATAACGACTACGCTGTTGTAAAGCGTGCCGCCTCCATTACGGCGTTCGCGTTCATTGATGCCGCATACGATTGTCACGGCGTGAGCAACAGCAGCCTCGCACAGTTCGTTCAGGTCACCGCTCGCGATATCAACCGCGTTGGCCAACAGGCGAGTATGCAACTGCCCCATTAGAGCCCCGTCTTTTCCCGCCGCCAGCCGCCAGATCCACGACGGGTAACCTGGAATGAATGATTCGGGCAAAACAATCAACGAGGCTCCCGACGCTGCAGCTTCGCGGACCGATTGCACGGCCTGGGCGATCGTCGCGCTACGATCGAGCAGCACCGGCGGCCGCTGAATGATGGCTATCTTGGTCATGACGTACTCCTGAAACCGTGGCTTTGGCAGGTTTCAGCGTGCACGTCGGGAAACCGCCCGGCTAGTTCAGAATCTGAAGCGTTGAAGTAGCGGAGGGACAGGCGATGGATGAAAGCTATGGTCAGTTCTGTACGGTCGCACGCGGTGCCGAGGCACTGTGCGAACGCTGGACGCCTTTGGTCGTGCGCGAGTTGCTATGCGGCAGCAAGCGCTTCAATGAACTGCACCGCGGCGTGCCACGCATGTCCACCAGCTTGCTGGCACAGCGGCTGCGCCACCTGGAAGATATCGGTGTCGTGCATCGCACGGCCGCAGGCAACGTCTGGGAATACAGCCTGACCGAGGCCGGCGAGGATTTGCGCCCCATCATCATGGCACTGGGCCATTGGGGGGCGCGCTGGATAGGCAGTCGCCTTCGCGATAACGAACTCGACGCGGGCTTGCTGATGTGGGACATACGTCGTTTTGCGCGCATCGAAATGTTCCCGCCCCGGTCGGTGGTCATTCACTTCCGGTTCCGCGACGCGCGGTCCGGTGAGCAAGCGTGGTGGCTGGTGGTTGAACAGGGTGTGGCAGATTTGTGCCGCGACGATCCGGGACGCGAACTCACGCTCGTCGTGGACTCCAGCGTACGAGCATTGACAGAGGTGTGGACCGGCGACCGCACGCCAAAAGAGGTTCTGCGGTCACAGGAATTGCGGGTAGACGGCGCCGTGCAAGACGCAGAAAACTTGTGGCGCTGGCTTGGCACGAGTGCGTTCGCAGGCACCCGGCGCGCTGCAATCCAGCCTTTGCAACAGCCTTAGAGAAACCACGCGTTTGCAGTTCGCTCCTGGCCGTTCTCAGCCGGACACCACCGGCAGAAAACGGCCCAGAAGCTGCTCTCTTTAACGCAAATGCCCGTTCAGCCGATCAACCAGCGGTGACGGTCATGCCGCCATCCGCCATGACCACCGAGCCAACAATGAAGCTTGCGCGGTCCGAGGCGAGAAATGCCACGACTTCGGCAATTTCTTCCGGCTGCGCGGCACGTCCGATGGGAGCGGCTTCACCGTGCTTGGCCAGGAAGCCAGGACCGTCCTCTACCACGTCGTTAAGAATGTTGGTGACAACGTCGCCGACGCCGATGGCATTGACGCGAATGCCATGCTCGATAGCCTCGAGCGCCAGCGTGCGGGTCAATTGGGCCAATGCGCCTTTGGACGCGGTGTAAGCGGCAATGGTCGGGAAGGCGAAATAGGAGGCATAAGAGGCGATATTGACTATCGCTCCCGATTTGTTGGGCATCATCGCCTTGACTGCTTCGCGGCAATGCAAAAAGGCCGCGGTTGCGTTGACTGCCTGGATGCGCTCCCAGTCTTCGCGGGTCATGTCGATGACCAGCTTGTTGATGATAATCCCGGCGTTGTTGACCAGAATGTCCAGTCGCCCGAACGTCTCGACGGCCAATCCGACGGCGCGCTCGGCAACCCCGTCTTTGCTGATGTCGGCTACCAGCGGCACCAACCCGGGACGAGCGAGTGCTTCGACGGCGGGATTGATGTCTTCAGCAATGACCTTGGCGCCACGCGCATGCAGCATCAGTGCGATAGCCTTGCCGATGCCACTGGCGGCGCCGGTGACCAGCGCGACTTTGCCTTCGACTTCGTTGGGAATACGGTGATTGATCTGAGTCATGGTGCTCTCCTGCTTGCAAGCCGGCGAGATATTCGGCGGCCTGGCGCCCGTGAGGCGCTGTAGTTATCGACGGCCTCACTGTCGCGCAATCGGGAGAATCGGGCTTTCGCAGGCTTGCCGTGGCTGTTGGAGTTTTGCGCCAACATCTGAATTTCTGAGGTAGCTTGCGCAATTGCCGATGGGTACCGAGGTTGCGTTACCCTGTTGATGCCAGCCCCTCAGCGCTTTTTTCAATGGAGCCTCGTGTGCGCCAGCCTGAACATGACGACGTGCCACCGATTGATACCCTTCGCATCGCGGCCGAATCGATGCCGCAGCATCTGCCGGGAACGCCGCAGGTGTTGCCGTTGCTCCCGCAGATGCAGGATGTGATGGTGCAGTTGTTCAGCCATCACAGCACCGTAGAGCCAATACTCGTGCCCGCCGTGGTCGAACCCCTGCTGGTATTGGTCCTGACAGGCTCGGCCAAGGTCGAGGAGCGATCCCTCGGTGGGGCTTGGAAAGCCGTCGAGGTGCAGGCTGGCGACTTTTTTCTTACCAATACAAATGAACCCTATGAGATGCGCTGGCAGACCCTGGGCTGCGACACCTTCGAAGTGATGCATCTTTATCTCGGCCTGCCCATGATTGAACAGGCGGCCCGTGATGTTCTGGGCGAGCACAGCGTTGCAGTGACGTTCCTGGATATCTCCGGTGCCCGGGATGAACGGATAAGTTTCATGCTCAATCAGTTACGCCTCGAGTTGATCGAGCAACGCAAACCCAGCCCGCTGTTCGTACACAGCCTGGCTCAGGCGCTGACCGTTCACCTGATACGGCGTTATCTCGATCCGCACAGTACGACCCGACGCAGCAATGCTCTGCAAGCGTACAAGCTGCGTCGCGTTATCGATGCAATGAACGAGCACCTGGCCGATGACTTCAGTCTTGCGCAATTGGCACGAATCGCTGACTTGAGCGACTACCACTTCAGCCGGATGTTCAAGCGTGCCACGGGGCTGTCGCCGTCGCAGTATTTCATCCGCCTGCGCATGAGTCGCGCGCGACATCTACTGCTCGAGACCGAGCGCAGCATCATTGATGTCGGGCTGGAAGTCGGTTATTCCAGCCCCAGCCATTTTTCCCAGGTTTTTCGTCGCGAAGTCGGCGTCACGCCCAGCGCCTACCGCCAAGCGTGAGGTGCCCTGGTCTTGTGCGATCAGTGGATTTTCAAGTTTGCCGCCAGAAAATCCATGAAGGCTCTGACACGTGTGGGCAACTTCCCTCCTTGCCCGACGTAAACCGCGTGCACTTCCGTCTTTGCGCTGGGCACGAAGTCCTCTAGCACCGAAAGAAGCCGGCCATCCGCCAGATCTTGCTCGACCTGGCAAAACCCAACGCGCGCGAGGCCGAGCCCAAGAATTGCCAGATCGCGAACTGCATTGCCGTCACTGGCCCGTGCATTGCCGGCGACGGCCACCGGAATGGGTTGGCCGTCTGCGCTGACGAAGCCCCACTCCATCATCGGTGGACTGAAGGTGAACCCCAGACAGGTGTGGTCCGCAAGATCGGCTGGCGTTTTCGGTATGCCGCGAGCTGCAAGATAGGCCGGTGATGCCACGACAAGGGCTCTCGTCTCGCCCAAGCGCCTGGCCACGAGATTGGAGCTTTTCAGCGGGCCGCTGCGGATGGCCACGTCAGCCCGTGCGCTGATCAGGTCGACAACCTCGTCACTGAGAAAAACCTCCACCGAGACTCCAGGGTGGAGCCGCAAAAATGTCTGCAACAGGGGCAGCAGATACAAACGCCCGATATCGACGTTGCAGTTGACCCGCACGGTTCCCTGCGGTTCGGAGCTCGCCGCGGCCTCCTGCTCGGCCTCATCGAGCGCCGCCAGGATAGTCACGCTGCGTTCATAGAACGCGGCCCCTTCAGGCGTGAGCAATTGCCGTCTTGTCGAGCGATTGAGCAAACGCGTGCCCAAGCGGTTTTCCAGCCTCGAGACCAGCTTGCTGACCGCTGACGGGGTCATCGCACAATGCTTGGCGGCCGCCGTATAACCGCCATCTTCAACGACCCTGACGAACACGTTCATTTCGGCGAAGCAGTTTATGTCCAACCGTCTCATATGAATTCACGTCACAAATTGTATGCCCCAGTACCGGCTATATCTGCCGCGCTGCCACTCATACTCTAATCCAGAGCCTGAAAGGCGCAGGAGAAATTCAGCAAAGACGTGCGGATTTACAGTGGGAGGTTGAGATGAACAGCGAGATGAAACTGATCGTGATTCATGGCGCCAAGGATGAGGAAGGTCTGGACGCTGCGCTGCTGAAATGGGTTTCTGATGTTTTGGCGCAACGTGCCGAGTTCGAGCCTTGGTTTATGGGACCTGCCGACCTCATGGCCAAACCTGACAAGGTGGCAGCTATACAGCGACAGGAAACTCTTCGCCATTTGGCCGATGCTGATGCATTTCTGTTCATCACATCGCAACTGTCCGATGTTTATCACTCCGGGATTAAAGCATTCATTGATCAGGTGTCGGTTCGCTGGCACGCAAGGCCAGTGGCATTCATTGGCTACGGCGGGGCATCGGGTGGACTTTGTGCGATCGATCACCTTCGCCAGGTGCTGTCCGCGCAGCACGCGGTACCTATCAGCAATTACGTGTCCTTCACTGATCCCTGGTCGCTGATCGATGAGGCCGGGCATGTACGACAGACTGATCAAGCCCGGCTGCCCATGGCTCGAATGCTGGTTCAGCTGAACTGGTGGGCAAGCACCCTGAAGGCTGCGAGGGAACAGATGCCGTATGTACTGGTGAGCTAAGCCCCTAAAAAACCTGAAGAAACGTCACTCGATGAGTGACGTCGCTGGTGACGTGAGTGCCGTCTATGTCGGTGCCTTGACGAAGCGGGAACCTCTACAGCCTTTGATCGAATGTTTGATCCAGATCAAATACCAGGGCAGGCAGCGGCGTAGAAAGGAATGAAACAGGCTTTTGCCGTGCCCGCCCTATAAGAACAACGCTGGAGGATTAACCCCATGCTTACCGTCAAAGACCACAATGACCGCGCCGCAGCCGCTTACGCCGCGGTGGACAGCCAGTACTGGATCGAAGCACTCAGGGATGGTCGCCACGTGCTGATCCGGCCACTGACGGAAAAGGACCGCGACCGCGAATATGCCTTCATCAAACGGCTGTCTCCGGAATCCCGGCACATGCGCTTTCTTGCGCAAATCAGTGAGCCCAGCGCCGCGATGCTCGATCAGTTGATGGACACCGACAACAAACAACGCGTGGCCTACATCGCCATGGTCCACGACAACGGTCGGCTGGTCGAGATCGGCATCAGCCGCTACGCCGCCACCAGCGAACAGGTGTGTGAATGCGCCGTCACGGTCGCCGATGAGTGGACCCACCTGGGGCTGGGCACTTTACTGATGGAACACTTGATCAAGGCCGCACGCCATAACGGCTTTCAGCAGATGTATTCGGTAGACGCCGCCAGCAATGCGCCAATGCGCGACCTGGCCAAGGCGTTGGGATTCGAGACATCCAACGATCCCGACGACAGTCGTCAGGTGATCCACCGACTTTACCTGTAAGAACCTGGAGTCATTTCGGCACACCACTGTTCGATGACCTACCGGAGTACAGTCATGGCTGATCAATCGCGTTTCATGCTGGTCGTCCCACCTCTGATGCACAACAGTCCCGCCTTTGACCGGGCTGCAGCATTGGCCAAAGCGTCGCAAGCAGCATTGCACATCGTGGCGTTCGATTACCTCGAAGGGCTGGCGACTGCCGGGATGGTTAATGAACAAGCGCTGGATCAGATGCGGCTGGGTTATGTCGAGCGTCATCGCCAGTGGCTTGAAGACCAGGCACGCCCCATGCGCAAGATCGGTGTGCACGTCACCACGGAAGTGGTCTGGGTAGAGCGGCCGTTGCAAGAGATCCTGATTCATCTCAAAGAGCAGCCGATGGCCGCCTTGATCAAAGCCCTGGAGCACGAATCGCTGCTGTCGCGCCTGATGTTTACCCCACTGGATATTCACCTGCTGCGCGAATGCCCGGTCCCCCTGCATTTTGTCAGCCATATGCATCACGCATTGCCGCGCAAAATTGTCGCTGCCGTAGACCCTTTTCACAGTGATGACCAATACAAGGGTTTCAACGACAGGATCTTGTGTGAGGCGTCCAAACTGGCCATCACCTGCAATGCGCAGCTCGACGTGGTTTACGCCCATGATCTTTCATCCATCAGTGCAGATGAATTCGGCTTCAGTAATGGCTCGGCGTTTTTTTCTTCGAGCAAAGCCAAGACATTGTTCGACTCACAAGCCGATGCCTTCCGCGAGCTTGCGCAGCGCAACGGTATTGAACCGGAATGTCAGCACATGATCCTGGGCGATCCGGCCAAGGTGCTTTGCAACTATGCGCAGGCCTATGAAACAGACGTGATCGTCATGGGACGCGCCGGTCACCGCGCCATGGAACGCTTGGTGGGCAGCACCATCGAACGCGTGCTGTACAAGATGCCGTGCAGCGTGTGGGTGGTTCAGGAATAAAATCCAGGTTGGATCAGCGGCCAATGCCGACGTCTCAATAACCCGGAAACTCGTCGCGATAGCACACCGGCGAGCTGGCCTCCTGGTATCGATCCAGCTCGTCCTCCAGCCATCGGGCGAGTACGACGGCGTGGTTTTCCAGCAGGTTTTGAGCGGCAAAAACCAGCGTGAGCGTGCCGGTTTGTGCATATCCCAGAAGCGCCCACCAGTGTTCCGGGCGAGCGATCAGTTGCTGGCGATAGGCCGCGCTGAATTGGCCGAAATCCACTTCACCGGCGGTAAATGCCTTGTGCAAATCAATCGAAGGCGCGACGTCGGGCAACCATTGGTCCAGCGGCAACGAATCCCTGGAGCAATGTCGCGGCCACTCTCGATCAACCAATATCCGTCGCCCGTCTTCGCCCCTGGCAGGTTCGCCTGCGCGTTTGCATTGGATCATGGCGTCTCCCCTCTCCATTCCCGGGGGCTGACACCGGTCTTGCGGCGAAACGCCCGGGCCAGTGCCGATGGGCTTTCGTAGCCAACCTCTTCGGCGATCAGGGCAATGGGCTTGCCCTCGCGCAAGCGTTTCTGCGCCAAGCTGATGCGCCAGCTCACCAGATAATCCACCGGAGCCTGGCCGACCACGCGCTTGAAATGTTCGGCGAAGCTGGCTCGCGACATGTTCGCCGCCACCGACAATTCGGCCACGCTCCAGGGCTTGCCCGGAAACTCATGCATAAGGTTCAAGGACCGCGCCAGGCGTGGATCGGCAAGGCCGGCCATCATGCCCGGCTGTTGATTGCGGCTGCTGAGGATGTGGCGCAACAACAGGATCACCACCAGTTCGAACAGTCGATCCATCACCGCTTCCCGACCGCAGGTGCCAGCGAAGGCTTCGTCGAACAACCATTGCAGGGTGCTGGCCAATGTGGGGATTTCATCGAGTTTCAGCACCAGGAAATCCGGCAGCGCGGCGGCCAGGGCATTGCCAGCCCCGCCATCGAAATCCAGGGATGCACACACCAACTGCGTGCCGAACGAATCGGGGGCGAACAAGCGGTGACGATAAGGTCGCGGGAAAAAGATCAGCGTTGGCTCGCGCAGGTGCAGCTCTCGTTCGTCTGCCAGTTTGAGCGATAACTCGCCCGCCTGAAGCAGATGCACATGGCCGCACGCCTGGCTGCCATCGAACGCCGTCGTGCCGCAAAACGTGCCGCTGTGAAAGGTGCCGGCGTTGACGCCGAAATGGTTGAGCAACGTGGAAAGGCGATCCATGGGAAGCTCCCGAAGCTGTTCTGGACGATCTGTCGCATATCGTCGACGATTTGCAGCCAATTGACCAGCATGAATCACTAGCATGGACTACGTACCCAGCGCATGTCGCGCTTCAATCCCGGAGAATCACCATGACTCGTATTGCCTCTGTCAGCCTCGAACAAGCTACCGACGCCACCCGCCCATTGCTGGAAGGCGTACAAAAGAAAATCGGCTTCCTGCCCAACGTCTTCAAGGTGCTGGCCCATGCGCCTGCCGTCCTTGCCTCGTACCTGCAAAACTCGGCGGCGCTGAGCAAAACCTCATTGAGCGCCACGGAAAAGGAAGCGATCTACCTCGCCACCTCGCAGGTCAACGGCTGTGATTATTGCCTGGCGGCGCACACCGTGTTTGCCGGCAAGGCCGGGCTCACCCAACAGGAGATCCGCAGTGCGCGAATCGGTCAGTTGGACGCTTACGCCCTGCTTGCCCAGCAGATTACCGAAAGCCGTGGCCAGCTCACCAGCGAACAGATCGCTTCTGCCAGAGCCGCAGGCATCAATGACGCGAAGATCATCGAAGTGGTCGCCCATGTGGCCTCGCAGACGCTGACCAACTACCTGAACAACGTCGCATTGACCGATATCGACTTTCCGGCCATCGACGCCTGATCAACCCATTGCGGAGATAACCAGCATGAACACCGTGACCCTTTACACCACCGACACCTGCCCATACTGCCGCAGCGCCAAATCACTGCTGGCCGGCAAAGGCGCGACGATGCAAGAGATCAATGTCCAGCGCGAACCGGGAAAGTTTGAAGAAATGCTCAGCCGAAGCGGCCGGCGCAGCGTGCCGCAGATTTTTATCGGCGACACGCACATCGGTGGTTTCGATGACCTGGCCAAGCTGGATCGCCAGGGAGGGTTGATGTCGATGCTGGCATGAACACACCCCCCTGTGGGAGCGAGCCTGCTCGCGATGGACGTTAACGATAATGCGCGCTGTCTGAATAAACGTATTGTCCTTGAGCCCATCGCGAGCAGGCTCGCTCCTACATTGAGCCGGGACCTGTCAGGTATTGGTTTTCAGTTTGGTCCACAGACGCGTGGTCAAACGGGCGATAGATGCCGGCAAATCTTCCACGGTAAATAACTTGTCCATCACCGCTTTGGACGGGTAGATCGCCAGGTCCTGCTTCACCGCCGGCACCACATCGGCGTCTGCTGCGCTGTTGGGGTTGGCGTAATGGATGCTGTTGCTGATGTTGGCGATCACTTGTGGCTGCAACAGGTAATTCATGTAGGTGTAGCCGTTTTTCTCGTGGGGTGCGCTTTTGGGCATCACCACCATGTCGAACCACAACGTGGAGCCTTCATCCGGGATCGAATAGGCAATGTTGATGCCGTTCTTGGCTTCCTTGGCACTCGCCGCCGCCTGGACGATATCGCCATTGAACCCGATCACCGCGCAGACGTTGCCGTTTGCCAGGTCGCTGATGTACTTGGAGGCATGGAAATACTGGACGTACGGACGAATCTTCAGCAACGCCTGTTCAGCTTTCTTGTAATCCGCCGGTTCGTGGCTGTGGGGTGGCAGGCCCAGGTAGTTGAGCGTGATCGGCAACACCTGCGTCGGATTATCGATGATCGCTACGCCACACTCACTGAGTTTCTTGATGTTGGCCTCTTCGAAAAACAGGCTCCAGGAACGGGTAACGTCGGTGTTGCCGAAGATCGCCTTGATCTTCTCGACGTTGTAGCCGATGCCGGCAGTGCCCCACATGTAGGGGTAGCCGTACTGGTTGCCGGGATCGTTGACCTCGAGTTTTTTCATCAACACAGGATCGAGGTTTTGCCAGCCGGGCAATTGGCTCTTGTCGAGCTTCTGGATCGCTCCAGCCTTGATCAGGCGTGACAGAAAATGGTTCGACGGGCTGACCACGTCATAACCGGTGTTGCCGGTCATCAACTTCGATTCCAGCACTTCGTTGCTGTCATGGATATCGTAAGTCGCCTTGATCCCGGTTTCCTTGGTGAAATTGGTCAGGGTGTCATCGGCGATGTAGCCGTTCCAGTTGGAAATGTTCAGGGTTTCGTCAGCGTAAGCGGCTGCACAGAACGTCGAGAGCAGAGCGGCCAGGGACAGTGTTTTGACGCGCATGTTCGATCACCTTGGTGTTGAAGTGCTTTTGTTGAGAGTGAAAGGCGGTGTTCTAGATTTCAGTTCTGGCCCGGGACGCCTCTATGCGCATACGCAGCATGGCACCGATGTCGAGAAATGGTTTGGGCGGCAGCCAGCCGGGCTGGGCACGCTGCATGACCGATTGCAGCAGCGGCGAACTGGCGCCGGACGCCAACTCTGCAAGCAAGCGTCCCCACAGCGTGCCGCGTGCGACACCGGAGCCATTGCACCCGGCCACGGCAAACACGCCCTCCTCGACTTTGGCGAAGTACGGCTGCCCGGAACGTGAAGCGCTGAGGTGGCCCGTCCAGGTGTACTGGATGTCCTGCTCGCCCAACATCGGAAAGCGTCGTTGCAAACCCAGCACATGGTGCTTGCGGCGGGTCGCCAGTTGCGCGAGAGACAAGTCCTGGCTGCGGTATTCCGCGGTGTTGCGGATCATCACGCGCCGATCCGGCGTCAGGCGCACCGTGGCACCCAATGGCCGGGTCGACAGCACGCCCCAAGGCTCCACGGTGCCAAGGGCTTGAAACTCTTCATCGCTGAGCGGCCGGGTGAGGCTGGCACTTAGCTCCATCGCGAAGGTGCCGCTGTCGCTGATGCCTGAACGAGGGATGAAAGCGTTCAGGCAGACCAGCACCTGTTTCGCCTCGACGCAGCCGTTGCTGCCGCTGGCCCGAATACGCCCGCTGCTCAGGCGTTGCAGCCCACTGATTTCGGTGTTTTCGAACAGCGTCACGGTTTCCGGCAAGGCATCGAGTAAACCCTTAACGTACTTCGCCGGTTGCAGCAACGCGTTGCCATTACCGCACCAGATCGCCGCCTGGTAATGCCGGGTTCCCAGCTTCTGAATCAGTTGATCACCGTGCAGAAATTGCGCGCTGGCACCCACGGCACGCAGCGTCTGCAACTTGGCCTCGACATCGGTCAACTTGCGCGGATCGTTGACGGCGAAAAAATAACCTGACTCACGGAAATCGCAGTCGATCGCGTGCCGGGCAATGCGTTTGCGCACCTCGTCGCTGGCGGCGCGGGAAATCGTTGTGTCGACCTGAAAATCGGCGAACCCCGAGTTGCCTTGCAACTCCGCCTTGGCTGGATGTTCGTGGGCCACCACAAACCCCGAGTTTCGCGCCGATGCCCCTTGCGCAGCGCGTTGTCTGTCGACCACCACAATGCGCGCCAGAGGATGCATTTCAGCCAGTGAATGTGCGGCGCACAGGCCGGTGATGCCAGCGCCGATGATCAGCCAGTCGGCGTGTTGCGTGCCATTCAAAGGCTCACGCCGCGGCGAATCCCCCGCTTGCGCAATCCAGCCACATCTATTTTCCATGCGTCACCTCGTTAACTGTCGGCTGCGGACCGTCCTGCACGACTTCATGCCATTAATGCATGAGTTGTTTCAGAAGAAGGTCGCTATGACTAGAATCTAAAGGGACTTGATCGCGACAACCAACGTTATTAAATCATTCAGGTATTCCCTAAACGCATGGATAACATTCGCCACGTTCCTTCGTTGCAAGGCTTGCAGGCTTTGGTTGAAGTCGCCGATTCCGGCAGCTTCACCAGTGCTGCGCAAACGCTGTGCCTGACCCAAAGCGCTGTAAGCCGGAAAATCCAGCAACTGGAAAGCCATTTCGGGGTGCCGATGTTCGTCAGGACCAGCCGCAGCCTTCGATTGACCGCCGAAGGCGAGCAGGTACTGGCTAGCGCCCGGCAAATACTCGAACAGCTCAAGACCCTGGAGGAACGGATCGCACCGCGCAAACGCCCGTTCCGTATCCGCCTGCATGTGTCACTGGCCGTGCGTTGGTTGCTGCCCAGGCTGAGTGATTTCTATCGCCACCATCCAGAGGTATCGCTGGCGATAGAGACCGTGGCCACGGAAGTCGTCGAGCCTGCCAGCGACAGCGACGCGTACATCCTTTACTTGCCCGAGCCGTCTGGCGCCGCGCAATGCCTGGCGCTGTTCGAGGAAGCGCTGGTGCCAGTGTGCGCCCCCGGCCTGGCGCTGAACTCGCAGGAGGATCTTGCGCGCTTCGCGTTGCTGCACCGTTCGAGCGACAAAAATGATTGGCGACTGTGGTTGTCAGCCAATGGCGGAGAGTCACTGGAGGACTTTCGGCATATCCCGTTCAACCTCGACGAACTGGCGCTGGACGCCGCAGCGCGAGGCCTGGGTGTGGCCATGACCGACCTGACCCTGGCGGGCGAATCGATTGAACGCGGCGTGCTGGTCATTCCGTTCGGGGAGCCGCTGAAGACTCGGGGAATCTACGCGCTGTGCCTGCAACCCTCCGCGGCGTCGCACCCAGCGTGCGCGCAGGTGATGCAGTGGTTCGCCGAGCAGACCGCAAAATTGTAGGAGCAAGCCTGCTCGCGATGACGTCGGCACATTCAGTATTGATGTAACTGACACACCGCCATCGCGGGCAAGCCCGCTCCTACATTCACAGCATCAATCGTCTTCGTGCAGCTTGATGCCACGTTTATGCAGCAGGTACGGCACCATCAGCACCAACAATGTCAGGGCCATGAAAAACGCCGAGATCGGCTGGGTGAAAAATATCGTCCAGTCGCCCTCGCTGATGGACAAGGCGTTGCGCAGTTGCTTTTCGGCCATTGGCCCCAGGAGCATGCCGACAATCACTGGCGCCACCGGGAAATCGAAGCGCCGCATCAGCACACCGGCCCAGCCGATAGCCAACATCAGCAGCAAGTCGAAAGACGAATGGCGCATGCCGTACACGCCGATGGTGGCGAAGACCAGAATCCCGGCGTTCAGGTACGGTCGGGGAATCTGCAGCAATTTGACCCACAGCCCCACCAGCGGCAGGTTCAGCACCAGCAGGATGACGTTGCCGATATACAGCGAAGCCACCAGGGTCCAGACCAGGTCGGCGGAGGTTTCAAACAGCATCGGCCCCGGTTGCAGGTTGTAGTTCTGGAACGCCGCCAACAGGATTGCCGCCGTCGCCGACGTGGGAATGCCCAGGGTCAGCAACGGCACCAGCGAGCCCGTGGCACTGGCGTTGTTGGCCGCTTCCGGGCCGGCCACACCTTCGATGGCGCCCTGGCCTTTGTTGGCGGAAAACTCTTTCGGGTACTTGCTGAGTTTGCGTTCGGTGGAATAGGACAGGAACGTCGGAATCTCCGCGCCACCGGCCGGAATCGAGCCGAACGGGAAGCCGATAAACGTGCCTCGCAGCCAGGCAGGCACCGAGCGTTTCCAGTCGGCGCGGGTCATCCACAACGACGTCAGGCGATGCCGCCCTTCTGCCTGTTCCGATTGATAAAGCAGGCTGTACAGGGCCTCGCCGACGGCAAACAAACCGACTGCCACCAGCACCACTTCAATGCCGTCGACCAACTCGGGAACGCCCAGGGTGTAGCGGGCAATACCCGAGGTTGAGTCGAGGCCGATCATGCCGATGGTCAATCCGATCCCCAGCGACGCAAAGCCGCGCAGCATCGACGCGCCGAGCACTGCCGACACCGTGGTGAACGACAGCACCAGGATCGCGAAATACTCGGCCGGGCCAAAATTCAGCGCCAGCCTGGCCACCAGCGGTGCGAACAGCGTCAGCAGGATCGTCGCGATCGTACCCGCGACGAATGAGCCGATCGCCGCGGTGGCCAGGGCCGGTCCCGCACGGCCATTGCGCGCCATGAGGTTGCCCTCCAGCGCCGTGACCATGGACGACGACTCACCGGGGGTATTGAGCAGAATCGAGGTGGTCGACCCGCCGAATTGCGCGCCGTAGTAAATCCCGGCAAACATGATCAGCGCACCGGTCGGATCGACCTTGGCGGTGATCGGCAGCAGCAACGCCACGGTCAGTGCCGGCCCGATCCCCGGCAGAACGCCAATGGCAGTGCCGAGCAAACAACCGACAAACCCCCACATCAGATTGATCGGCGTCAGCGCTGCGGAAAATCCCATGGCCAGGTTTGCAAGAATGTCCACGCGGTCGATCTCCTTTGGCCTGGATCAGATCCAGGCATTGACCAGCGGCGGCAGGGAAACCCCCAGCCCGGCGTTGAACAGCCAATAAATCGGTAGCGTCAGGGCGATGCCGATAGCCAGGTCGCGCAACGGATGACGACTGCCAAAACCCCGGGCCGCGCAGGCAAACAGCAACCCGGCAGCCAGCACGAAGCCGATGAGGTTGATCAGCAGCGCCACGCCCAGGAGTCCTCCGGTCACCCAGGCCGCGCCAAGCTTGCCACCCGCTATGCCGGGATTGCTGCCGTCGAGCTCGCGGAAACCACCGCTGAGCGCCTGATAACTGAGCAAAACGCCCACCGCACACAGAAACCCCGCGACCGCGTAGGGATAGACGTACGCCGGCAGAATGACGAAGCCCATCTCGGGCGGAAACCGAAAGGCCCCCACCGCCAACACGGCGCTGAGGACGATCAGGCCGATGCCGATCGCCAATTGCGTCGGCACGACTGCACGGGACGCGGCCATCTCAGAGCAGCCCGACCTTGACCAGCATCGCACGCAACCGAACGTGCTCTTCGTCGACGAATTTGCCGAAGTCATCACCGGTCAGCACGCTCTCGGTCCAGGCATTGGTGCGAATATTGTCTTGCCAGATTTTGCTTTTGCTGGCGGCCAGCACCGCGTCGGTCACCTCTTTACGCTGTTCGGGCGTGAGGTTCGCCGCGCCGTAGACACCGCGCCAGTTCCCGATGACCACGTCGTAGCCACTTTCCTTGAGGGTGGGCGCATCGATCTCCGGAACACGCTCGGGCGCACCGATGGCGAGCACGCGGATCTGGCCATTCTTGATGTACTGACCCAATTCGGCATAGCCCCCGGTCAGCACCTTGATTTGGCCGCCCAGGGTCTGGGCGACGATCTCACCGCCGCCGCCAGTGGCGATGTAATTCACTTTATTGACCGGAACATCCAGTTTGCCGGCCAGTTCGGCAATGCCGATGTGGTCGATGGAGCCTTTTGAGCCGCCACCCCAGGTCACGCTGGAAGGCTTGGCCTTGAAGTCCTTGATCAGGTCATCCAGGGTTTTGTAAGGCGATTCCTTGCGCACGGCGATCACGTTGTATTCGGTAAACAGCCGGGCAATCGGCGTGACGTCCTTCAAGGTGATCTGCGGTTTGTTCTGTTCGATGCCCGCGACCATGATCGCCCCGACCACCAGCAACGCATTCGGGTCGCCTTTGGTGCTGTTGGCAAACTGCGCCAACCCCAACGTACCGCCCGCGCCGCCCTTGTTCTCGAAGGTGACGGCTTTGGCAGCCTTGGCTTCTATCAGGGCTTTGCCCAGCACTCGGGCCGTCTGGTCATAGCCGCCGCCTACAGAACCTGGGGCCATGAACTTGACGGTATCCAGCGCCAGTGCGGGCGTTGTGAGCGCTACAGCCACAAGGCCCACAGCCAGGCGGTGACCGACGCGACGAAACAAAGCGGACATGGTGTCTCTCCCTTTAGCATTGTTGTTATGGGTGGTATCTGCGGATAAGCGTAGAACATGGTTCCGTCGAAGGCCTGCAGAGCCTGGCGAGCCCTGCGTCACAGCCTGAAACATTCTATTGGTCGGGGTATTCCAGCCACCGAAACAGGCCATCTATCCTGAAAAGCAGCTTCGCAAAACGATCTTCAACAGGAGAACCCTGTCATGCACATCATGCTCAAGGGCTTTAGCGCGTCTTTGCTGTTGGTGGCCACTGCGGCATTTGCCCATCACGGCTGGAGCGAATACGACTCCAGCAAACCCCTGCAACTGAGCGGCACCATTGAAGCGTCCGGTTACTCACACCCCCACGGCTTCGTGAACCTGAAAACCGCAGACAAGACCTGGAACGTGGTGCTGGCGCCGCCCTCGCGCATGGAAAACCGCGGCCTGACGAAAGAAATGCTGGCAGAGGGGAATCAGGCAACGGTCGTCGGTTATCAAAACCGCAACAAGCCCGATGAATTGCGCGCAGAACGCATCACGATCGGCGACAAAACCACCGAGTTGCGCTGATGGAAGCCAACCAGGGCTGGATGGACTGGCTGAATGATTCGTCGCTCGGCTCAGCCATGCGCGGTGACTTGTGGCTGTATCCGCTGGTGGAGGTGGTGCACATCCTCGGCTTCGCAATACTGGTCGGTTCGGTGGTGATGTTCGACCTGCGGGTGCTCGGCGTATCGCGCAACATTCAGGTGACCGCTCTCGCCCGCCATCTGCTGCCATGGTCCGTGGCGGCCCTGCTGTTGATCGTACCGGCTGGTTTGATGATGTTTTCCGCCCACCCTCACGACTTCGCCTCCAATGATATTTTCATCCTCAAGCTGTGCCTGATCGCCACGGCGGGGCTCAACGCCGTGCTGTTCCATGTCGGCGTGTACCGTTCCGTCACGGCGTGGAATACCGTCAACCCTGCGCCGGGCGTGGCCAAACTGCAGGCACTGTTTTCCATCGTTCTTTGGGTCAGCGTGATTCTCTGCGGCCGATTGCTGGCCTACACCTGAACCATCCGCTGCGTTCCAGAGGTGTCTTCGAGCAAAAAAGCCTCGATATCGTGGCTCATGACCTAACCTCATAGGCTGAGTAACACAACCAGTCGAGCACGCCGATGCGCCATGCTGTGAGCTTCGTGATTCTCATCGCTTTATTGTTCGGGTCGAACGTCGGGGTGCTGTCGGCGGCGCAACCGCTCGCGCCTCCTGTTGCCACTTCAACACCTGCGCTCGCCAGCGTCTCTGAAAGTGATCTGGACGCATTGATGGTCCAACTCGGCAACCTCAAACAGCAGGTATCCCTGGCCAGCAATTACAGTCAGCTGGAAGCTCCTCAGGATCTACTTCAGGCCCTTATCCGCGAGATTGATCGGCTCACGGCGCTGTTAATGCCCGAACAGGCCCAGTTGCAGGCGCAACTGGGGGTGTTGGGGCCGACGCCCCTGCCCGGTGCCGGGCTCGAGAAATCCGAAATCGCCAGTCAGAGAGCCGCCCTCACCGAGCAAAAAAATCAGGTCGACGCCCGTCTGAAAACCCTGGAAACCCTAAAAGCCAGCGCCGCCGAACTGTTGACTCAGATCGCCGCCATCCGCCGCAGCTTGCTGGAAACCGAGGTGACCCAGCAGACCCGCAGCGTGCTCAACCCCTGGTTCTGGTCGACATTGCTCAATCCGCCAGCGGAAGATCGGCAAAAGTTCAGCGCGTTCATCCAGCAGATCCGTGCCACGCTTGGCGCCACCTGGCAGCCGGGCGAGCGCCTGTTGACCTGCCTGCTGCTCGCCCTGGCCCTGGTTTTCTGGATCTCCGGTCGTAGGGTCGCCGAACGCGGGCTGACCTGGTTGTGCATTCATCGAATGCCAGAAGGTCGCCTGCGACGAAGCTCGCTGGCGTTGGCCTCGGTAATCGCCACGATCCTCTCTGCCTGGATTGCCCTGCAGTTGCTGTTTTTTACCGTCACCCGAGAGCTGCCCCTGACGCCACAACTCAGCGGGTTTTCCCAGGACTTTGAAAAAATCATCTATACCTGCGTGCTGATCACTGGCCTGAGCCGCGCGCTGCTGTCCACCGAACACCCTTCGTGGCGGCTGCCGGCTTTTGCCGACCCGCTCGCACTGGTGATCAAACCCTTTCCCTTGCGGTTGGCCGGTGCGCTGCTGGTGCTGGTGTCGCTGGCGCAGATCACCAATGCCACCGGCATGAGCTCGCAGGTGGTGATTTCTGTCAGGGGATTTGTTGCGCTGGTCATTTCGTTATTGATCGGTTCGCTGCTGCTGCGTGTCAGCAAAACGCGCCGGGCCATGGTCATGGCTGGCACCGCCCCCGAAGCCGGTCGCACTTTGGCGGGTTTGATCTATGCCTTTGCCAGCATCGCAATCGTGATTTCCTTACTGGCCTTGCTGATCGGCTATATCTCGCTGGCACGTTTCATCACTTACGAACTGGTCTGGTTTTTTATCATTTTCGCTGGCTTCTACTTGCTGATCCAGTTGGTGAAGGACGGCTGCGAGTACCTGTTTTCCCCCCGATACTCCACGGGAAAAGCGATCAAGCAATTACTGGGCATTGGCGATACGCGCCTGGAACAGATTTCCATCATCCTGTCCGGTGCCGGTCGCGCCACGCTCCTGCTGCTGGCGTTGATCACGCTGGTGGTGGGTGGGGTCGGGTCGACGCTCGGCCAACTGGCCACCAACATTCTGGCGATCCTCGGCGGCGACGGCTTGCGCAAACTGAACATCGTCCCTGCCAACCTCTTGCAAGCCCTGCTTGCGCTGATCATCGGCATTTACCTGATCCGTTCGCTGCGGCGCTGGCTGGACAACGAATTCCTGCCGAAAACCGAAATGGACCCCGGCATGTGTGCCTCGCTCAGTACCTTGTTCTCCAACATCGGCTACGCGTTGGTGATTTTGCTGATGTTGTCGTCGCTGGGGGTCAAATGGACCAATCTGGCCTGGATTGTCAGCGCCTTGTCGGTAGGCATTGGCTTCGGCTTGCAGGAGATCGTCAAGAATTTCGTCTCGGGCATCATCCTGCTGACCGAGCGCCCGGTGAAGGTCGGTGATCTGATCAGCATCAGCGGTGTCGAGGGCGACATCCGCCGCATCAACGTGCGGGCCACCGAAATACAGCTGGCCGACCGCTCGATCGTGATCGTGCCGAACTCGCAGTTGATCTCGCAAAACCTGCGCAACGTCACCCTGGGTGGCAGCGCTCAAGGGGTGGCGACCCTCGAACTGATGTTCCCGCTGGACATTGACCCGGAACAGGTACGCAACCTGCTGTATGACACCTACAACCAGCACGAAGCCATTCTGGAGAAACCGGCGCCGGTGGTGCGCTTCAGCCAGCTCAAGCCTGAGGGCATTACGTTGACCGTCACCGGTTATGTCAGCAGCCCGCGGATGGTTACCGCGATCAAGAGCGAGTTGCTGTTCGAGATTCTCAAGCGGCTGGGCGCCGCCGGGATTGAATTGGCGAAACCGCCGGCGGCGTGATTACCGTCACGCCACAGGCGGTTTTTTGCATCAATGGGCGATGCACACCGATTTAAGCTCGGTGTAGGCCTCGATCACCGCACGACCGAACTCACGGCCCATGCCCGACTGTTTGACCCCACCGAATGGCATCGCCGGGTCGAGCAACACATGGGCGTTGACCCACACCGTACCGGCTTCGATGCGTGGCACCAGGTTCATGGCTTTGCCCAGGTCATTGGTCCACAGGCTGGCGGCCAGACCGTAACGGTTGTCGTTGGCCAGCGCGATGACGGCGTCTTCATCGTCGAAGGGCATCACACCCAGCACCGGGCCGAATACTTCTTCGCGAGCCACGGCCATGCTGTGGTTGATGTCGGCCAAAATAGTCGGCTGCACGAAAAAGCCGTCGCCCTCCAGCAGCTCGCCACCGGTCACTACCCGAGCGCCTTCCTGCCGCGCCAGTTCGATGTGCTTGAGCACGCTCTGTTGCTGCTTGCGCGATACCAGCGGGTTGATGGCCGCGTCGCAGTTCATGCCGTCGCCAATCGGCATGGCCGATACTGCCGCCGCCAGCGCTTCCACGAATTTGTCGTGAATCGAGCGATGCACGTAGAAGCGCGAAGCCGCCGCACACACCTGGCCGTTGTTCAGCAGACCGCCGAGAATCGCGCCCTGCACGGCTTTTTCGATGTCGGCATCGGCAAGCACGATCATCGGGTTTTTACCACCCAGCTCCAGGGAGAAGCGCGTCATGTTTTCCATGCACGCCACACCGACGCTCTTGCCCACGGCGGTGGAACCGGTGAACGACACTTTGCTCACCAGCGGATGGGAGGTCAGCACGCCACCCACCGAGGCACCACCACCGGTGACGACGTTGAACACGCCCGCGGGAATCCCGGCTTCGAGGGCCAATTCCGCCAGGCGCATGGCGGTCAACGGCGTTTCCATCGCCGGTTTGATAATGACGGTGCAACCGGTGGCCAGCGCCGGCATCAGTTTCCAGGCAGCGATCAACAGCGGGAAATTCCACGGCACGATGCCAACCACAACGCCCACCGGCTCACGCTTGGTGAACGCGGTGAACCTGGCACCCGGTGGCAGCGGAATCGACACGTCGAAGGTCTGGCCTTCGATCTTGGTTGCCCAACCAGACATGTAGCGCATGAACTCCACGGTGGCGTTCAGATCCAGCGCGCGGGCCATGTTGATCGATTTGCCCTGGCTCAGGGTTTCCAGTTGCGCCAGCTCTTCGGCGTGCTCCTCCACCAGGCGGGTGAAGTTCAGCAGGATGCGTTCACGGTCGGCCGGACGCAGACTCGACCACACACCGGACTTGAACGCCTGGTGCGACGACTGCACGGCACGCTCGACGATTTCCAGCGGCGCATCGAGGGTTTCGCACAACGTCTGCCCGGTGGCCGGGTTGACCACGGCGATGCTGTCGCCTTCGGCAAACACCCATTGCCCGTCGATGAAGCAGCCATGACGGCGGTCGAGAAATGCAGCTACCTGCGGCAGGATTTCAACGTTGCTCATAAATCACCTTTCGTTGAGACGAATTGTTCAGGCGCAGATCCGGCCTGATTAATGTTGTTCTTTGAGGTAGCACACGACCGCTTGACGATCATCCGCCGAGGCCATGCCCATGTAGGGCATATAGGTGCCAGGCACATAAGCCTGGGGTTGGGTGATGAGTTGCTCGATGTTCTCGGCTTGCCAGTCGATGTTCTTGTTGCGCATGGCCTGCGAATAGTTGAAGCCTTCCAGTGAGCCGGATTTGCGCCCCACCACGCCAGCCAGGTTCGGCCCCATCATGCCGGTCGCGCCTTTGCTCACGGCGTGGCAAACCCCGCATTCATTGGCAAACACTTCGGCGCCGCGGCTTTGCACCGGTGCGCAATCGGCCGCCAGCGCGGCCTGGACCAGGGTCAATGAGAGCAAACCGATGAGGGGCAAACGCAGGGAGGTGAACATAAGAAAACGCCCTTGAAAATCCACGCGCCCGCCAACAGACGAGCGCCAACACTGAAGGCGCCGGGGCAACGGTGCTCCGGCAGGTTGTGAGGGATTGTCGGCGGTCGCCGGCACAGAGGTTTTGCCCTGCGTGCCAGTCGTGTTGGCGGTTCTGCCAAACCGCTCAATCTGGCACGCACGACCAACTAATTGGCAAACAGGCAAAAGGCTCGAAAAAAGTCGCGACTTAGTATCCGGGCAGACCGCAACCCTGCGCTCAAGAACAAGAACGGATGCCACACCATGCTCAAGTCCCCCTTGCTTCGACTCTCCACGCTCGCGCTGATGATCAGCGCCGGCCAGGCCGGAGCCTACGAACTCTACGCCGATGACGACAGTCACCTGAACGCCACGCTGGAAGCGGTATTCGGCGTTTTCCACAGTCAGGAAAACTACGCCCTGTCAGGTCGTCTCGACGAAGGTTCTTCGTCGTGGCGCGAGGGTTACATCAAGTACGGCCTGAGTTTCGACCAGGGTCTGGCCGGTGTCGGTACCGCTTATGGTGCGGCGAACATGCTCAGCTCCGGCACCTGGGGCGACGGCGATGCTGCCGGTTTCAGTGACGGCTCGGAACGCACCACCAGGTTCGAAGACGCCTATCTGGGCTGGCGTTCGGCTGAGCTGTTTGCGGTGCTGGGCGCCGACGGCATCGACTTGTCGTTCGGTCGTCAGAACATCGTCGTCGGCGACGGTTTCCTGATCAACGGCGACGCCCTGAACCTCGGCAAAGGCCTGGCCGAGGGTGAATTCAACCGTGGCGGCGCCTATTGGCTGGCGGCGCGCAAGGCCTTCGACGAAACCGCGGTGTTGCGCATCGGTGGCAAGGAAGGCTGGCGCGGTGACCTGATGTGGCTGAAATCCAACAACCGTGCCCAGGCGATGACTGAAATGTACGTCGGCACCCTGGAGCACGTGTCTGAAGCCGGCACCGTTGGCTTGACCTACATCGACACCACCGACATCGACGAACAGTACGCTTCCCCGGTGCAACTCGAACGCGATGGCATGAAGACCTACAGCCTGCGTGCAACCGGCAACGCCGGGGTCAAGGATCTGTTCCTGTCCGGCGAATACGCTAAGCAGGACAAACCGCACACCGCCACCGAGGACGCCTGGTACCTGGAAGCCGGCTGGACCTTTTCCGAAGCACCCTGGACGCCCTATGCCGGCTACCGTTACAGCCGTTTCTCGGAAGGCTACGACACGCTGTTCTACGGTTTCAGCCGCGGCTTCGGCACCTGGTTCCAGGGTGAAGTGGCGGGCAACTATGCCGGTCCGTTCAACACCAACTCACGCATCCAGCAACTCAAGTTCACCGTCTCGCCGCTGGAGAACCTGACCGTGGGCGCGATGTACTTCAATTTCGACACGATCGACCGCGATCTGGGTAACACCGATGGCCACGAAATCGACCTGTACGCCGAATGGCACCTCAACGACCACATCACGGTGATGCCGCTGGTAGGCCTGTTCCAGCCGGACAAGAGCGCCGACCAGGGTGGCACGCAGTTGGGCAACAACGACAAAAACCTCTACAGCCAGCTGATCTTTGCCACAACGTTTTAATTCCAGCTAACCCCTGTAGGAGCGAGCCTGCTCGCGAAAAACGTCAGGACAACTCGGTCATTCAGGCAGCCAGCGTCATCGTTGACGTCCATCGCGACGGTGCGACGATTCGACAGGCTCGCTCCTACAGGGGATCGGGTTCGCTTCACGGAAAAAGGTATTTCCCATGCACAAAAGATTTCTCACGATCCAGAGCAAGATCGCCCTGCTCGCTGGCCTCTGCCTGTTGTTGGTGGTGGGTTTGCTGATGGGGTTATCGCTCTACCAGACACACAAAAGCAGCCAGCAAGTGGCCGAGGCCAGCGGTGAAATGCTCGCCGACGCGGACAAGGAGCACATGCAGGCGCTGGGCAAAGTCCAGGCCATGCAGGTGCAACGCACCTTCATGCAAACCCACGAGTTCGGCCAGGGCTTGTCGCGGTATTTGCTGTACCTCAGGCAACTCCAGCATCAGGGGCAACTGAACGCCATACAACTACGCCAGGAGCTGAGCACTCAGCTTCATCAGGCCCTGATCGACAAGCCCGACCTGCTCGGGCTTTACGTCATTTTTGAAGCCGACGCGCTGGACGGCGCCGACGCCGGCTTCGCCAACCAGGCAGCGTTGGGCAGCAACGAAACCGGACGCTTTTCGTTGTACTGGGTACAAAGCAAACCCGGCGAACTGCAGGCGGTGATCGGCGACGAAGGCCTGCTGGCCAACACCGAGCCGGGGCCGAGCGGCGCGCCCTACAACGCCTTCTACACCTGCGCCCGTGACACGCGTCAGGCATGCGTACTGGAACCGTACTTCGACGAAGCCTCCGGCAGTCGCAAACTGGTGACCAGCGTCGCTTTCCCGCTGCTGGAAAACGGCAAAGTGATCGCCGTGGTCGGCCTCGACATCAACCTCGCCGCGCTGCAAAACAACAGTGAAGCCAGCGCCCAGGCACTGTTCGACGGCCATGGTCAGATCAGCATCGTCAGCCCCCGCGGCGTGATCTCCGCCAACAGCCAGGATGTCAGCCGCCTCGGCCATCCGATGGACAATGCCGAGGTAATGGACGCCTTGCGTCAGGGCCAGCCAAACGTGTTTGTCGACGCGCAACAGATCAAGGTGCTCGAACCGTTGCCACCCATTGCCGGCGCCGCGCCATGGGGTGTTTTGGTGGGCGTGCCGCAAGACGTATTGCTGGCTCCCGTGGCTACCCTGCAAAAGCAACTCGCAGCTCAGGGTGTGCAAAGCACTGCGCTGGAACTGCTGCTCGGCGGCGGTTCTGCACTGCTCGGCCTGCTGCTGATCTGGTACACCGCCCAGCGCATCACCCGGCCGTTGCAATTGTTGACACGGGTCATGGAAGACATTTCCCTCGGCGAAGGTGACCTGACGCGACGTCTGCAAGTGCAATCGCGGGATGAAATCGGCCAGTTGGCAGCGGCGTTCAACCGCTTCGTGGAGCGTATTCATCAGTCGATGCGTGAGGTGTCGGCCGCAGCCCTGGGCGTCAATCAAGGGGCGCAGCGAGTGCTGGAAGCTTCCCATTCATCGCTGAGCAATTTCGACGACCAATCCAGCCGCACCAGCAGTGTGGCCGCGGCGATCAATCAATTGGGCGCCGCTGCACAAGAGATCGCGCACAACGCCTCCGATGCCTCGCATCAATCTTGCGCCGCACGGCAACAAGCAGAGGATGGGCGCCAGGTGGTGCAACGCACGATCGAGGTGATGAATGAATTGTCGGGCAAGATCAAGGCCTCGTGCGCCAACATCGAGGTGCTCAACGACAAGACCGTGAACATCGGGCAGATCCTTGAAGTGATCAAGGGCATTTCCCAGCAGACCAACCTGCTGGCACTCAACGCCGCGATCGAAGCGGCACGGGCTGGTGAAGCGGGCCGTGGCTTTGCGGTGGTCGCCGATGAAGTGCGCAGCCTCGCCGGACGCACCCAGGCCTCGGCGCTGGAGATCCAGCAAATGATTGAAGAACTGCAAGTGGGCGCCCGCGACTCGGTCACCACCATGACCGAAAGCCAGCAACACAGCGAAGAAAGCGTCACCATCGCCAACCTCGCCGGCACGCGTCTGGGCAGCGTGACCCAACGGATCGGCGAGATCGACAACGTCAACCAGTCCGTCGCCGCCGCCACCGAAGAACAGACGGCGGTGGTCGAAGCGCTGAATGTCGATATCACACGGATCAACACATTGAATCAGCAAGGGGTGGAGAACCTGCAGGCGACGTTGCGTGCCTGTACCGAACTGGAGCAGCAGGCTGGGCGACTCAATCAATTGGTGGGAAGTTTCAGGATCTGACATTGACGGCGTCCGTTACATCGCCATCGCGGGCAAGCCTCGCTCCTACAAGGATTTCTGTGGGAGTGAGCCTGCTCCGGGCAGCTTGGCAACGATGGAGCCGGCACATCCAACATCATTGTCGCCTGTCACTCGCGCCAATCTGGCATCCACAACCAACCCCATGGCATACACCCAAACATACCGCGCCGAACCGTCAGGCGCGGCGATGTCGACTGCACGACCGCCATCGCCAGCAAACCGGCTCCTACATGGATTTGTTCAATTCACCGATCTTTTCCAACCGCGCCCGTACGATGTTGCGGCTGATGTTCAGCAGTCGTCCGGTCTGCAGTTGGTTGCCATGGCAGAAGCGGTAGGCGGCGCGGAAAATGGTCTCTTCGATATGCTCGTAGAGGTCTGGAATGTTCTGTTCGAACAGTGCGTTCAACGCGGCTTCCAGGTCGACAGGGCCGGCAATGGCATGGACCGGTTGAATCGCTTGCTCCTGTTCATGACGAATGCTCGATGAGCGCATGTCCACCAGGTGCAAGTCTGCCGGTGCGACCCGCTGATTGCGGCAAACCAGCAAAGCGTGGTGAATGGAATTCTCCAACTCACGAATGTTGCCCGGCCAACTGTGTTCCAGCAGTTTTCGCTCGGCCTCGATACTCAATGAAGCGCGGTTGTAGCCCAGGCGTTGGCAATGTTCCTCGAGGAAAAATTCGGCCAACGGCAGAATGTCACCCGGGCGTTCGCGCAGCGGTGGCAGGCGGATCGTGGCGACGTGCAAGCGGTAGAAAAGGTCCTCGCGAAAATGTCCCGCCACCACCGCGTCGGCCAGGTTGACGTTGGTCGCGGCCACCAGCCGCACATTGATCGGAATCGGTGTGCGCGAACCCAGGCGCACGACTTCCCGCTCCTGCAGCACCCGCAATAATTTGACCTGCATGTTCAGCGGCAGATCGCCGATTTCGTCGAGAAACAACGTGCCCCCATTGGCCGCTTCGAACCATCCGGCCTTGGTCGTGGTAGCGCCGGTGAACGCGCCTTTTTCATGGCCGAACAATTCACTTTCCACCAGGGTTTCGGCGAAGGCTCCGCAGTTCACCGCGACGAAAGGCTCACGCCCCCGCCGGCTCAGGTGATGAATGTGACGGGCAACCAACTCCTTGCCGGTTCCGGTTTCGCCGATGATCAATGTGTTGGCTTCACTGGGCGCCAGGCGCTCAATGCGAGTGAGCAACTCCTGGGAGCGCGGATCCTTGAATACCAGAACGGTGGCCCGCACCGATTTGGTCAATTCGCGAGCGTTTGGATGAGTGATCAGCGACATGGTGCATTCCTGGCAGTAAAAGCGCGCGTTCAATATTGCACAAAGATGTTTAGACTAAAAAATTATTAATTAGTATTTGTATATTCCTTAATCGAATACATCATTTAACTGCTCCTGACCTGTTGCTGGAGCAGCAATTGGCGGGCATCGGGCTGCTTGCAGATCAACAATCTCCATTGTCCACAGATGCCGCCCTCCCCTGAAAAGCCCCGCCACACAAGGCCTGCAGCCATGTTTTCACGCTGTGGCATGCAATCTGCTCTCTCCCTCCCGACAGCGATCCACCTGTAGGAGCCGGCTTGCTGGCGATGGCGTCCCCAAGGACGCCGCATGACTTGCAGTCCTCATCGCCAGCAAACCGGCTCCTACGAATTGGGATTCGCCAAATGCCATCAAGGGAGATTTCCATGAAACGTTTCTGGTGTAACAGCCTGGTCGGCTTGACCGGATTACTGCTCAGTGCCATCGCATTGGCCGAACAGGCACCGTCCACGGTGAAGATCGCCATCGTCGCGTTCACTCAAGGCGGTAAACCAGTGTTTGGCGGTATCGCCGGCCGCGTGATCGAGGACGGTTGGCTCGAACAGCAACTGAGCCAGCGCGGCGTCAAGCTGGAATGGATCGCCCTGCCCCACGCCGGCGCCGGTCCGCAGATCAATGAAGGCTTCAGCAATAACAGCATCGACTTCGCCGTGCGCGGCGACCTGCCTTCGGTGATTGCCGGTGCCGGTGGGGTGCCGGGCAAGCTGATCGTGCCCGGCGGCAGCGGCAACAACATCTATCTGGTGGTACCGGCCGGCTCCGAAGCCAAGGGCATCGAAGACCTCAAGGGCAAACGCCTGGCGCTGCATCGTGGTCGTCCCTGGGAGTTCGCCTTCAGCAACTTCCTCGCCAGCAAGGGCCTGAAGCTGGACGACTTCAAGATCGCCAACCTGAACCCGCAAGTCGGTGCAGCAGCCGTGTCGGCCGGCAAAGTCGACGCGGCGGTACTGCTCAGCGAAGCCTATGCCCTGGAAGACAAGGGCGTCGGCAAGATCATCTGGTCGACCAAACAGGGCGCCAACGATTGGCGGCTGGTCTCCGACCTGTGGGGCACCGACCGTTTTGTCGCGCAGTACCCGGACATCACCCAGTTGCTGGCCACGGCCTGGATCAAGGCTGCATGGTGGATTTCCCAGGAACAGAACAAAGATGCCTACTACCAGCTCTCCTCCCGCGCCGGTACCGCTGAAAGCGTGCTGCGCCGCGACGACCAGAACGACCCAGTGGCCTGGAAGGACCGCTGGGCGCCGAAAAGCGACCAGCAACTCAAGACCCACTATCAGGCGCTGACCGCCTACGCCCTGGCCAATCAGCTGATACGCGACAACTACGACATCACCCCATCACTGGCCACCGGTTTCACCAACCAGGCGCTGATCGATCTGCAACTCACCGACTACTGGCCGGCCCTGCGCGGCCAGGTCAGCACCAATCCATGAATAGGGAAATCCAGATGAAACTGCCGCAAAAATTCGTCTTCGGCCTGAGCGTCCTGGCGCTGTCCATGAGTGCCATGGCGGCCGGCGTGCACTCACCAAAACCCGACCCGCTGCAAGGTGATGGCCGTGTCTCGGCGTTCTACACCTGGCAGGAGGTGATTCCTGCCACACCGGGCAAACTGCTGCGCAGCGAACCGCTGGAAAAGACCTTGAGCCTGCCCAACGCCGCCAGTGCCCAACGGATTCTCTACAGCTCGACCGACGGTATCGACAACAAGACTCCGATCGTAGTCTCGGGCACGCTGTTCCTGCCCAAGGGCAAGGCGCCCGCCGGGGGGTGGCCGGTGGCAAGCTGGGGCCATGGCACGGTCGGCGTGGCAGATGTATGCGCGCCATCGTGGCAAGGCCGGTCCTATCGTGACGTGCAGTACCTCAGCCGCTGGCTCGATGAAGGCTATGCCATCGTCGCCACCGACTATCAGGGCCTCGGCGTGCCCGGTGGTCACCCGCTGCTGAACAATCGCATGGCTGCCTACGGCATTCTCGATGCGGCAAAAGCCGTGGTCGCCGGTGTGCCGGGGCTGGCCAACAAAGTACTGATCGTCGGGCAGTCCCAGGGTGGCGCCGGCGCGTTTGCCTCGGCGGCCTATGCGCCGACCTACGCACCCGACCTCGGCGTCAAGGGCAGTATCGGCACGGGTGTGATCTACACCGTCGGCGCGAAAAACGTCGGTGAACAGGACGTGAACAAAGTCGACGCGTCCCTCGCCTATGGCTTCTACACGCTGCTCGCCGCGCAGCAATACGACCCGACCATCAACCCCAGGGACTTCTACACCGACAAAGCGCTGCCGTTGTTCGAGCAGGCTCGCACCAGTTGCCTGGCGGCATTGGTCAGCGATGTGGTGGGTGTCGGCCTGACCCCGGCCAATGCCAAGAAGGACTACAAGGGCGACCAGCTCGCGGCGTGGCAGAAGCAGGTGTCTTACCCGACCCTGAAACTGTCCCAGCCGATTTTCATCGGCACCGGCGCAGAAGACAAAACCCCGGCCGCCTCGACCCAGGTCGCGCTGATGCAGGACGCCTGCAAGACCGGCTCGGTGGTCGAGGGTCACCTCTACAAAGGGCTGGGTCATAGCGAAACGGTCAACGCCTCGCTCAAGGACTCGGTGCCCTTCGCCTACAAAGTCATCAACGACCAGCCCATCACCCCGATCTGCAGCCCCAGCGTGCAGTAAGACGGAGCCCGCGACATGAGCATTGAATTTTTCACGCGCCTGCCCCTGCACGGCGAAACCCAATTCCTCCCCGGCGACCCGCGCAACCGTGGCGACTGGCACCGTGGCGGCCCGAGCACCGGCGCCGTCTCGGCGTTCAGCGTCGGTGATCACTTCACCTACATCGACTACCTCGGACAAATCGCCAAGGCCGCGGAAATCAACGGCTTCGGCGGTGCACTGATGGTCAACGCGCCCTCCGGCGAAGAGCCGTGGACAGTCTGCTCGCTACTGGCCCGGGAAACCCGCACGCTGAAATTCGTTACGGCGTTCCAGCCCTATCACTACACGCCGTGGGTGGCGGTGCAGCAAGCGGCGACCTACCAGCGCGCCACCGGCAACCGCCTGGTGTGGAACATCATCAACGGCGGTTCGGATGTGATTCAGCGCCAGGTCGGTGATTTCAGCGCCCATGATGAGCGCTACGAAAGGGCCATCGAGTTCATGGACGTGGTCAAGGGTTATTGGCACAACGAAAACTTCCACTACGACGGCAAATTCTACAAAGCCGACGGCGGCGGCCTGCGCGGGCCCTTGAAGAAAGCCGAAATGCCGCTGATATGCACCGCCGGCTCGTCAATTGCGGCGCGGGAGTTTGCCGCCAAACACGCCGATTTCTATCTGATGCGCGCCGAACACCCGGATGAAATAGCCGCGTTGATCGCCGACATTCGCGAGCGCGCATTGAAATGGGGGCGCACGGATATTCGCTTCGGGCTCTCAATCGACGTCATCACCCGCGAGACCGAAGAGCTGGCCCGCACGGAAGCCAAGCGCTTCTTCGACGAAGGCATTGCCAAGGGCGCGGTCAAGGCTGTGGCGGCCCATGCCGGGCTGCGCACCGCACGCAAACTCAGTTACGAAAACGAGTTCGCGCAAAAGGCCGAAACTCAGAGCTTCGACGATTTTTTCATCCACCCCAATGTCTGGACCGGTTTCGGCTATATCGGTATTCCGCCGGGCTGCGCATTGGTGGGCAGCCATGAAAATGTCGTGGCGCGCATCCGCGAGTACAACGCCATCGGCATCGATCTATTTTTCCTCGCCGGTTACCCGCACCTGGAAGAAGCCTATCGCTTGGGCGAACACATCCTCCCGCAGTTTCGCGGCGAGCGCACCGAACTGATCCGCCCGCCGCTGGCGCCCCTGGAATTGCGCTCGGCCAACGGCCCGGCCGGAGCCTGATGCCATGAGCGACGATCACTCATTATTCAGTCGCCGGGATTTTCTCGGCCACAGCGCACTGCTCGGCGGCGGATTGTTGCTTGGCAGTGGGCTGCTCGCCGGATGCGGCCCGGGTAGCGACAAACCCGTCGCCGCTGTCGCCAGCGGCAACGACCAGCCGCGTTATGGCGGACGCCTGCGCCTGGGGATTCTCGACGGCAACCAGAGCGGCAATCTCGACGCCCACAAACCGATCGGCAGCGGCATCGTTCGCGGCTTCGCCCTGTACAGCAAGCTGTGGGAATGGGACGAACAGATGCAGCCGCGCCTGGCCCTGGCCGAATTCGCTGAACCGAATGCCGACGCCAGCAGCTGGACGCTGCGCCTGCGTCCGGACCTGGAGTTTCACCATGGCAAGACCATCGATGCCGATGACCTGATTTTCTCGATCCGTCGCCTCACCGATCCGCAACTGGCATCGCCCTATGCCGCGCTGCTGCACTGGGTGGATCGCGACAACCTGGTCAAGCTCGATTCGCGCACCGTGCGCCTGAATTTTCGCGAAGGACGCAGTTACATGCCACTGGCGGAAACCTGGGTGAATTTCGGCGGCATCGTGCCGGTGGACTATCACCCGGTGACCAACCCGGTAGGCGCCGGTCCATACAAGCTGAAAAGCTTCACCCCGGGGCAGCGTTCACTGTTCACACGCTTCGCGAACTATTACAAGGAGGGCAAGCCCTATGCCGATGAGCTGGAAATCATCGACTTCAAGGACCAGGTTTCGCGCCTGGCCGCCCTGCGTTCCGGGCAGATCGACATGGCCAACGTGATGCCCACCGAACAGCTGGAAGTGCTGCAGCGCGACCCACGGCTCAAGGTGTTGAAGTCGGTGACCGGCAACTGGTTGTCGTTCGACATGAACCTCGCCAAGCCGCCGTTCAACGATCCACGGGTACGCGAGGCATTCCGTCTGCTGGCTGATCGGCAAGAGTTGGTACGCCGGGCGCTCAACGGTCAGGGCCGGGTCGCCAACGACCTGTATGCGCCGAGCGATCCGACCTTCAACCAAGGCCTCGGACCACGTGCCCACGACCCGCAGCGCGCGGCGCAATTGCTCAGGGAAGCCGGGCAGGAAAACCTCGAACTGGAACTGGTCACCACGCCTGGGCCGGGGCTGACCTCGGCATTGGTCCTGGCGGAACAGGCCAAACGTATCGGCGTGACCCTCAAGGTCAAGCAGGTCGACCTCGCCACTTTCCAGGGGCCGCTGCGCAACGACTGGACCTTGAGTACCGGCGGCAGCATCGGCGCACCGTTCCTGGCCAGTGCGATCCATACCGACGCACCGTTTGCCGTGTCGAACAAGACCCATTTCAACGATCCGCAGTTCAGCGAGCTGTTTCTGGCGGCGATGGCCCAACCCGACCTGGAAAAACGCAAGGCCCTCGTGCATCAGGTGCAGCAGATCCAGTACGAACGCGGGGGCCTGTTGATCTGGGGTTACGCCGATTTGCTCGACAGCGTGGCCAACCGCGTAGGCGGCGCGGCGGCCGAGCAATCGCTGTTCAGCACCTGGCGCTTTGAAAAGCTCTGGTTGAAAGACACCGCCTGACCGCACGGGCACCCCCCCTGTAGGAGCCGGCTTGCTGGCGATGGCGTCATAACAGACACAGCCGCCATTAAGGCCACCATCGCCATCGCGATCGCCAGCAAGCCGGCTCCTACAGGGCATTCAATGAATTTATCTATCGAGGCACATTTTCATGCCCTCTATCGGCTTCGTTCGTCCCGCTTCCGGCCACGCGCTGGCATTGGCCATCGCTTCCATCCTGTCAACGGCAACCTTCGCCGCCGACACGCAGCTGCAAACCGTCACTGTTCAAGCCAGCACCAGCGAATCCGACGATGACGCCCTACCCACCCGGCCACCGACGTCGGTCTACGGCGGCATCGAAACCAAGGTGCTCGACACCCCCCGCTCGATCACCGAGGTCAACGCCGAGCAACTGGCCAACGACCCGATCCGCAGTGCCGACGACCTGGTCAAATATGCACCGGGCATTACCCGCGGTGGCGGACAGAACGCCGGCATTGCGCCGCAGTTCCGTGCCCAGGGCTCCGAAGTGTTCCAGGACGGCCAGCGGGCTTACGGTGTACGGCACCCAGCCAACTTCAACGCCTTCGAGGGCGCCGATATCGTCGCCGGTCCATCCTCGGTGACCTACGGCTCGGTGTCGGGCAGTGGCGGCTACGTCAACTTTCTGAGCAAGAAGCCCAACTTCAATGAGTTCAAGACCCGGCTCAGCGGTGAATTGGGGACCTGGGTCCCTGATGGGGAATCGCGCGATTCCAACAAGTTCAGCGTCGACAACACCGGGCCCCTGAGCGACAGCCTTGCCTACCGCATCAGCATCACCAAGCAGCGCCAGGAGGACTTCTACGACAACGTCGACAACAACTTCGATGCGTTCTACGGCGCTCTCGCCTGGCGCAACGACAACATGCGTGTCGACTGGAACGCCAGTTACGATGATTACTACGACTACAACATCACCCACGGCTGGAACCGCGCCAATCAGGAGCTGGTGGACAGCGGCAAGTACTACGCCGGGCGGGCTACGCCGATCATCCAGAACGGCAACACGCTGTGGTCGCCGGTGTTGGCCTCCGGTGCCGCCGATGCGCCGACCCTGGGTTGGGTAAAACGCCAACGCAATGCGCAGGGGCAATACAGTGTCGTCAACGGCAGCTTCCAGACAGCATCCCCCAACACCCAAGGCAACCCCGGCAGCCTGCGCGGCTGGGTATATGACCCCTCGCTGGCGGGCAACGGCCTCACCTCGCTGTCGTCACAGACCGGCCAGCGCGACGAGGATGAAAACAGCTCACGGCGTTTCACCACACAACTGCGGGTCGAAGCCGATCTGACCCCGACCATCACCCTGGCCAACAGCACCTTCTACCAGCGGTCCCGAGACATGACCGATGCGGTCGGGTCTTTCCAGGTGCAGTCCAAGGACAATATTTTCGACAACCGCTTCGAGTTCCGCTCGCGCAACGAGGTGCAATTGGGCGGCTTGACCCTGCGCGACGACAGCAATAGCGGATTGATTTACCGCCGTGAATTCAACCAGTCGATAGCCGCAAACAACAGTTTCGGCTCGACCATCAACGCCTATGACCTTACCCAAGACCCGTCGGGCAAGAACCCCGGGAGCCTGCTGGGCCTGACGGGTTCGAACCCTGCCGGCGGTAATGGCGCATGGATCGGTCAGCCCGGCGTGGCGCAATTCTCCAACCGGTATGGCTGGCTGAACCTGCCGCCGATGTACCCGGCCGGCCATGGCTTGTACGCCGAGTCTGTCGCGCCGTACACCGCTGAAAGCACCTGGAGCACGCAAACGTTGTTCACTCAACACAACCTCAAGTTTGGCGAGCGCTTCGGCCTGAACATCGGCGCCAGCCGCAGCTGGATCGACGCCGAAATCGAAAACCCGTTCGTGCTCGCCGGCGGCAATCCACGCAAGGACAGCGACAACTACCGGTTGTTTGCCTTCCAGGTCAGCCCCTACGTCAAGCCGACCGAAAACAGTACGTTGTACTACACCTTCGACCGCTCACTGGCGGTCAACACCGGGTTCTTCTCCAATGGCCTGGGTTGGGGCAGCGGCGCCGGCGCCAACCTGCTCAACCCGCTGGCCTTCGAAAGCCTGAGCGTGCTGCACGAAGTCGGCTTGAAAGTGGAAGCAGTGCCCAACGAACTGTTCCTGACCCTGGCGGCGTTCAAGCAGGAGCGGGATCAGGCGCCGGACAGCAATAACAACATTGCCCGGCTGATGATCAAGGGTGTGGAATCGACCATTCGCTATCAGCCCAACGACCACCTGCGCAGCGCCCTGAACCTTTCCAGGCTGAGCGCCTACAACGAATTCACCTCCCAGACAGGCTTCGCCTCGGCCGGATTCATCCCCGACAACGGTACGATTTTCGGCGACAACAACAGCCTCAATCAGCGGCCCTCGGGGCGTTTCGACGCGGTGCAGATCCCCGAGTACACCGCCAGTGGCTATGTCGACTATCGCTTCGACTCAGGCTTTGGCGCCGAGCTGTCCGGCTGGTGGACCAGTAGCTGGTACCTGAACCTTAGCAAGACCGTGAAGATCCCCGACGAATACAACCTCGACCTCGCTGTGTATTACCGCCAGCCACAGTGGAGCACCACGTTGCGCGTGCTCAATCTGACCGACGAACTGAACTTCGTCAGTGGCCTGGCAGGTTCCACCAACACGTTCCTGCAACCCATGCCTGGCCGCACGTTGCTGGCCCAGGTGGATTACCAGTTCTAAACCCGTTCACAGCCATCAGGAGTATTGCCATGTCCATTGAATTCGTCGGCATGATTTTCCCCCGCCAGTGGTCCGAGACCCGAGGCATACGCAGTCCGGATTTCGATCTGGAGTTCATTCGTCACCATGCCCGCGCCCATGAACACTCAGGCTTCGACCGGGTGCTGATCGCCAGCGGCCCGGGCAGCGCCGACAGTTTGCAGATCGCCGCTTACGCCGCCGCGCATACCGAGCGACTGGGTTTCATGATTGCCCACCGCCCCGCGCTGACCTCGCCAACCGTCGCCGCTCGGGCGTTTGCGACGCTCGATCACACCACCGGGGGTGGCCGGATTCGCCTGCATGCCATCACCGGCATCACTGCCGAACCCCAGGAAGGCGACTTTCTGCTGGACAAGACCGAGCGCTACAAACGTACCGACGAATACCTGGAGATCGTGCGGCGCACCTGGACGGCTGACGAACCCTTCGACTTCGAGGGGCAGTATTTCAACATCAAGGGCGCCTTCTCTCCGGTCAAGCCCTTGCAACAACCGCACATTCCGATCTCCTTCGGCGGCTCGTCGGACATTGCCTATCAAATCGCGGTGAAACACGCCGACCTGTATGCGTTGTGGGGTGAGCCGTTGACTGGCGTGGCCGAGCAGATTGGCAAGCTGCGCGAGGCTGCCAGCGCGGCGGGCGTGACGGCGCCGCGGGTCAGTTTGTCGGTGCGCTTGATTCTGGGGGCAACGGAGGAATTGGCGTGGCAGCGGGCGCAGCAGATCCTTGAACAGATCAAGGCCAACCCGCAATTTGCAGCGGGCAGCCCCTGGCAAAAACGCATCAAGGGCACCGGTTCAGAACGCTTGCTCGCCGCCGCAGCCTTGGGCGATCGACACGACCGCGCACTCTGGATGCCCACCGCCACCGCCGTCGGCGCCTACGGCGACACCACCGCGCTGGTCGGCACCCCGGAAACCGTGGCCCAAGCGTTGCTCGACTACGTCGACCTAGGCGTGACCACTTTCCTCAACCGTGGCTACGACCCGCTTTACGACACCGTGGATTACGGTCGCTGGATCATCCCGGCGGTACGTGAAGAAGTGCGCCGGCGCCAGGCGCGTGTGGCGTAAGCACATCGCAACATTCACCGACGCCATCGCCAGCAAGTCGGCTCCTACAAGGTCGACACGACACGCACCTGTAGGAGCCGGCTTGCTGGCGATGGCGGCATAATATTCACCACCGAATCGCTGACTCACCTGCGCTTACAAAGCACCATCCGCCAACGTTGGCGAATTCTCCAGCAGCGTGCGTGTATACGCCGCCTGTGGTTGATCCAGCACGGCATCCACCCGTCCCTGCTCCACCACACGGCCCAATTTCAACACCAACACCCGGTCGGCAATCGCCCGAACCACGCCCAGGTCATGGGTGACGAACAGCAGCGTCAGCCCTTCACTTTGCAATTGCCTCAACAACGCCAGGATCGAAGCTTGTACCGACACGTCCAGTGCCGAGGTGATTTCGTCGCAGATCAGCAGTTTGGGTTCAGACACCAGCGCCCGGGCGATCGCCACGCGCTGGCGCTCGCCACCGGACAGGCTATGGGGGTACAGGTCTGCCACCGAGACCGGCAGCGAGACTCGTTTGAGTACAGCATGCACGCGCTCCCGGGCGGCGGAGCCCTTGATGCCGAAGAAGTGTTGCAGAGGCGCGCTCAACGTTTGCAACACAGTGTGGCGCGGGTTCAACGCACGGTACGGGTTCTGGAAGATGTACTGGATCTGATGCCGTTGCGCCGCCTCACGCTTGCGTACCGACAGGCTCAACACAGCGCCCGCGTACTGCAACGAGCCCTCGGCATTTTCGCCCAGGCCAGCAATGGCACGCGCCAGGCTGGTCTTGCCCGAGCCCGACTCGCCTACCAGTGCCAGGCATTCGCCGGCGGCCACGCGCAGGGAAACGTCGAACAACACTTGACGGTCGTAAGCCACGTTCAGGTCCTTGATCTCCAGCAGCGGCATGCGCTCCGGCGCGTCGACGGGCGTCAGCGCAGGTGTCGGTGCAAGCGCCTGCAAGGCCTGCCGATGCGGGTCCAGGCAGGCCACCCGCTGGTGCAACGTCAGGTCTTGCAGTTGCGGTTCACGCACCGAACAGGCCGCCACGCGACGAGCACAGCGCGGCGCAAAGGCACACCCGGCTGAGCGCTGCCCGGGCGCCGGCGCATGCCCGGCAATCGCCTGCAAATCGCGACGCAATGCGACATCCGGAATCGCCGCCAGCAAGCCGCGGGTATACGGGTGCGCCGGTTGGCTGAACAACGTCGCGCGCTGCGCGACTTCGACGATGCGCCCGGCGTACATCACCATCACGCGGTCCACCAGGTCCTTGATCACCGCCAGATCATGGGATACATACACCGCCGCCACGCCCAGGCTTTTACACAGGCGGCGCAGCGTCGCGAGGATATGCGCCTGAGTGGTGACGTCCAGTGCCGTGGTCGGCTCATCCAGGACAATTAATGCCGGGCGCAGTACAAAGGCCAACGCCAGCATCACCCGTTGCTGCTGCCCACCTGACAGTTGATGGGGAAAGCGCCGCAGAAACTCGGGGTCATCGGGCAGTCCGACATCGCGCAAGGTCTCGAAAATACGCTGCTGTTGTGTCGGCCGATCCAGTTCAACCTGATGGGCTGCCAGGGTTTCGCGCAACAGGATACCGATACGCAGCGCCGGATTCAGCGCCGTCGCCGGGTCTTGGGCCACATAGCCGATCAGGCTACCACGTGCCCGGCGCAAGGCTTCACCCTGCAGGGTCAGCAGCGATTGCCCGGCCACCTCGACCTCGCCACCGACAATCCGCGTGCCCCGTCGTGCATGGGCCAGCAAGGCCGTGGCCAGGGTGGTCTTACCCGACCCCGATTCGCCGACCAAACCCAGAATTTCCCCAGCGTCAAGGCTGAAGGACACACCGGACAGCACATCCACCTGTCCGGACAACTCGACCCGCAAATCCCGCACCCGCAACACCTGCGCGTTTAGCACAGGGGCGCGGGATTCGATTCCGGCAATGGCGTTCATGGCTGTTTCTCTCCGATCCGTGAACTGCTACGGCCGATGCCTTCGGCCAGGATATTGGTGCCATAGGCGAAGATGCCGATCAGAATCGCCGGGGCCAGGACGGCCCAGGGTTGCACCAGCAGACCGGCCTGGTTTTCGTTGATCATCAGTCCCCAATCAGCGGTCGGTGGGGCTACCCCATAACCGAGAAAACTCAACCCCGAGAGCATGCCCACCCCCCAGGTCAGCATGTTGCCGAAGTGCACCAGCAGCGGCGTGAGGATGTTCGGCAGGATTTCCCTGAACAGAATCCGTCGCCGCGAATAGCCCATCATCTGTGCGGCCTCGACGAATTCCTGCCCCGCCACCGCCACCGCGCTGCCACGGGCCAGGCGAATCACCCCGGGCGTGAAGGCGATGGCCACGGTCAACACGATCAACCAGGGCGCGCGGCCGAGCATCGAGACGATCAACAGCACCAGAATCAAGTCCGGAAAGGCCAGCGAAACGTCCGCCAGCCAGGTAATCAGTTGATCCAGCCTGCGCCTGGAAAACCCCGCCAACAGGCCCAGGGCACTGCCCGTCAACAGCGCGATCGAGGCCGCGGCCACAGACATCCACAGAATCGACACGCCACCACTGAGCACGCGCGACAACACATCATGCCCAAGGAAGTCATACCCCAACAGTGCCGCGCCCACGGGCGCGCCGTACACCGAACCGAGCATTTCCGTGGGGCTGTGCGGCGCCAGCCAGGGGCCCGACAGGGCAAAGACCACCACCAGCAGCGTGATCAATGCGCCCTTGCGGGTTTGCGGTTGCGCCAGCCACAGGCGCCAGCGCGAATGTCGCGAGTCAGTCATGCATCACCTCTCAAGGGGCTTTGATGGGGAACGTCGCCACCAGGGCTGAATGCCCCGGCGGTTACGCCGGATCATGGTCACTCGGCGGGCGGTGCGCAGTTTCGGTGTCAGCAGCACGGTCAGCAGATCGGCCAGCAGATTGATCAGCACCACGCCAAGCGTGATCAGCAGCACGATGGCCTGGACCATCGGCAGGTCACGCATCTGGATCGCCGAATTGAGTGAGGTGCCGATGCCCGGATAGCTGAAAATCACCTCGGCCAACAGCGCCCCGCCGATCAGTGTGCGCAGGGTCAGGGCCACGCCCTGGATCGCCGGAACCAGCGCGTTGGGCAAGGTGTGGCGCCAGACGATGCGCCACTCGGCAATGCCCCGCAGTCTGGCGGCGACCACGTAATCCGACTCCAGCGCTTCGATCATCGACGCCCGCACCATGCGCGTCAGGTAGGGCAGCGCCGACAGGCTCAGGGCCAGCACCGGCAGCACCAGAAACTGCAATTGGCGCAGCAGCGAGGTGTCCGGATCGAGAATCGACACCGCCGGCAATATCTCCATGTGCGGCATCGAAAACAGCAGCACCAGGCCGATGGCCAACAGAAAACCCGGCGTGGCCTTGAGGAAAATCAACAATGACAGGCACCAGCGATCGACGCGGCTGTCACGGCGCAAGGCCAGGGTCACACCGAGCAACAGCGCCGCCGGCACCACCACGGCAATCACCCCGGCCAACAGCGCCAGGGTGTAGCCGAAGCGACCGGACAGGATGCTGCCGACCGGCGCATTGGAGTCCAGCGATACACCCAGCTCGCCGCTCAACGCATGGCCGAGCCAGCGCAGGTATTGCTCGAGAATCGGCCGGTCAAGGCCCAACTGCCGCTGCAAGGTGAGGATGCTTTCCAGCGGTGCGTCGGGACCGAGGATCACCCGCGCCGGGTCCGAGGGCAACGCTTGGGTCGCAATGAACACCACCAGGCTGATCACCCAAGCGGTGAGCAGGCCGTAGCCCAGACGTCCGATGAACCAGGACAACCAGGCCGGTGTGCGCGAAGTCTTGCAGGTGGACTCAGGCATGGTTCACCCACATCTCGTCGAAGCGCCACGAGGCGAATGTGGTCTGTTCCGGTTGCAAGCCACCGACGCGCACCGACGCGGCATCGAGCACATCATTGAAGCCCCAGATCAGCAAACCGCCACGTTCGTGCTGAATGGTCTGCGCCTCATGGACCAACGCCTTGCGCCGTTGCAGGTCAGGCTGCGCCAGCGCCTGGCGGTACAGCGCACTGAAGCGCTCATCGTGAAAATTGCTGCGGTTGTAGATGGCCTGCGGTGCGTCGTTGTGCAGCGCCGTCGCAAGGAAACCCCGGGCGGGCGTGGAGCCCGGGGACAGCAGCCAGTTCTCCCGTTGCGGACCGTTGAATGCCGAGCCATCGACTTGCGTGACCTTGATCTCTACCCCGGCCTTCCTGGCTTGCTGGGCCAACACCAGCGCAGCATTCACGCCGGGGCCGGGAGTAGTCGTCAGTTCCACCCGCAGATCGTCCTGACCGGCCTGACGCAACAGCGAACGCGCCTGCTCCAGATCGTACGGACGCTGGGCGATGTCGTGGTTGTACGTCGGATCATGGGGCGAATACAGATCGTTGGCGATTCGCCCAAAACCATTGAGACCTCGGTTGACCAGTTCATGACGATCAGCCAGTAGACGAAACGCCTGGCGCACACGCGGATCCTGAAACGGCGCCTTGGCCAGATTGAGGTTGAACCCGGTGAACGAGGTACTGGGCGACGCATACAACTTGAGTCGCGAATCGGCCTTGAGCAAGGCACTGTGCTCAGCCTGCACGCCACTGGCGACGTCGATCTGCCCGGCACGCAACGCTGCAGCGCGAGACACCTGGTCCTTGAACTCGATGATTTCCAGCTCATCGGCATAGGGCTGGCCAGGCTTGTAGTAATTGGCGAAGCGCTCGTACAGCGAGCGCTGGCCGGGGATGAAACTCTTGAGTTTGAAAGGGCCCGCGCCCACCGGATTGCTGACCGGGTCGTAGTCTGTGGGCACGATGCCGCCGAAGCTGATCAGGGTTTCATCCAGCGGAAAAAAGCTCTGGCCCTGCTTGAAACGGATTTCGATAGTGCGCTCATCGAGTTTGCGCAGCGCATTGCGATCGATCGCGCCCACCAGGCCGGCGAACGGCGACGCCAGTTTCGGGTCGGTCAGGCGCAGGATCGAGAACAGAATATCGTCGGCGCCAATACTCTTGCCGTGGTGAAACTCCAGCCCCGGTTTGATGCGGATGGTCCAGGCACTGGCATCGGCATTGGGCTCGGCGAATTCGGCCAGGGCCAGTCGCGTGCTGACGTCGGCGTTCCACTCCCAGAACTTGCTGTAGAGCGCCCAACCACGAATGATCCCACCGCCCACCGGCTTGTGCGCGTCAAGGTTGCCCGACTGGTCGCCGTCGATGATGCCAACCCGCAAACGCCCACCGTGCACCGGCGTGCCGGCCACAGCCGCTATACCACTGTCGACGGCGTCACCGTCGCAACCGCTGAGCAGACTGCCGCCGAGAATCAGGCCACCACCGACCGTCAGGCCATTGCCGAGAAAACTGCGGCGGGAAAATCCCTCATTCATGACTGACTCCTCAAGCCCGTTCGGCTGCATTGGCCCGTTGCGGCAGCGGCGTATCGGCGCGCAGGCGCGGAACATCGAAACCGTGATCCAGATCGAGCAACGGAAACAGCAGGTCCGCGACCCGATGCGCCTCATCGATCAGCGGGAAACCAGAGAGAATGAATGCCGAGGTGCCTTGGGCTTCGTATTCACGAATGCGCTCGGCGACCTGCTCGGCACTGCCCACCAGATACGTGCCGGCTGCCGGGCCGAGGATGTTGAAACCGAACAGGCTCGGGCCGAGCCAGACGTTGGGGTAGATCTCCAAATCCCGGGCGCTGGGCAAGCGACCACTACGAATGGTTTCGACGTTGCGTTGGATCTGCGGGTCGTCGCTGTGGAAACTGTCCAGGGTTTCGCCCGGGGGCAGTTGTCGCTCAATAGCCGCGCGGGCGGTTTGAAGTGAGGTGCGCTGCAAGAGTTTTTCGGCGTGGGCCCATGCCTCTTCCTCAGTTTCGCGGACGATGATCTGCAAGCGGGTGCCGAAGGTCAGCTCGCGACCGATCTTCGCCGCCTCCGCCGCCACTTTGCGAAACTTCTCGCCGAGTTTTGGCGGGGTGTTGGCGAAGCTCAGGTAGACATCGAGCAACTGTACTGAATGGGCAACGCCCGGCCCCGAAGTGCCGGCACCCCACAACGGGATGCCGGGTTTCTGCTGCGGCGGATGCCAACCGCCCAACGGGTGCCGGGCAGCTGCTGGCGCGCGCGGTGCTAGTTTGACGTATTGGCCGTCATACCCCGAGGTATCGCCAGCGTAGAAGCTCTGGAAGGCGCGCCAGTATTCAAGACTGAAGTCATAGCGCTCATCATGGGGGTAATGCACGCCAAGGGTCGCCAGGCCCGCGTCGTTGCCGTTGACCACGTTGAACAACAGGCGACCATTGGAGAACTGATCGAAAGTCAGCGCCCATTTGGCCAATACCGCTGGCGACAACTCACCGGGGTGTTGCGCCACCAGAAAGCGCAGGCGTTGCGTGGCATCGATCAACGCGGCGGAAACGGCCAGGCTCTCATTGGGACTGGAACCCAGCAAAGACCCGTAATACCCCAGGCGATCGCTGGCCACGGCCAGTTGTTTCAAATGCTCGAAATCGGTTTTCCAGCGTCCTTCCGGCTCCCATGGATAAGGGCCGTCGGGGGTGGTGAGGTACCAGAGAATTTTTACCGCCATGGGCATTTTCCTTGTTTATGCCATCACTTGCAGGAGCCGGCTTGCTGGCAATCGGCCCGCAAGCCTTGCGCCGATTACACGGACGCCATCGCCAGCAAGCCGGCTCCTACAGAAATTGAAACGCACGCCCCCTGTAGGAGCTGGCTTGCTAGCGATCGGCCCGCAAGCCTTGCGCCGATTACACCGCCGCCATCGCCGGCAAGCCGGCTCCTACGGGCGATGGGGTCATCAAGCGGTGCGCCGGTCGATGGCGGGCACCAGGCCCAGTTCGGTGGCTTGTTCGTACAGGCCGCTCATTTTCCATTGCTGGGTCAGAACGCCCGGACCATAAGGACGGGAACCGCCCAGGGCATCGGCGAGCAATTGCAGTTGGGCGCCCTCTTCCAGCAACACAATGAACTCGGCAGTGGCGCGCAACCCTTGCTTGCCCCACACGGTGGAGCCGCCGTTGGCTTCCAGAATCGCCAGGTTGAAGGGGTTCTCGGCAATCTTGTCGAGAATGAAATCGACCTCCGGCTGACGTCGGTCGATGTACACCGGCAGCTCACGGGCCAGTTGATAACGCTGCACCGGCACGTAATGGAACGGCAGGGTGCGATGGGTTTGCGCCCAGGCGCCGAGGTACGGCGAGTGCACATGGGACACCGTGGTGATGTCCGCATGCTGCTGGAACAGTTTGGTGTAGCGACCCAAACCGCCCTTGCCTTTGCCGTAAATCACCTGGCCGGCAAAATCGGTGACCGTGGCCTGCAGCGGTTTGCGGTAATTCCATGGGCCGCCGTAGTTGACCGACACCAGCAACTCTTCGCCGGGCACGCGCTCGATGAAGCCCACCGTGCCATTGGCGGTGATGGTGTTGGTTTCACGGAACACGGTGAAGGCCTCTTCGGCCTCGATCAGCACCTTGTCGATAAAGTTCTTCAGTTCTTCACTGATCAATTGTTCGTTGACGAGTACGGTCATGGCGGTTCTCCGGTATCAGGCGCGGCGCTTGGCCAACAGTTCATGGGCGGCTTGCAATGGGCGCGGGTCGACCCAGTCGGCGATGGAAAAATCGCGTTCGAGGAAGCCGTGCAGGTAAAGAAAGTCTTTCTGGACATCGAGAAATTCCAGACGCTGGGCAGACAGGTCCGGCGCCAGCGTGGTGTGGAATTCACCGCGATAGGCCTCGGCGACCCCGGCGCTGCCTGCGCGGGTTTCCTCTTCGAGAATGGCGTTCAGGGCCTCGCGGTTGTTGGCTGCCCAATCGGCGGCACTGAGGGTTTGCGCGAGGAAACGCACCACCAGGTCGAAATGATTGTCGAGCAGGCTTTGGTGGACGGTGATTGGGCGCGGCGTACCGTTGTTGATGCGATAGCGCGGTTCGGCGATCAGGTCCAGGTCGATCCCAACCACAAGGCCGAGACGACGCGCGGCATCGGCAGCAGAAGCGCCTTTGACATACACCGCATCCACCTCGCCACGCACCAGGTAATCGAGGCCGGACCACAGACGCTGCAAACCCTCCTGCGGGTTGGCCGCACGCTCCTGATCCTGCAGCGCGACTTCCACCAGTTCGACGTCGTCGAACCCCAGTCCGGCCAGGCTGAGTGCGCCTTTGTAACCGTGCAGGCTCATGGCCCGGGCGATGCTCCCCGGCCGAGTTTCACCCCAGGCCGGCAGCGCCAGGCGCTTGCCTTTGAGATCTTGCGGGTGACTGATGCCGGAATCCGGACGAACCAGGATGGTTTGCCACTCCTCGATCCAGGTCAGGCCGATCAAACGGCTCGGGGCGCCGGCCGCACGGGCGGCAAGGGCCGGTACGTTGCCACCTTCGCGAAACAGCCCTGGCAGTTCGTGATCGTAGTGGTGATGGCCCAGTTGCCGGGCTTCCTGCAAGGTCGAAACCGGCAGGCCGTCGGCGGCGAATTCTTCGCCGAGCCAGCCGAGTTTGTAGGCGATTCCGGAAGCGGTCGGCACCGGGCAACGGGTGAACCAGATCTGCTCCAGTTCAGTCTGGGCATCGGGTCGGGTCTGTTTGGCAGCAAGCGTCATGGGCAGCTCCATCTGGTTGGCAAGTCAGTCGCGACGACTGTTGCCAGAGCCATTGCAGTGCCCGTGCCAAAAGCTCACAGCCCCGGTTTCAAAGGCGTTCAGGCCTGCTCCGGCAAATAAGAGCCGGTCAACTGCTGGCCTGCCAGCAGCATTGCGCGTCGGCTGCTGCTGTTCGAGCAGTCGCCGCCGCCGCGTTGCTTATGCAGCAACACCCCGCTGCTGCGAACCACGCCAAACCCAGCGCCAGACACGCTCTCAGGCCCTTGGCGCAGAACTTGCTCAAGGCCCTCTCAATGCCCAAACACCACAACAACCCTGTAGGAGCCGGCTCGCCAGCGATCGGTCCGCAAACCCTGCGTTAAACACACCGACGCCATCGCCAGCAAGCCGGCTCCTACAGAGGATTTGCGTGTTTTCGGGCTTCATCCATTCAATGATCAGAGGGACAGCAATGAGTAAGGTCGAACACACCCCCACCGGGCAACTGGTCGCAGAACAGGCACCTATCCGGCTGCTGCAAAGCGATGCCCAAGCCATCGCCGTGGCCCGGGAAATCGCTCTGGAGATCGCCGAAATAGCCGCCGATTCCAGCCAGAACGGCCAGCTTCCCCGGCGCCAGGCACAACTGTTGTCCGAAAGCGGGCTGACAGCCATCGGCGTCCCGAAGGCGTTTGGCGGTCTTGGCGCTTCGGTGGAAACCATCGTCGAAACCGTGCGCCTCATTTCAGTCGCCGACGGCGGTGTCGGGCAGTTGCTGCAAATCCACAACGTCATGCTGCGCGGGATTTTCACCGGCTACTCCGATGAGATTCGCGACCGGCTGATCCGCGATGTCCTGGCCGGCAAGCGCTTTGGCAATGCCTTGGCGGAAGTCGGCGGCAAAAACAAATTCGCGCTCAAGACCCGGGTCGAGCGACGCGCCGATGGCAAGCTGATCCTCAATGGCAGCAAGTTCTACTCCACTGGTTCCTACCTGGCCGAATGGATTTCCCTGACGGCTGCCAGCGACGACGGTGGCGCCGGTGTGCTGCTCAATCGCAACACCCCGGGCTTGACCCTCGTGGACGACTGGGAAGCGTTCGGGCAGAAAAACTCGGTAAGCGGAACGGTGATTTTCGACAACATCGAACTCGATGAAAGTTTCGTCTCGCAGCGCAAAGGCCCGATGAAACGTACGGGCCTGACCTTCCCGCAGATTCTTCACGCCGCCATCGACACCGGCATCGCCGAAGGCGCACTCGGCGCGGCGGTGGACTACCTCAATCACAATGCCCGACCGTGGGTCGAGAGTGGCGTCGATCACGCCAACCAGGAGCCGCACATCATCAAGCAGATCGGCGAATACGCCGTGGCCTTGCGTGGCGCGCAATCCTTGCTGCGAGATGCCGCGCGGGTGTTCGACCAGCACGAACTCGACCCGGACAATAAATCGCTGCAGGACGAACTGATTCTCTCGGTGGCCACTGCCCGCGCCCATTCGGATGCGGCATCGCTGAAGATCTCCAGCGATATTTTTTCGCTGCTTGGCGCCAGTTCATCCCTGAGTAAATGGAACCTCGACCGCTTCTGGCGCAATGCCCGCGTCCATACCACCCATGACCCGATCCGCTGGCGTCTGCATCACGTTGGAAACTACTACCTGAACGGGGTGGATCCGGGCGAATACACAGCGATCCTTAATGCCAGGGAAAAACAGGGCGCTGCCAGCCCGGAGCGATGATTTGACGACCTGATCGCCAGCGAGCCGGCTCCTACCAGATCGGGACCGCAAGATGCATCGGGTTCATGCGGTTGAACCGTAGGAGCCGGCTTGCTGGCGATGGCGGCCGCAAGAGCGACGCAAAGTCTGATGGCCTGATCGCCAGCAAGCCGGCTCCTACAGGTCCATGTTTCGGCGGCTTCATTGGCATAACTCCAAGAGTATTTACATGATCGAAAAACACCCCCTCTTGCGTAGCCTGGCGATTTACCGGGAAATGCCCTGGCGATTCGCTCTGGTGGCGGCGCTGTTTATTGCGGTGAACCTCGGGCTGGTCTGGCAGCAATGGCTGATCGGGCACGCCGTGAATGACGTCAGCGCCGGGCGTGCCGTGGTGCGACAAGCCGATGCCAGCCTCGACGCCAGCCTTGGCTGGTACTGGCTGTGGCTGATGCTAACCGTGGCCCTGGCGCGCGGGGTCTTGCAATATGCCGCGAGCGTGCTGTCACTGGTGCTGAGCCAGGAACTGTTGACGCGCCTGCGCGAACGCATCCTGCAACAGGTCCAGACGCTGCACCTGGGTTATCACTGGCAGCACGGTATGGGCGAAATGATCACCCGCACCACCCGCGATGCCGACAAGGTTCGCGACGCCCTGATCAGTTTCTGGCGACAGGTCGTGGAAACGCCACTGGTGGTCCTGGCGACCGTTGGCCTGCTCAGTTGGTATAACCCGTTGCTCGGACTGGTGCCGTTGTTGCTCACAGTGTTCGGCCTGTGGGTTTTCGTGCACCAGACCGAGCAACTGGTCAGCCTCGATCGCGCGGTAGGCGCCGCCTACGATCGGGTCAACCAGGAACTCAGTGAAGGCATCGCAGGCGTGCGGGTGATCAAGTCGTTTGGCTTGGAACACAGCCGAATCCAGCGCTTCGCCACGCAAGTGGCGGTGTTTGCCAACCACGCCCGCCAGGCGCTGGCCTACTCCAGTTCGCGCATACCGCTGCCCCAGGCGATTGTCGCCCTCGGTCACGTGTGGATTCTGATATACGGCGCTCATCTGGTCGCCAACGGGCAACTGGATATTGGCGAACTGGTCAGCTCACTGTTGATCGCCACGACCCTGGTGTTTCGAATCGAGGGGATTGGCCGCGTCATGCAGACATTTGCCGATGCCCGCTCGAGCGCCGAGCGCATCTGGCAACTGCTGGACGAACCGGCGGCGATCCGCAGCGGCCGTTCCAGGCTGCCTGACACGCCGCTGGGATTGAAGCTGGAACAGGTGAATGTCAGCGCACCCGGGGGCGGCCTGGATATTCTCCACGACTGCTCGCTGACCTTGCAGCCAGGTGAAATCGTTGCTCTGGTCGGCGCCACCGGCACCGGCAAAAGCCTGCTGGCCAGCCTGTTGCCGCGCCTGAGCGATGTCAATGCGGGGCAGGTGTTGCTGGGCTCGGACAGCGCCGGCTGGCAAGACATCCGGCAACTGGACCTCGACGAACTGAGGCGCCGGGTCCATGTGGTGCCCCAGGAAAGCTTCCTGTTTTCCGACACCCTGGCGGCGAACCTGCGCCTGACCGCAGCGGATGCCACTGATGAACAATTGCGACGGGGTTTACGCCTGGCCGCTGCCGAAGATGTGTTGGCGCGCCTGCCCCAAGGGCTCGCCACGCCGCTGGGGGATCGCGGCGTGACGCTGTCGGGCGGCCAGCGCCAGCGACTTAGCCTGGCCCGGGCACTGCTCGGTGAGCCGGACATTCTGTGTCTGGACGATGCCACCAGCGCACTGGATGCCATCAGCGAACGCCAGGTGCTGAACAACATCCGCCAACTGCGCCGCGAACAGGGCCGCGCCACCACCCTGCTGGTGATCTCCAGCAAGCTCTCGACCATTCTCTTGGCAGACCGCGTGCTGATGCTCCAGGGCGGCAGAATCACCGCCGCTGGCACCCACGCCGAACTGCTGCAAACCCATCCGGAATACCGCGACCTGCTAGGGATCGATCATGGCTAACCCAATCGCCGGCAAAGCCCTGAGCGACATTGAAATCGAAGAAATGCTCGCCAAAAAGGCCCTCGACCGCAGCATGTTCAGCCGACTGTTGCCGCTGCTCAAACCGGTTCACCAACACATCGGCGGCGTCATCGGCATTGAACTGCTGCTGGTATTCACGGTGTTCCTGCGCCCCTGGTTTGTCCGGGAATTGCTCGACCGCGGGCTGATTCAGCAGAACGATCACTGGTTGCTCGATGAACGCCTGGTACTGTGGCTCGGTCTGGGTTTGGCGCTCAGCTGGCTCGGACGCTTCATGCTGGCCGGCGTCTCGCAGTACGTCGCGGGCAACGCGGCGATCCGGGTGCTCAACGACTTGCGTGTGCGGGTGTTTGCCCATGTGCAGAGCTTGAGCGTCAGCTATTTCGACCGGACCAAGGCCGGGCGGATCATTTCTCGAGCCGACCGCGATGTCGACGCCCTGGAACCGCTGCTGATCCAGGGCCCGCCAGAGCTGCTGGGCGCCCTGCTGCGCTGCGGGCTGGCATCGGTGATGCTGTGGCGGATCGATCCGCGGTTCTTTTTCAGCCTCGCGGCCACCGTCCCGTTGCTGGTATTGGCGACGTGGAGTTTCAAGCGGATATCCCAGCGTAACTGGGCGAAGGTCGCCGAGAACCGCAGCCGTTTTACCGCGCATCTGGTGGAGAGCGTCAGTGGTGCCCGCATGTTGCAGCAGTGTACTCAGCAAACGCCGAACCTGCGGCGCTATCGCGGTCTTCTGGATGACTTCAATCAGGCGTTGATCCGCGGCAGTCTGCGGTCCGGTTGGTTCGCACCGTTCACCGCACTGCTCAGCTCGGCCGGCATGGCCGTGCTGTTGCTGGTGGGCGCCTATGGCCTGGCGCAGGCGGACGTGACCGTTGGCCAGATCGCGGAAAGCCTGTTTTATGTGTTCCTGTTTCTCGGGCCGTTGCAAGAGCTGTCGGACCTGTTCGAGCGTTATGCCACCGGCTCGGCATCGGCACAGAGAATTTTTCTGATGCTCGACACCCGCCCTGACATCAACGACAGCAACGCACCGCAAACCGTGGGGCGGGCCAATGGCGAGGTGAGTTTCGAACGCGTCGGTTTTGCCTACGACCCGAGTGCTGCATCGCCGGTAATCGATGAGCTGGACTTGCATATCCCTGCCGGCGAGGTGCTGGCGATCGTCGGGCCGTCAGGGCATGGCAAGAGCACCCTGGTGCAGTTGCTGACGCGCTTCTTCGAAGTGCAGTCCGGAGCGGTGAAACTGGACGGCATCGACATTCGCGACCTCACCCAGCATGAGCTGCGGCGTAACGTCGGCGTTGTCCTGCAGGACAACGTGCTGTTCAGCGGCAGCATCCTCGACAACCTGCGCCTGGCGGCGCCCCATGCCGACGACGCAACCCTGATCGCGGCCGCCCGGGAGTTGGGCGCGGACGAGGTGCTGGAGCGCCTGCCGCACCAGTACCAGACCGAAGTCGGGCCGCTGGGCGGGCACTTGAGCCACGGCCAGCGGCAACTGGTGTGCCTGGTGCGTGCGTACCTCGCGGACCCGGCCGTACTGGTGCTGGACGAGGCGACTTCGGCCGTCGACATCCACACTGAGCGCCGCATACAGCGGGCGTTTCGCCGACTCTGCGAAGGCCGCACCGCCATCATCATCGCCCACCGCCTGGCGACCATCCGCGATGCCGACCGCATCGCAGTGATTCGCCAGGGTCGCCTGGTCGAACAAGGTCCGCATCGTCAATTGATCGAACAGGGCGGCGCCTATGCCGCGCTGTACCAGACTTACCTGCGCAGCGCCGAGACTGGCTCGTCCATCGAAGAAATCATCGCCACCGCACCAGCGTGATCCGGCGCACGCCATCGCCCTGTAGGAGCCGGCTTGCTGGCGATGGCGTCGGTTTAACCGACGCAAGGCTTGCGGTTGATCGCCAGCAAGCCGGCTCCTACAGAATTGGGTGCCTGTTGCACGCTGAGCAGCCATTGCTGACCGACTGCTGCTACAGAAGCACACCTCGCCGCCGCCCCTTGCACATCCCCTCGAAACACCCGGCCCTGTTGACTCGAACGGCGCGCGCCGAGCATGGCATGTCCGTTGCAACCACCCTGACAAGACGTCCTCGCACCTGCGCGACGCAACGCGTACTTGAATCAGGAGCATCCCATGAGCACTGAATTTTTCTGGCGCCTGCCACTGGGCACCGATGGTCCGCAACTGACCACCGATAAACACAATCGCGGCAACCCCGACTACCGCCCGGGCAACATTGCACCGGGGCGTTTGCCCAACGGCGAGCCCGACGACTTCACCTACATCGACTACATCGCCCAAGTGGCGAAAGCCGCCGAACTGGCCGGGTTCGAAGGTGCCCTGCTGCCCACCGGACCGGAGCCGTGGATTGCGGCCGCGGCCCTGGCTCGGGAAACCCGACGGATCAAATTCCTGATCGCGTTCCAGGCCACCTGGACCTTGCCGGCCTACGCCGCACAACAGGCAGCGATCCTGCAGAACCTCAGCCGCGGTCGCCTGGAGTGGAACATCATTACCGGCGGCAACCCGGCCAGTCAGCGCGCCAACGGGGACTTCCTCGAACACGACCTGCGCTACAAACGTACCGGCGAATTCCTCGACATCATCCAGGGCCTTTGGCAAAACGAGCGCTTCTCCTATGAGGGCGATATCTACCAACTGGAAAACGGCGCCCTGCCCCACGGTCTGCACAACGAGCGTAAGCCCGGCGTGTACTTTTCCGGCTTCTCCGACGCCGCGCTGGATGTGGCGGCCAAACACGCCGACGTCTATCTGAACTGGGCCGAGCCCATCGACAAGCTCAAGCCGCACATCGAGCGCGTGCGTGAACTGGCGGACAAGCAGGGTCGCAGCGTGCGCTTCGGCCTGCGGGTCGACCTGTTCGCCCGGGAAACCGAAGAGCTGGCATGGAAAGACTTGCGCCGCCAGTTCGACAAACTCGAAGGCAAGAGCAGCGTGGTCGCCAAGGGCTTCACCAGCGGCTCCGATTCGGTGGGTGGCGCACGGCAGACCGCGTATCACCAAAACATCGATCGGTTCGACGACCTGGTCATCGGCCCTAACCTGTGGGCCGGTTTCGCCAAGGCCAAACCAGGACCGACCGTGGGGCTGGTGGGCAGTCACGAAAACATCGCCGAACGCTTGGTGGAGTACCGCGACGCGGGTTTCTCGACCTTCATCCTCGCTGGCAATCCGCACCTGGAAGAAGCCCTGCGCATCGGCCAGGAAGTCTTGCCGCTGGTGCACCAACGCCCTGTGGCGACACCGGCAACTCACCTCAAGGCCAGCGCTTGAGCGCTGCGGGAGACGCATTGATGACACAACCCCTCGACACGCTTTGGTACACCCGTTGTCCCGTCCCCACCGGCCTGGGCATCGCAGTGCAAAAAGGCTGGCTGCAAGAAACCGTCGGCACTCTGGGCACACAGGTCCAGTCACTGCGCGAGTCCAACGACAAAGTGGTGCGCGAATCGCATTTCGATCATACCCTGCGCAATTCCGTGCGCCACGGCGGCAACATCCCGGCCATCTGGGCCCGGGCCCAGGGTCGAGAAACCCGAGTGATAGGCCTGTCCTGGGCTGACGAAGTACAACTGATCCTGACCCGTACCGACAGCGGCATCAAAACCGTGAAAGACCTCAAGGGCCGGCGCTTCGGTCTGCCGGACTGGGCCGGCGCGCAAATCGACTTCACCCGCGCCCAGGCCCTGCGTGGCCTGGAAAACGCCCTGAAACTCGAAGGCCTGCAGGTCGGTGATGTGCAGCTGGTGAACTTCCGTTATGAAGGCACTTTCAGCGACCCGCAAGTCCGTACCGTCAACGGCACGCCAATCAGCACGCAGCGGATCGAGGGCCGCAATCTGGAACTGGTCGGCCTGTTGCGCGGCGAGGTCGATGCGATTTTCCTCAAGGGCGCCAGTGCAGCCCGGCAAGCCCATGAATTCGGCCTGCACACGGTGATCGACACCGGTGCCCATCCCGACCCGTTGATTCGCAGCAACAACGGCACGCCGCGCACACTGGCGGTGGACCTGCACCTGCTGGAGAACCACTTCGATGTCGCCAGCGGCATCCTCGATTCTGTGCTGCGAGCCGAGCACTGGGCCCACACCCACCCGGAAGAAACCCACCGCTACCTGGCCCGCGAAACCAACTGCAGCGAGTACTGGGTCAGCGCCGCCTATGGCGAAGACGCGCACCTGCGCCTGCGCACCGAACTCGATGAACAGGCGATCGAAGCCTTGCAGGATTTCACTCACTTCCTGCATCGCTGGCGCTTCATTGCCAACAGTTTTGATGTGCGTGACTGGATCGATCATCGGCCGCTGCAAGGGTTACTGGACACCAATACTGCACTGGCAGGCTAACCCGCCAGATCTCAAGGATTCGAACTGAAGGCCACTATGAGCAAACCACTCGATACGCTTTGGTACACCCACAGCCCGGTGCCCACCGGGCTTGGCATCGCGGTGCAGTCCGGGCGACTGGCACAAGCTTTTCTGCCGTTCGGCACCAACATTCAATCGTTGCGCGAGTCCAGTGAACGGGAAGTTCGTGAAGCCCATTATGACCATCACCTGAAAAACTCGGTGCGCCACGGCGGCAATATCCCGGCCATCTGGGCTTACGCCAGCGGCGTGCAGACCCGGGTGCTGGGGCTGTCGTGGAGTGATGAGGTGCAGTTGATCCTGACCACCGCCGAAAGCGGCGTGAAGAGCATCCGCGATCTGAAGAATCGGCGATTCGGGGTGCCGAAATGGGCCAACGTGCAGATCGATTTCACCCGCGCCCAGGCGCTGCGTGGGCTGGAAAACGCGCTGAAGCTCGAAGGCCTGGAAGTGTCCGACGTCGAGTTGGTGGATTACCCGTATGGCGGCACCTACAGCGACGACCAGAAGCAACATGTGTTCGGCTCGGAAGTCAGCCTCGGTGTCACACGCTTCAGCCGCCGCAACAACGAATTGATCGGTCTGTTGCGCAACGACATCGACGCGATTTTCCTCAAGGGCGCGCACGCGGTGCACCTGGCCAACGAATTCGGTTTGCAGGTGGTGGTCGATACCGGTTCACATCCCGACCCACTGATTCGCTCGAACAACGGCACGCCCCGGACGCTTACCGTCGATACTCACTTGTTGCATGAGCATTTCGACGCCAGCGTGAAAATTGTCGATACCGTGCTGCGCACCGAGCAATGGGCCTGGGCCAACCCGGACGAAACCCGGCGTTTTCTTGCCCGTGAACTGAACACCAGCGAGTACTGGGTCGCCGCCGCCTACGGTGAAGATGCCCACCGGCGTCTGCGTACCACGCTCGATGCCCGCTCCATTGAAGCGCTGCAGGACTTCACCGATTTCCTGCATCGCTGGGATTTCATTCCGCGACGTTTCGACGTGCGCGACTGGATCGATTTCAGCGTGCTGGAACAGGTCATCGGCTCCACCTCTCGCGTGGCGGTCTGAGGTTATTTGTCGATTGTGAGGTCGCCATCGCCAGCAAGCCGGCTCCTACAGGTTTGCGCATGATCTGTAGGAGCCGGCTTGCTGGCGATGGCGTCCGCCAGACCAACAACTCTGCTTGCCTGGCAACACCCTTGCGCCCCACTCCTGCTGCTCCAGCAACACCCGCCAAACAACTTCCTGCTGAATACAAGACATGCACTTCGTACGCGACTGGATCCAACTAGTGCGACCACCGAAAAACCTTCTAAACTCAAACTTTTATAACCACTTAAATACATAATTTTCAACAACTTACCAAAACTAACACATCGATAAAAACACTTGGCACGATCTCTGCTCTTCCCCACTAGTGAAACTTTATTGGGGGAGACTTAAATGCATAAACTTAATCCAATTACGAAGAGTATCTGGCTGACCTTGTTGCTGGCCGGGGGTGGTGTCAGCGAGGGATTGCTGGCAGCAGAAACCACAGAAGCCGACAGCAAAACCACCACCGAACCGTCACTCAAGACCGTGACCGTCACCGCGCAACACCGCGAAGAAACCCTGCAAGAGGTTCCGGTGGCGGTGTCGGCGGTACAGGGCACCAGCCTGTTCGCCGATGGCGTGCGCAACATGGGTGACATCACCACCTTCGTTCCCAACGCTTCGGCGAAAAACCCGGATGGCGACGGTCGACCGCGTTGGTACATCCGGGGCCTGGGCACCGGGGATACCGGTGCCGCGACCGTGTACCCGGTGGGTATCTATGCCGACGACGTGTATCTGAACGCGCCGATTGCCGGCGGCGGGCCGTTGTTCGACCTGGAGCGCATCGAAATCCTGCGCGGGCCGCAAGGCACGCTGTACGGCAAGAACACCACCGCGGGCGCGGTCAATGTCATCTCCAAAAAACCGACCTTCGACACCGACGGCTTCGGCACAATCGGCTTTGGCACCAAGAACGAACGCATTGTCAGCGGCGCTCTGGGGGGAGCGTTGGTGGATGACAAACTCGCTGCCCGGATCGCACTGTATTCCGAAGAGCGAGACGGTTTCCAGGACAACCTGGTGGACGACAACACCTACGGCGACGTCAACAAGAAAGCCGTACGCCTGCAGTTTCTTGCGCAGATCAATGATGATCTCGAGGCGCTGCTCAAGATCCACAGCCGCGAATACAAAGGCGATGGCAGCAACGGCTCGCTGAGCGTAGGGCGCTACTACAACGTCGGCTACCAACGGCCCAGCGGGCGCGATATCGCAATCAATGTGAATGAAGACTCCAAGCTCAATCACGACGGCACGTCTCTGACCTTCAATTGGAACCTGGGCGACTACACCCTGACTTCCATCAGTGCCTATGACTACATTCGCGGACAGTCGACCAGCGACGCTGACTACACGCCTTATGAGGTCAACGGCGCGGCGATTGCCGATAACAAATACGCGCAATACTCGCAGGAATTGCGCCTGGCCTCGCCGCAACAGGAAAGCTTGCGCTGGTTGCTGGGTGCGCACTACTTCCACGAGGATCTCGACAGCTCTGCACAGCGCATCATCACCCCCGGCCCCACGCCTAACGGCACGGGTTCGAACCAAACCGGCGGCGCGACCGACTTCCGTGATCTGAGCTACGACCACACCACTGACAGCTACGCGTTGTTCGGCAACCTGACCTACGACTTCACCGATAACCTCTCCGTGACCGGCGGCCTGCGCTGGACCCAAGAGAAGAAAGACATTGACCTCGACCTGACCCAGCTCACCCGCCTTACCGCCAACGGCCCCCTGGTGCCGCTGGCCGGTGTGGGCACCAATGGCAATCGGCAGGAAGACAAGACCTGGGAAGCCTGGACCTACGACCTGACGCCGGAGTACCGGATCAACGACAACCTGCGCGTGTTCTTTCGCTATGCCCACGGCTTCCGTTCCGGTGGTTTCAACACCGGCCTGTCGACCAGCCTGTCGCAACTGACGACGGTGGATCCGGAACAGCTCGATGCGTATGAAATCGGCCTCAAGTCTGAATGGTTCGACCATCGCCTGACGGCCAACGCCAACATCTTCTATTACGACTATTCGGACATTCAGGTGAACCTGTTGACGGTCAACAACGGCGTGCTCACCACGGCGCTGACCAACGGTGCCAAGGGCAAGGTAAAGGGCGCCGAACTGGAACTCGAAGCCCAGCCCACCGACTACCTGCACCTGCGTGCGGCCGTGTCGTTCCTCGACACCGAATACACCGACTTCAAGAACACCAACCCCAACACCGGGGCGGTCACCGGTGATTACAGCGGTAACAGCTTCGTACGTTCGCCGCGCAACGTGGTAGCGCTCGGTGCCGACTACACCTTCCCGCTGGAGATCGGCGGCAAACTGGTGGCCGGCGGCGATGTGAGTTACCGCGACAAGGAATACTTCCTTGCCGACCGTCAGAGCAGCGCCGACAAGACGCTCAGCCAGCCGCACTACACGCTGGCCAATACCCGCCTGACCTGGTACAGCCCGGATGAAAAACTCAGCGTCACCGGCTTCGTCAACAACGTCACCGACCGCCGCTACCAGGTTCACGGCCGTCCGAACGGCACGTTGGGCCAATACGTCATCACCTACGGCGACCCGCGCACCGTCGGCCTGAGCCTGACCAGCCGCTTCTAACCCCAACCCGTAGGAGCCGGCTTGCTGGCGATGAGGGACATGAGCCTTGCATCGCCCCAACGGCCACCATCGCCAGCAAGCCGGCTCCTACAGAAGGCATTCGATTTCCGGGCTTCCGGTATCCACACACTCACCGTAGGAGCCGGCTTGCTGGCGATGAGGCCCTTGAGCCTTGCATCGCCCCAGCGGCCGCTATCGCCAGCAAGCCGGCTCCTACAACGTCTGGAAGGAATTAATTCATGTTTCACCAAACCCCGTTGGCCGGTGCTATCGCGCTGGTCATTGGCAGCCTTGCCGTGCCTGCGGCAGTTGCCGAAACCCAGCCCGCCGCCAGCGGCGATTACCTGGACACCGTGGTCGTACTCGGCACCCGCCGAAGCGATGTCACGGCACTGGAAAGTGCCGCACCGATTGACGTTTTGTCTGCAGCGCAACTGGAACAGACCGGCGCCAGCGACCTGTCCGGCGCCCTCTCCGCCCTGTCGCCGTCGTTCACCTATCCGCAATCACCCCAAGGTGCCTTCGCCGGATCCATCGCCCAAGGCGCGTCGTTGCGCGGCCTGGCATCCGATCAGGTGTTGGTGCTGGTCAATGGCAAGCGTCGCCACACCAGCGCCAACGTCACCCGGCAAAGCCTGGTCAATGGCCGTGGCGCGGCGGCGGTCGACTTGAGCCTGATCCCGTTGAGCTCGATCCAGCGCGTGGAGATTCTGCGCGACGGTGCGGCCGCGCAATACGGCTCCGACGCCATTGCCGGCGTGATCAACATCGTGCTCAAGGAAAAGGATGACGGCGGCAACCTCGGCTACCGCTTCGGCGGCTACGACAAGGGTGACGGCATCCAGCGTAAACTCAGCGGCTGGAAAGGTTTCGCCCTGCCCAACGACGGATTCCTGACCCTGGGTTTCGACGCCGGCAGCCAGGATCCGGCCAGCGACACCAACCCGGACAACCGGATCTTCTACCCCGGTTCCACCAGCATCAACACGCCGCGGGAGCAGAACAACCGCTACCGCACCTGGCGCTGGGGTTCGGGCAACATATCCGACCAATACAACTTCGCCGCCAACAGCGAAATCGGCATTGGTGAGGGTCTGACGGCCTACGGCTTTGCCACCTACTCGCACAAGAATACCGACGCCGAAGGGTTCTTCGACCCGCCCACGACGTTGCGCAACAACTACAGCAGCACCGCGTTGCAGCGCTACCCGGACGGCCGCCTGCCAATCACCCGCTACTCGCTCCAAGACTATGCGCTGACCGGCGGCCTGCGTTACGAAGATGACCTGCTGGGCAAATTCGATGTCGCCGTGAACCATGGCGACAACACCCTGAAGTCCACCGACCGCAACGCGATCAACCCGAGTTGGGGCGCCACCAGCCCGGAAAAAATCTACACGGGCGAACGCGACGCCGATCAGACTAACGTCACCCTGGACTGGGTAAGGGATTTGCCGACTGATCTGCTGTTCAAACCGCTGACCCTCTCGGCCGGCCTGGCCTGGCGCCAGGAAAACTACAAGTTGAGCGCGGGTGAAGCAGCCGGCTGGCAGAACGGTCCGTTGTTCAATACCGTCGACCCCGTGACCCGGCGGCGCATTCCGGGTTACTACTCGGGCATCACCCAGGTCGATGCCGCCTCGCTGGAGCGCAACGTCTTCGGCGCGTACATCGACATCGAAGGGCAGGTCACGGAAAAATTCCAGGCCGGCGTCGCGGTGCGAAGCGAGCACTATTCAGACTTCGGCGACACCACTAACGGCAAACTGTCCCTGCGCTATGATTTCACCCCCGAGATCGCCGCACGGGCCACCGCCAGTACAGGCTACCGTGCCCCTTCGCTGGTGCAGAGCGGTTTGTCATCGTTCAGCGTGCAGGTAGTGGAACAACCGCCCGGCAGTGGTAACTTTGTCGAAGTGCAGCAACGCACGTTGCGCGCCGACAGCCCGGAAGCGGCGCTGCTGGGTGGCCAGTCGCTGAAGCCGGAAGAGTCCACCAGCTACTCCATGGGCCTGGTGTGGCGCCCACTGCCCAATGCTTCGGTGACCCTGGACGCCTACCGTATCGACATCGACAATCGCATCACCCTGTCGGACCAGTTGCCCGCGTCGGTGGTCTCGCCGATCTTCGCCGGGACACCCTACTCGAACATCCAGAGTGCGGCCTTCTACACCAACGTCGCCGACACCCGCACCGACGGTGTGGAGTTGTCAGGCAACTATCAGCTTGACCTGCAACGCTGGGGGCAGTTGAACCTGAACGCCGGTGTCAGCCAGAACAACACGAAAATCACCGCGCTGCGCGACGTCGGCAACATTCCAGGTTCGCAGATCGTCGGCCGCACCACCCAGGGCCTGATCGAAGATGGCACTCCCGAAACCAAGCTGATCCTCAGCGCCAACTGGCTGTATGACGGCTGGGGTGTGACCGTGTCCCAGCGTCGTTATGGTGAATGGAAAAGCCTCAACTCCACCAACCCGAGCCTCGACCAGACCTACAGCCCCCAGTGGGTGACCGACCTGGACCTTTCGTACACCTTCAACAAAACCCTGAAGGTTTCACTGGGCGCGATCAACCTGTTCGACACCCATCCGGACAAGGCTGAGGGCGCGCAGCTGTACGGCGTGCCGAAATACTCGATCACCAGCCCGGAAGGCGCCCAGGGCGCGTTCTACTACACCAGCGTCAGCTACGACTTCTGATGAGACTGCTGGTGGGGTGTTGCTGGGGCAGCAACGATTGTTGATGAAGCACCAAAGCCGTTGTAGGAGCCGGCTTGCTGGCGATGGTGGACAGCACGATTTGTAATGTTGCACCGCCGCTATCGCCAGCAAGCCGGCTCCTACAGAAGGCAGCTGATTTCCGGGCCTGCGGGACCCACACACCCACCGTAGGAGCCGGCTTGCTGGCGATGAGGCACTTGAGCCTTGCATCGCCTCGACGGCCGAAATCGCCAGCAAGCCGGCTCCTACAGGTTTCATACAGTTTGATTTTCCGGCACTGGCACAGCTCTTGCGATACCCCTTCAGTACTTCGCCGAAATAAGACTTGCCATGCGTACTCAACGACTCTTGTCCTCCCTGACCTGGCTCATCTCCCCCCTGGCCCTGCTGGTGCTATGGGCTGTAGTGGCCGAGGCCGGAATCTTTCCGCGCAACCTGCTGGTGCCACCCGTGCAGGTGTGGCAGACCCTTGGACAGTTGCTAGCCAGCGGTGAGCTGCTCGAACACCTGCTCAACAGCCTGTCACGCCTGGGCCTGGGATTTTCCATCGGCTCGCTGCTGGGCCTGGCGTTCGGTGTGCTCATGGCCTTGTCGAAACATGTCGAGATCTACTGCTCGCCGCTGTTCCACACCCTGCGCCAGATTCCGAGTATCGCGCTGATCCCGATGTTCGTGCTGCTGTTCGGCATCGATGAAACCTTCAAGATCATCATCGTCGCCAAGACGGCGTTCTTCCCGGTAGCCCTGGCGGCCAGCGAAGGGGTCAAGGCCATTTCACGCAGCTACTTCGAAGTGGCCGACGTCTATCGCCTGCGCTGGCCGACGCTGGTACGCGAAATCGCCCTGCCCGCCGCCGCGCCGCCGATCATCACCGGTTTTCGCATCAGCCTGACCCGCGCCTGGGTAGTGCTGGTCGCCACTGAGCTGCTGGCCGCCGACAGCGGCCTGGGTCAGATGATCGAAATGAGCCGGCAGATGTTGCGCATCGATGTGGTGATGGTCGGGATCGTCGTCACCGGCCTCATCGGTTTCACCCTGGACTTCACTTTTCGCCAACTGGAACAGCGGCTGTTCCGCTGGCAGACCCGCTAGGAGTCGCTGATGTCTCGAATACTCGCCAAATCCCGAGGCCTGCTGTTGCCGCTGTTGCTGATCGGCGGCTGGGAATACCTGTCGCGCCAGGGTGCTGCCGGTGCTTACGCGTTCGTGCCGTTGTCGTCCATCGGCGCGGCATTGATCGAGTTGTTGGGCAACGGCGAACTGCTGATCAACCTCTGGGCGAGCCTGGCCCGCACCAGCACCGGCCTGGCCCTGGGCATCCTGTCTGGCGTGTTGCTCGGGGTGCTGATGGCGCTTTCAGCCATCGCCAACCGTTTGATCGGACCGCTGTTCCACTCGATTCGCCAGGTGCCGATGCTCGGCTGGATTCCACTGATCGCCATGTGGTTCGGCAACGGCGAGTTTTCCAAGGTGCTGATCGTCAGCCTCGCGGCGTTTTACCCGATGGTCCTCAACACCTATCAAGGCTTCAGTCATGTCGAGCAGCGCTACCGCGAAGTCGGCCATGTGCTGGCGCTGAGCCGCTGGCAACGCTTTCGCCACGTGCTGTTGCCAGCGGCGCTGCCGAGCATCGCCACCGGCGTGTTGCATGCACTGGCGTTTGCCTGGGTCACCGCCGTGGGCAGCGAGCTGTTCCTGTCATCCGGCGCCGGCCTGGGCAACCTGATGATGAATGCCGAGGCCGGTTCACGCATGGAAGTCATCGTCCTCAGCGTGCTGTGCATCGGACTCTGCGGTTACCTGATGACCCTGCTGTTTACCCTTCTGAGCCGCCACGTGCTGCGCTGGCGCAACATTCGTTGAAAGGTCACACCATGAACGCCATAGCCCAACATGCCCAGCTACACAGCACTCCATTGCAGTCCGGGGCACTGCAGATCCGCGGCCTGAGCAAGTCTTACCGAATCGAAGGCCAGCCACTGCCGGTGCTGCAAAACATCAACCTCGACGTGCGGCCCGGCGAATTCGTCAGCGTCGTCGGCGCCAGCGGCTGCGGCAAATCCACTTTGCTGCGGCTGATCGTCGGACTGGAAGCCGATTACCAGGGCGAGATTGTGCTGGACGCCAAACGCGTGGTCGCCACCAGCCTGGAACGTGGGATCGTGTTCCAGGACCACCGGCTCTTTCCGTGGATGACCCTGAGCCAGAACATCGCCCTGGCGCTGAAGAACCACCCGCTGTCCCCGGCGGAAAAAAAGCGGCTGGTGGCCGAACACATTGCCCTGGTCAACCTGCAAGGCTTCGAGAACGCCTATCCGCACCAGTTGTCCGGCGGCATGGCGCAACGGGCAGCCATCGCCCGGGCGCTGATCAACAAACCGAAAGTGCTGTTGCTCGACGAACCGCTGGGCGCTCTCGACGCCTTGACCCGTGTTCGCCTGCAACACGAGTTGCAACGCATCTGGGTGCAGCAACGCTGCACGGTGATCATGGTCACCCACGACATCGAAGAAGCGTTGTACCTGGGCGATCGGGTGATCGTCATGGACGCCCATCCAGGGCGGATCAAGCATGAAATCAGGGTCGACCTGCCCCATCCCCGGGACCGTACTTCAACGGTACTGCAAGGCTACAAGGAACAACTGCTCGAGGAGCTGGTGGGGCATTGAGCCCCACTGCACAGGCACGGCCAGTCCGTCGAAACGTGAAAAACTGTAGGTTCACAGGAGTTAACACATGGGCAATGTCCAAAGCCCCGCAATTCTGCCGCGGATATTCCAGCATCCGGAGCCGGGCGAGCTACTCAACCTCGGCCGGGTCTTCCGCGAGCCCCTGGCGTTGTCGCGCCTGCACAGCACACCCAAGCGGGTGTTGAGTCGCCGCGAAGTGGTGTTGCTGGGAGTGTTCGCACTGGTGTTGCATGGCGCAGTCATTGTCTGGGTCAACCAGACACCGGCGCCGCAGCTGCCGGTGGTGCCGCCGGAGATTCCGCCGATGACCATCGAGTTCTCGCAGCCGGCGCCGCCGGTGGTGGAGCCACCACCGCCCGAGCCGATTGTGCAACCGGTGGTCGAGCCGCCACCGCCGGTGGAAGATGAACTGGCGGTAAAACCACCGCCGCCCAAGCCGATTCCCAAGCCCAGGCCGGTGGTCAAACCGGTGGCAAAACCCGTCGCCAAACCGGTACCTCAGCAGCCTGCCCCGCCTGCGCCACCACAGCCGGTCGCCGCACCACCGGCTCCGCCCGCGCCTGCGCCGATTACCCCGGCTTCAGCCAATGCCGGCTATCTGCACAACCCGGCACCGGAGTACCCGTCAATCGCCATGCGCCGAGGTTGGCAGGGCACGGTGCTGTTGCGGGTACATGTGTTGGCCAGCGGCAAGCCGGGCGAAATCCAGATTCAGAAAAGCAGTGGTCGCGATCAACTCGATGACGCGGCGCTGGCGGCGGTAAAACGCTGGAGTTTCGTCCCGGCCAAGCAGGGCGATGTCGCCCAGGACGGCTGGGTCAGCGTGCCCATCGATTTCAAGATCAAATAGCGATCAGAACCGTACAAACCCTGGCAACAGCGGGCCACCCTACAAAAGGAGCACCGCCACTCAAGCACTCAACATCAGAGAACACCGACCATGAATCTTATCGCATCGCCTTTCGAATCCATCGAACACGCCGTTATCTGGCTGTTGATCATCTTCTCCGTGGCAACCTGGGGCCTGGCCCTGTTCAAAGGGCTGCAATTCGTCCGGCTGAAGACCCAGGACCGTAAATTCCATAAGCAATTCTGGGCCGCTTCCAGCCTGGAGTCGGCCGCCGAATTCGCCAACAGCCAACCCGGCGCAGCGGCTCGCGTGGCGCTGGCCGGCTATGCGGCAATTCAGGTGAGCGACCAGCAGAACACCGACCTGAGTCAGTCCATCAACCATCAGGACCGGCTCGAACGCGCCCTGCGCCAGCAGATCGTGCGTGAGCGACGTTCGCTGGAAAGCGGCCTGGCGATTCTTGCCAGCATCGGCAGCACGTCGCCCTTCATCGGTCTGTTCGGCACCGTGTGGGGCATCATGTCGGCGCTCAAAGGCATCAGCGCGGCGGGTTCGGCGAGCCTGGAAACCGTGGCCGGGCCGATCGGTGCGGCGCTTGTCGCCACCGGTGTCGGCATCGCCGTCGCGGTACCGGCGGTGCTGGTTTACAACTATTTCCTGCGGCGCCTGAAACTGACCGCCGCCGACCTGGATGACTTCGCCCACGACTTCTACAGCCTGGCGCAGAAGCATTCGTTCCGCGTGCTGTTGCATCCGGTATTGAGCAAGTCCGGCGCCACCGTCGCCGGGCAGAAAGTCAAGGAGGCTTCCTGATATGGCCTTCTCGACCCAGGACAGCGATGAAGTGCTGAGCGAAATCAACGTCACGCCGCTGGTGGACGTGATGTTGGTGCTGCTGGTGGTGTTCATCGTCACCGCGCCGCTGCTGACCAATGCGATCCCGATCAACCTGCCGAAGACCGAAGCGGTGGCGCCGGTGGAACAGAAAGATCCACTGGTGGTGAGCATCGACGACAAGGGCAAGGTGTTCATCAACAAGGATGAAATCCAGGCCGACTTGCTCGAGTTCAATCTGCAGGCAGCCAAGGCGAAAAACCCCGATGTGCGCGTGCAACTGCAAGCCGACAACGGGGTTAACTACGGAGAAGTGGCAAGGGCCATGGCATCCATCGAGCGAGCCGGAATCACCAAGTTGTCAGTGATAACCGCGAAATAAACCGCCCAAAACCACATCGCCAGCCAGCCCATCCCCCTTGTAGGAGCCGGCTTGCTGGCGATGCTGTCTTGAGCGCTCGTAGCGCCCATCATGGACGCACAGCGGCTATCAGCAATGCGCCCCGGCATGCTCCAGGCGATGAAACAAGCGGTTGAAATACACCAGGCTATCGCGCGGCTCGCGCACGCCGACCTTCGTCAGTTCCACGAACATCACCGAATGCGAGCCCACTTCCTTGCACTCGCTGATGCGCCCTTGCAGCTGCACCAGGGCATCGCGCAGTACCGGCACATCGGCGGCGCCGTCATCCCACAGGTCCCAGGCAAAGCGTTCTTCCATCGGCACCTTGGTCATGCCGGCGAAATGGCGGGCCAGCTCTTCCTGCTCGCCGCACAGCACGTTGACGCACAGATGGCCGTTGGTGCGGAACACGTCGTGGGTAGCGCTGTTGCGGTTGACGCAAACCAGCACGGTCGGTGGTGAATCGGTCACCGAACATACGGCACTGGCAGTGATGCCGCAGCGTCCGCCGGGGCCGTTGGTGGTGATGATGTTCACCGCAGCAGGCAGCTGCGCCATGGCGTTGCGAAAGTCGATTTGCTGCTGGCTCAGGTCGGCCATGTCGATGCCCCTTCCTTCAGGAGGACCGCCATTTGCGGCCCGTAGGTGATGGAACAAGACTAAGGCGGTAGCCGCGAGGCAACCATTCTGACGATCCCCATGGTGAGGTTGGGTTTCCGCTAGTCGACTAGGTGGTTTCTTTATCGCAAGGGCCGGCGACAGTGGGTATCCTGCTGACAGGCTCCAAAAAGATGAGCCGATGCGTGCCGCGCGTTCGCGTGCGAAAACAATAATTAGAAACTTTCGTGGCAGCCCTGATGGAAACCCGCAAACCGATTGTTTACATCGTTGACGACGACAAGGACCTGCGTACTTCACTGGCGTGGCTGCTGGAGTCCGTCAGCGTGCAGGCCCAGTGCTTTGCCGGCGCCGAAGAGTTCCTCAGCCAGTACGACCCACGGCAGCCCGCCTGCCTGGTGCTGGACGTGCGCATGCCGGAGACCAGTGGTTTCCAGCTGCAGGAGATCCTCAACCAGCGCGGCAGCACCCTGCCGACCATCTTCGTTTCGGCCCATGGCGACATTCCGATGTCGGTCACGGCGATGAAGAACGGTGCCCTGGACTTCGTCGAGAAGCCCTACAACCCGCAGCAGATGATCGACCGCATCCAGGCCGCGCTCAAGACTGCGGTGCACGCCCAGGCCGATCAGCAACAGCGGCAGAACCTGCAAGGCAAACTGGCGTTATTGACCAGCCGTGAACGGGAAGTGCTGATGCTGGTGATCGATGGCAAGGCCAGCAAGGTCATCGCCCGGGAGCTGAACATCAGCGTGAAAACCGTCGACGTGCATCGCACCAAGATCAAGGAAAAGATGGGCGTGACCAGCATCGCCATGCTGGTGCGCGAAGTGCTGCATCTGCCGGTTGAAGAGCCGGTGCGGCATTGAGGGATTTGTGGCGGTCACGAGGCCGCCATCGCCAGCAGGCTGGCTCCCACAGGGGATCTGCAGTGAACACAAATTCTGGGTACAACCGAGATCAACCTGTGGGAGCCAGCCTGCTGGCGATGAACGATAACGCGGTGTCAATGCTGGCTATACCGCTTGCGATAAGCCCCCGGCGATACGCCAAAGCGCGATTTGAAGGCTGACGAGAAGTAGCTCGAATCCGAGAACCCCCACGCATAACACAACGCCGAGAGCTTCAGCTCGACGTCGGCGCGGCGCAGGTTCTCCGCGCAGAAGTCCAGGCGACGGTGCTTGATGTATTGCGCCACCACCAGACCGCGCTTGGAGAACATCCGGTACAGGCCTCGCACCGAAACGCCGACCTCACGGGCGATCAGTTCGGGGCAGAGTTCTTCGTCGCGGATGTGCTGGTCGATGAAGGCGATGATCTTGCGAAATTGCCGCTCATGGGCGTCGCCGCCGCTGTCCTGGACGCTGATGCCCGGCAGCAACAGGCTGGCCAGCGCATCGAGCACGGCTTCGCTTTCCTGCATGTCCAGGCCTTCCTGCTGCCGCGTTTCCAGAACGAGTTTGTTGGCCATCGACGCCAGAGGGCTGCTGGCGGCGATGCGGGTGGCGCAATTGAGTGCGTTGAAATGCGACCCACGCTCGAACACCTGGCGCGGCAGAATCAGTGACAGCTGTCGGCAATCATCGTTGTAGATCATGTCACTCGGGCGGCTGGCGTCGATCAGGGCGATGTCGCCACAGCCCAGTTGGGCGCGGTTGTCGCCCTGTTCCAGCCGTGAACTGCCGCGCATCTGGAACACTGCGTAATAGTGGCCGTCGCTGCTGGTGCTGACATCCTTGCTGGTGCGGTACAAATGCACGTGCGCCATGTCGACCACACTGAGGTTGATTGCACCGCTGCGAAATTCCGCCAGTTCGCCGTAGAAGTCGGTGTCCAGCGCCCGGGCATCGAAACGCCCACAGGCCTGGTTCACCTGGCTCAACCAACTTTCGAACGCCTCGTTGCGCACCGTCGATGCTGTAGTCATGTCCGCAAAGCCTCACGTGTTTTTGTTGTTATTGCCGACCGCTTCGTCGAGCGGTTCGGTAAACCTGTTGCGTCTTGCACCATCGCCTCCCTCGATGGCCGCCGGGCGCCATTCAACAGGCTCCGGCGCACGCTTTCCAGTGAAGAAAGCGCTTAGATGTCCAATACCAGACGAGCGGAGAGCGCTCGGGAAACACAAGCGCAAATCTGCTTGTTGGAGGCCTTTTCCTTGTTCGACAGGCAGTTGTCGCGGTGCTCCGGCACGCCGTCCAGCACCTCGACGATGCAGGTGCCGCAAATGCCTTCACGGCACTCGGTGTCGATGTCGCAACCGTGGGCTTGCAGCACGTCGACCAGGCTGGTGTCGGCCGGTACTTGCAGCACCACGCCGGAGCTGGCCAGTTCCACTTCGAACGTGCCAGCCGGGGCGCTGTTGGCTGCCGGGTCCGCAGCGAAGTGTTCCAGGTGGATGGCATCGTCGGCGCGGCTGCGCGCGGCGACTTCCACCACTTTGTTCATGAACGGCGCCGGACCGCAGGTGTAGACGTGGGCTGCCGGACTGGCGCGATCCAGGCACGCACTCAAGGCAGCGTCCAGGTCCGCAGGCTCGATGCCGTAGTGAAATTCCACGTGATCGGCGAATTGCGTGGCCAACAGTTCGGTAAACGCTGCGTACTGCGCCGAACGCGCGAAGTAGTGCAAGCGATACGGCTGACCGCTTTCCGCGAGTTTATAGGCCATGCTCAGCAGCGGCGTCACGCCAATACCGGCGGCGAACAACACATGTTCGCTGGCACTTGCATCGAGACGGAACAGGTTGCGCGGCGCGCCCATTTCCAGCTCCATGCCCTCTTCCACTTGCTCGTGCAAGGCCAGCGAGCCACCGCGCGATTGCGCTTCTTTTTTTACCGCCACCAGATAGGCACGACGGTCCTGTGGCGGACTGCACAGTGAATACTGGCGGGTCACACCGGTCGGCCCGGTCAAATCGACATGGGCACCCGGCTCATAGGTGTCGAGCGGCTGGCCGTCACTGCGCACGAGGCGAAAGGAACGGATATCCAGCGCTTCGTCGACGATCCTTTCGATCTTCACCTTCATCATTGCATCACCTGAATTTACGTTGTTTGGTTATGTCTTGGGTCGTGCACGGATCTGTAGCCAGAAACTGACCTGTGGGAGCGAGCTTGCTCGCTCGCCACAATGGATCGAGTCATGGCAACAATCAGCGCATGAACAGTCCGCCATTGACGTCCAGGCATGCGCCCGTCACGGAAGTGGCGTTGTCGGCGATCAGCAGCAACACGCTGTCGGCGATGAACGTCGGATCACCGAGGGTGCCGGCCGGGATGATCTTGAGGATCTGTTCCAGACGCTCTGGAGCCACGGTTTCGCGGACCACCGGCAAGTCCAGCGGCCCCGGCGAAATGCTGTTGACCGTCACACCCTGGGGCGCCAGCTCCCGGGCGAAGACCTTGGTCAGGGTCGCCACGCCGCCCTTGGCCGCCGCATAGTGGGCGCCGGTGGCGGTGCCGCCGTTCTGCCCGGCCAGGGACGCGATGTTGACGATGCGCCCGAAGCCACGCTCGGCGAAGTGCGCGCCGAACACCTGGCAGGCCACGAAGGTGCCCCGCAGGTTGATCGCCATCGACTCGTCGAATTCTTCAGGCGTGATGTCCATCAGGGCCGCGACTTTCGACACCCCGGCGTTGTTCACCAGAATGTCAGTGCCGCCCCAGCGCTCGGTGAGCGTGTCGCGGGCACGCTGAAAATCTGCCTTGTTGCGCACATCCAGTTCGATAGCCATGGCAGTGGCACCACTGCTATCGAGTTCCAAAGCCAAGCGTTGCACGCCATCAAGGCGCACGTCCGCCAGTCCGACGCGATAACCCGCCGCATGCAGACGACGGGCGATGCACTCACCCAGTCCGCGCGAGGCACCCGTTACGAGGGCTACTCGACTCATGATGGTGCCCTCACAAAAGGAAGCCGAGCGCGCTCAGGCTGTCGGTGGAGTTGATCAGGCGCACCACTTTGCGCTCCAGGCTCGGCACGCCATCGGTGAAACGAATGCGGTGGTTCAGGTCGGCCACGAACGGCGTGTGCACGCCGCGCTTGTAGGCATACAGCAACTGCGCGGAATTCACTTCGACGATGTCACCGGCCGCTTCCACCAGGCGGAAACGCGACACCGTGCGAATGGTTTTCGCCGCGTCCACCGCCGACGGCGAGTAGCCGGCGGTCAGGCGTTCGATACGCAGGTCACGCATGCGCGCATCGTCGTAGGCGTAGTTGAGGGTCGCTTCAAAGTCTTCGGTGTCCGGATCGATCGGCACGATGTACTTGCCGCTTTCGCTCCACAAGGTCGCCCATTCGGCGTAGTGCTTGTGGTCAAGCAGTTCGGCTTCGCGCCAGATGAATTCGATGGCCTGGGCCAACGGGCCGGAAAAACCGTTCAGGGTGTCGTGATTGCTCATTGGCTCATCATCCTTTTCCACATGTCGTAGGCACCGCGCATGCCGCCCTCGTCGGTGGCGTGGCTGACCTTGTCGCCGTTTTCGGCAGTGATTTCGCGGTTCAGGCCGCGGTTGACCAGGATCGGCGCGTCGACACCCGCGTACGAACCGCGCTGCACGCGGTCCCAGGCTTCGGCGTCGTCAGGGCTGCCGAAACCGAACGGGCCCTGGAAGTGTTCGTGAATGCGCATGCGTTCGCGGTTGGCGATTTCCGGGCCGCCGTCCATGCCCAGGGCCACGTGGCGGATCTCGGTTTCAGTGACCGACACCGGGCGCAGCACCCGGAAGAACGACATCGACATCGCCACGTTGGGGAACAGGTTCAGGTTGAAACCGGCGCCGTGCAGCGAGCGCACGATGCGCCGCACCTGATCGGCCGGCAGGGTTTTCGACAGCTCTTCGGTGACGTGGGCGAAGCGTTCCTGCAACTGTTCGGTGCCGTCGTCGTGATCGAGATCGACGTGCTCCGGCACCATCACCATGACGCTGTGGCCGTTGCCCAGCGAGTGAGTCACGGCTTGTTCGTCGGTCATGAAGGAAAGCATTTCCGAGGTTTCTTCATCCACCGACGACATGAACGACTTGTGCACGATCGGGAAGTGATAGCCGTCGGTGGTGTTTTCCAGCTGGATCTTCCAGTTGCCCTTGAAACTGAACTTGTGTTCGCCCTGGGTCTTGATCGGGTAGCCGGCGCCCTGCTTCATGAACAGGTCCATCCAGTGTTTGGCGCCGCCGAGGAAGTCTTCCAGCGGTTCGATCTCGTCGTTGTAGCTGGCGAACACCATGCCGGCGTAGCTTTCGACGCGCAGGCTGGTCAGCGGCAATTCGGATTTTTCCAGGATGCCTTCGTAGCCATCCGGATACGGTAGCGCTCGCAGCTTGCCGTCCAGGCCATAGGACCAACTGTGGTAGGGGCAAGTGAAACCGGTGGCGTTGCCCTTGTGCTTCTCGCACACCGTGGCGCCACGGTGCCGGCAACGGTTTTCCAGGACATTGATGTTGTTCTTCTTGTCGCGCACCACGATCACCGGGCGATGGCCGATGGTGGCGGTCTTGAAGTCGCCGCTGTTGCGCACTTCGCTTTCGTGGGCGACCCACACCCAGGTGCGGTAGAAAATCTTTTCCAGTTCGGCTTCGAACAGCGCCGGATCGTTGTACAGCGAGACGTCGACACGGTCGTGCTGGACCAGCTCTTCGGGGCTTTTCGACGTCGCGATCAGCTGATATTCATGAGTGCTCATGCGGTTCTCCTCATGGCTTCTTTTTATGATTGATGGGTAGAGGCTTGGAGCTGCGCACCAAAGGCGCAGACCAGCTCGTCCTGGCCTTTACGGCCGATAATCTGCAGGCCGACTTTCAGCCCGCCGCCATCGAGTTCCACCGGCACTGTCAGCGCCGGATGGCCGCTGAGATTGAAGGGGCGGACCAGCGGGGTCATGCCGGCCACGGCTTTACTGCCGGCGCGGGCTTCGCTGAGGGTTGGCGGCAGGGTCGGCAGTGTCGGCAGCAGTAACACGGCAAAGTCTTCCAGCGCCGCATCCACCTGTTGCGTGAAACGCGTGCGCACGGCTTCGGCCTGGGCCAGTTCTTCGCGGGTGGTGCGGCTCGCGGCCAACAGACGGGTTTCGACATCGGCGCCGATCAGACCCTTGCCGGTCAGGTGACCGAAAGCCGCCCAGTTCTCGACATTGATCACCGTCAGGCCGGCGGCGAACGCCGCTTCAAACTCGCTTAAATGCACGTTGCTACGGTGCCAGCCAGCGCGGTCGGCGGCGGCACCGAGGGTCGCTTGCAGGTGCGCGTCGCAAGCCACTTCAAGGAAGCCGACCTTGGCGCCATCACCCGGCAAGCCTTGAATGGCAAAGCCCGGGCAGATCACCTGCATCGCTGCGATCAAGTCGTCCATGGTTCTGGCAAACGGCCCGACACAATCGAGGCTGGATTCCAGCGGATGGGCGCCGACACGGCTGACCCGGCCGTAAGTCGGCTTCAATCCGGCCACCCCGCAGCACGCCGCCGGGACCCGCACCGAACCCCCGGTGTCGGTGCCGATGGCGATGTCTGCCAGGCCAGCGGCGACGGCAGATGCCGAACCGCTGGACGAGCCGCCCGGCACGCGATCCGCTGCTTGCGGGTTGATCGGTGTGCCGGTCCAGTCGTTGATCCCGGTGACGCCAAACGCCAGTTCATGCAGGTTGGTCTTGCCGACGATCTGCCAGCCGGCGCTGAGGATCGCGTCAACCACTTCGGCGTTTTTGCTAGCCGCCGGTGCATCGGCAAACGCGCGGCTGCCCGAGCGGGTCGGGTGGCCGGCGATGTCGATGGAGTCCTTGATGGCCACGCGTTTGCCGCTGCCGCCGAGGAGGAATTCGCTGATGAAAGTACTCATGCATTCAGCTCCTTGTTGAACAGCCGTTGCGTGCGGAAATGCGCGATCAGCCAGACACCATCGACACAACTGAAATCGATGTTCAGTCGGGTGCCGAACAATTCGTTGCGGCCATCGGCGTAGGTGGAAATCTGCTGCATGATCCATTGCCCTTGCGCCCCCTCACCGTCGACCACGATCGATTCGCTGGTGAGGTAGTGCAGGTTCAGCCGGAAATGATCCGAAGGCGGCAGGTAACCACCGACAAATGCGGCCACCGCTTCACGTCCCCGATGCTGGCCAAAGGTCTGCGCGGTCACACTGCCAACGCCTTCCCAGATCGCATCGACCGTGAACAACCGGGCCAGCTCGCTGACAGAGGTCGGCGCCCGCGGCACATCGCACAGGTCCATGTAGCGCGCCATCAGGCGGCGCACTGCGCTTTCCCCTTCGAGCGTCGCCAGACGCTGCAGCACGGCCTCGTTCATGGCTTACACCTTGGCTGCATCGGGAATGGTCAACGGGCGACCGATGCGCGCTTCGATCTTGGCGTAGCGCCACAGGCTGTACTGGCCGACTGGCGTGGTGCGGAACAGGTTGCAGGCGTCGATTACCGATTGATGGCAGTCGACGTCGGCCATGATGTACACGGTCCACGGCGATGTGGTGGACGGGCCGACCATCAAGCGGTCGTCATCCATGGCGCCGAGTACGGTGATGCCGGGCATCGCACCGAGATCGCCCATCATCTGGCTGAAGCCTTTCCACACGCTCAGGCCTTCGCCGGTGGGCAAGTCGAAAAAGTTCTGGGTGATGCCGATGCAGAAGACGACGCGCAGCGGTTCCTGGGTAGCTTGGGACATGCTCTTGATCCTTTGAAAAAGTAATGAAATTCAGACGTAGCCCGGGAACGGCGGCACGCCGAGGAACACCGAGCCGGCGCCGTCGTACAGCCCTTCGCTGAGGAAGGCGTGCTGGGTCACCACCATCGAATCGCGCAGGTAGCGTTGCAACGGGTGGCGCAGGTAAATGGCGGTGGTCCCGGCCAGGCTGTAGGCGCTTTGCACCACTTCGGCACCGGCCTGGGACACGTGAATCGCGGACAATCGCAACAGGCTGGTCTGCTCCGGCGTGACCGGGTTGCCAGCGAGAATCGAGTTCCATACCTGTTCGGTGGCGTTGTAGAAGAAGCCGCGTGCAGCGCTGAGCTTGGCCTCGGCCTTGGCAATCTCGATGCGCACATATGCGCGGTCTGACAGTTTCGGTGCGCCGGTGATACCACTGCCACCCGCCATGCGGCTGATCTCATCGAGAGCAGCGCGGGCCAGGCCAAGGTTGACCACCGCCAGTACTTGCGCGGCATAGGCAATCGACGGGTAGCGGAACAACGGTTCGTCGATGGTCGCCGCACCGCCACGGATGAAGGTCCAGCGCTCGTCGACGCGCTTGTCGCTCACACGCAGGTCATGGCTGCCGGTGCCTTTGAGGCCGACCACGTCCCAGTTTTCAACGATCTCTACTTGTTCCGGGCGAAACACCGCGGTGCGTGGCTTGCCGCCCGCCGCGCCGATGCCGACACCGAGCAGGTCCGCGCCTTTGCAGCCGCTGGCGAACTTCCAGGTGCCATTGACCTGGTAACCACCCTCTACTGCTTCGGCCGGTTGCAATGGAAACAGGCCGCCGGCGAACACCAGGTCAGGGCTGTCGGCGTAGAGTTCAGCCAGGGTTTGCTTCGGCAACGCCGCCAGGTACACGCCGGCGCTGCCAAAACTGGCCACCCAGCCAGCGGAGCCGTCGGCTTCGGAGATACGCTCGATCATTTGCAGGAACAGGGCCGGTGCCAGGGCGTCGCCGCCGAAGCATTTCGGCGTGGCGGCACGGTAGATGCCCACTTGCTTGAAACGCTCGATCATGTCCCGTGGCACATGAGAGACCGCATCGAATTCTTCGCGACGCTGGCGCACTTCATCCAGCACCCGCGCAAAGGCCTGGCTGTCGACGACATTCTCGTCAACGCCGATTGATGCGTCTTGTTGCGCAACCGCTGAACGCAGCATGGGCATTCTCCGTTTTGATTATTGTTAGTAGGGCTGCACCGCACCGCTTTCTGTAGGAGCAAGGCTTGCCCGCGTTGGCACACTTGAGAACGCTATCGCGGGCAAGCCTTGCTCCTACAGAGGTCGGCGTGGAGCCCCTTGCATTGCGGTCCAGTGTAAAAACCGCACTGCGGCGCAACTATTGGTGCGTGCAGCCCCCGGACTAAAGAAAACCCCTAGGCCGACACCCCTTACCTCTGAGCGCATCCCCATGCGCGAGCGGGTATAAAACGCCATACTTCCGGCTCCACCGTCGGAACCCTCTGCCGCCAAGGGCTTTGCGATGTATTTGCCAAAACCGAACGACTTCCATGCGCTGATCGAAGCCATGCCGCTGTGCATCATTCTTCACGATGCGCACACCAAGGAAATCCTCTGGGCCAACGCCGCTGCCCTGGCGGCGCTGGGCTTTACCCTGGAGGAGCTGACACCCCTCAAAGCCCCGGACATGACCCGCGACGCGCCGAAATACCGGCGCTCGGTAGGTTTGCGTTGGCTCGAAGGCGCTGCGCGCACCGGTCAACGCGCCATCGAGTGGTGCTATCGCTCCAAGCAAGGGGTGGAGATTCTGTCCGAGGCCGTCGCGACGCTGGTGCACCTGGATGGCCGCGATGTATTGATGGTTCAGTTCCGCGATATCTCCAAAGAAGACAAGGTCAAACGCGACCTCAAGCGCTTTGAAAGTCGACTCAAGGCGTTCATGCAGGACTTGGCCGAAGGTGTGGCGGTGCTCGGCCCGCAGGGCGATATCCGTTTCATCAGCGACTCCGGCGCACACTTGCTCGCCAGCGAAGTGCGCCAACTGATGAGCAAGAATTTTCTGGCCTGGTGCGACGACGCTTCACGTCAGCGACTGTTGCAACAACTCGCCAACGAAACGCCGGAACACGCGCCGTTCAGCGTGCATTACAAAGTTCAGCGGCGTGACGGCGAGTGGCGCTGGCATGACGCAACCTGCCGCTACATCGAGATCGAGGACGACCTGGTCGGCCATCTGCTGCTGTTCCGCGATGTCACCGAGCAGGTGCAAGCCGAAGAGGCGCGGCGGGTCAGCGAACAGAAACTCGAATACCTGGCGCGTTACAACGCCATGGGTGAAATGGCCGTGGCCATCGCCCACGAATTGAGCCAACCGCTGGCGGCGACCCGCAATTTCATTGAAGGCACAGTGATTCGCCTGGGCAATACGGGCGACACCGACGAGGGCGTTGCCTGGGGTTTGCAGAATGCCGTGCGGCAGATCGAGCACGCCTCGGTGATCATCAAGAGCGTGCGCGATTACGTGGTCAAGCTTGAGCAGTCCGAAGAGCTGGTCGACCTCAATGAGCTGCTGCGCGAAACCCGCTACTTCATCAGTTTGCGCGCCGATCCGAGTCTGGTCCGGGTCGACGTCGTGACCTCCCCCGAGCCGCTGCGGGTGAGCTGCGAAAAAGTGCTGATCGGCCAGGTGATCCTCAACCTGGCCTTCAACGCCATTGAAGAAATGGCCGATCTACCCATCGAACGGCGGTTGTTGCGCATCCATGCCAGTAGCGACAACGGCGTGGCGCTGGTGCGTATCGAGGACTGTGGACGCGGCATCCAGGCCCAGGCGCAGGAGAAGCTGTTCGATGGCTTTTTCTCGTCCAAGGTCAGCGGCAACGGCATCGGCCTGGCGCTGTGCAAGAACATCATCGGTCGTCATCGTGGCGATATCTGGGCGCAGAACCTGGAACCCTGCGGCGCCGTGTTTACCTTCTCCCTCCCCCTCGCCACATGATCGTTCCCACGCTCCGCCTGGGAACGATCATAAATCCTGTGGCGAGGGAGCTCGCTCCCGTTCGATTGCCCAGCAATCGTAAAACCTTCCATCGCCTGCACCCATTCGGGGGCTGCTTCGCAGCCCAGCGGGAGCAAGCTCCCTCGCCACTGTGACACTGGCACAGATACACAAACACTTGGCAGGCAGGGCAATTCCCGGGGTTGGCGGGCGAGGCACTATTGAGTTGTCAGAATCTGCCCACTCACCCGCGATCCGCGTTACCAACAATTCAGGAAGTTCCCCTTATGCGAACAAACAGGATCTCCGTACAGTCAGCGCTAGGCCTGAGCCTGCTTGTACTCGGTTTGAACAGTGCCCGTGCGGACCTGCCCGCCGACACCGGCATCGGCCAGACCACCTTGGCGTTCCCCGCTGAACCGCACCGCGCGTTTGTCGTCGATGTCGAGTTCGAAAGCTTTGTCGCCGGCCGTGTCACCGTGGTCGACCCGGATCAGAAACGCGTGCTGGGCATGGTGCCAACCGGATTCGCCGCGCCTTCGACCCTGAGCCATGACGGCAAGCTGATCTACAGCGCCGACATCTGGTACTCCCGTGGCACCCGTGGCACCCGCACCGACGTGTTGACCGCTTGGGACAGCTCGACCCTGTCGCCGGCCTGGGAAGTGCTGATTCCGAACAAGCGCGCCGAGTCGCTGACCCAGCGCTACGGCCTGAAGACCAGCGGCGATGACCGTTTTGTCTACGTCTACAACTTCACCCCGTCGACCTCGGTGACAGTGGTCGACACCCAGACCAAGGCCGTCGCGACCGAAATCGCAATCCCTGGTTGCGTGCTCAACTACCCGGTCGGCAAACGCCGCTTCGCCTCACTGTGCGGCGACGGCAGCCTGCAAGTGGTGACGATCAACGACCAGGGCCAGGAAACAGCGCGCAACCGCACGCCATTCTTCGATCCGAATGCCGAGAAACTGGTGGAGCGTGCGGTCAACGTCGGTGACACCTACTACTTCACCACCACGACTGGCACCGTGCGCGCCGTGGACTTCTCCGGTGACACGCCGAAAATCCTGCCGAGCTGGTCGCTGACCACCGACGAGGAAAAGAAAGCCGGCTGGGCACCGGGTGGCTGGCAGCTGATGGCTGTCGCGCCGAAACTAAACCGCTTGTACGTGCTGATGCACGACGCTCACGAACCGATGAAGTGGGAAGACCCGAGCACTTTCATCTGGGCCTATGACCTCAAGACCCTGAAGAAAATCGCCACCCTGGAAGCCCCGGCACCGGTGTGGAGCATGCAGGCAACCGGTGACGACAAGCCGCTATTGCTGGGCACCGACGTTGAAGGTGGCTTGCAGATTTTCGATCTCAAAACCAACAAGCACACCGGCAGCATGGCAAAAGTCGCGAAGACCGCGACTCAGGTCATGAGCTACTGAACGAGGTTCGGCCATGCAATCAGATCCGATCTTCATCATTGCCAGCGCACTCGCCATTTCGGCGCTGCTGGCCAGTGCAGCGACCCACAAGCTGCGGGCACCGGCGCGCTTCGCCAAGCAGCTGGCGGACTATCAATTGCTGCCGGCGGCACTGGTGCGCCCGAGCGCACGGTTGATTCCGCTGCTGGAACTGGCCATCGCTTTCGCGCTGCTGGTCCCGTTCAGCCGGGGCTGGGCGGCGTTCGGTGCGGCCAGCCTGCTGGCGCTGTACGCCGCCGCTATCGGCATCAACCTGTGGCGCGGCCGCCGCGACATCGACTGCGGTTGTGCCGGGCCAGACCAGGCGCAACCGTTGCGTCCGGTCCTGCTGCTGCGCAACAGCGTGCTGGTGGCGCTGGCGCTGCTGGCCAGCGTGGCGCCGGTGGTGCGCGACATGACTGTGTTCGATGGCTTCGTGACCGTGGCCGCCGCCGCTGTCGCGCTGCTCATCTACGCCGCGGCCGATGGCCTGCTGGCGAACTCCCCTCTTCTGCTCAAATTGATTGGTAGGTAATCAAAATGGAAGGCTTGATAGTTTCCAACGTTCTGCTCTGGGTGTTGCTGGTGGCCGTGGCGTTTGTCGTCATGGGCCTGGTCCGTCAGATCGGTGTGCTGCATGGTCGTCTCGCCCCGGCCGGCGCGCTGATGGTCGACAAAGGCGTGGCCGTCAACGAAGCCGCACCGCAAATCACCGCCGCTGACCGTAAGGGTCGCCCGGTGAACTTCGGCTACGCCGGGGAAAAATCACAACTGCTGTTCTTCCTCTCGCCGACCTGCCCGATCTGCAAATCCTTGCTGCCGGCGATCAAATCCATCGCCAGGGAAAAGGCCGGCACCCTCGACGTGGTGTTCGTCAGCGACGGCGACATGGACGCCCAGCAAGCACTGATCCGCGAGCACAAACTGGAAGACGCCACCTACGTGGTCGGTCCGGAAGTGGGCATGACCTATCAGATCGGCAAGCTGCCATACGCCGCGCTGATCGACCAGTCCGGCACCCTGCGCGCCAAGGGCCTGGTCAATTCCCGCGAGCACCTGGACAGCCTGTTCGAGGTTGAACACTTGAAACACGCGACGCTGCAGCAGTACCTCAATGCTCAGCCCCACGACCACGCGCATGACCACAGCCACGGCCATAGCCACTGATTAAGGCAGGGAGACCTTCATGAAACTGCTGGATCTGTTGTTCGAGCGCTCGACGCGCCGTGTTGCCGACACCACCTCACGCCGCAAATTGCTGGCGCGCATGGGCTCGCTGATGGTGGCCGGTGCCGCCCTGCCCCTGCTGTTGCCACTGGATCGCACCAGCAAGGCGCTGGCCGCCACTGACCCGAAAGCCGGCGACCCTGGTGACCCGAACAGCTGCGACTACTGGCGCTACTGCTCCATCGACGGCTTCCTGTGCAGCTGCTGCGGTGGTTCGGTGACGTCCTGCCCACCGGGCACCGAAGCCTCGCAAGTAACCTGGATCGGCACCTGCCGCAACCCGGCCGATGGCAAGGACTACATCATTTCGTACAACGACTGCTGCGGTAAGCAAAGCTGCGCCCAGTGCGCCTGCACCCGTAACGACAGTGAGGAACCGGCCTACCGCCCGTTCAACAACAACGACGTGAACTGGTGCCTGGCCGCTAAATCGCACATCTATCACTGCACCGTTTCGATCATTCGCGGCGTCGCCGTTTAAGCACGCAATTTCCGCCGATTGCCCGTGCAACCGGCATTCTTTGCGTGTGTTTTTTCGTAGGCGCCAGGCTTGCCGGCGAAGGCGTTCTCATGGACGCCTTCGCCGGCAAGCCTGGCGCCTACAGGTTCGGTTTTCTCCTGTAGGGAAGATGTCATGCGTAAGTTGCTCATCCTTAGCCTGGCCTGCCTCATGACCACCCCGCTCGTCCATGCCCGGGCCATTCCCAATCCCAACCAGCGCCACGCCCCGGGCAACGAAGAACTGCAAAAACCCATCGCCGAAGCCAATTACAGCGTCGGCGTGAACTATCAATTGCAATGCGCCGGCTGCCATCTGGGCGACGGCAGCGGTTCCGCCGCCAATGACACACCACGGATGAAGGGCTTTGTCGGCAACTTCCTGAAAGTCCCCGGTGGCCGCGAATTCCTCGTGCGTGTGCCAGGCATGTCGCAATCGGCGTTGAACAACGCGCAATTGGCCGACTTGCTCAACTGGCTGATGCGCGAAGACGGTATGGCCGGTAACAGCGTGCCGAAGGATTACCAGCCGTACAGCGCCGAAGAAGTCGCGACTTTGCGGGCCAAGACCATGCTCAACCTGCCTGGCACCCGTGGTGAACTGATCAAGGCCATGCGCGCGCAAGGCATCGCGATTGATGACGGGATGAATTACTGAATCGGCTCGAACGCAACCTGCCTCAGTTGTCGGTACGCCTCGACCAATTGCCCAAGGCTGAACGCCAGGTTTCGCCCGCCGGGATTGGGCAAGACCCACAAAATCCTTGCGCATGAATCGCGCTTTTCGACAGGAGACAAAAACCGAAACCGTCAGCCTGAGCAGACGGTTTCGGTTTTTTCGGCAGCTGCGATCCAGCAGGTTTACGCGGCAGTCAACGGTACACTCGACGGTGCGTCGCGACGCTCGGCCTGATCAACCGCCTGGCCTGGAACGCGATCCACCGCTGGCGTCCACGCCGGCACGCTCGGCATTTCCTTACGCAGGCTGTGAATCAGCGTGTACGACATCACCAGCAGCAACATCGCAATCGGTAAACCGGCGGCGATACTCGCCATCTGAATCGCTTTCAGCCCACCCGCCAGCAGCAGGCCCGCAGCAATCGCCCCTTCCAGAATGCACCAGAGCAACCTGATCCAGTTCGGCGGGTTGGTGCTGCCCAAGGCACACAAGGTGCACAACACTTGGGTTCCGGCATCGGCCGTGGTGACGAAGTGCACACCCAGCAACACGCACACCAGTATCGACAGAACGGCGCCAACAGTAGGGCCATCCAGTGACTGGACCAGCGTGAACATCGCCGCCGTGGTTTCTTTCTTGGTCGCGAGCAGCACTGTGCCGCCTTCGAACTTCGGTTGTTCCTGACCCACCACCTGGCTGGCAACGGATGCCTGATAAGCCTGGCGATCCTGTTGTTCGTTTTTCAGCGCAGCGCCACCGAACACCGACATCCACAAAATGGTCACCATGGTCGGCACCACCAGGGCGCCGATCACCAGTTCACGAATGGTCCGGCCTTTGGAAATTCGCGCAATGAACAGACCGACAAACGGCCCCCAGGTCATCCACCACGGCCAGTAGAACGCCGTCCACCAGTTTTGCCATTCGCTGTCTTTCTGCGTGTCCATCCAGAAACTCAGGCCAACAATGTTCTGTACATAGTCGCCGGTGGATTCAAACATCAAGTTGAGAATGTAACGGGTCGGACCAATGGCAAGTACTGCCAGCATCAAAATGAATGACAAGTACATATTAAGTGTAGAGATTCGCTTCATGCCTTTGGACAAACCGGCCAGTAGCGAAATGCACGCAACAATACTCACAAACAGAATAATGGATAACTGCAAACCAACACTTACCGGAATACCGAATACCTGATGCAGACCGGTATTGATCTGTACAACGCCCAGGCCGAGTGATTGAGAAACACCGAAGGCCGTAATAACGACGCCCATGATATCGACCACATGACCGATCCATCCGTAGATGCGGTCGCCAATCAGCGGATACAGCAGCGAACGAAGCGCCAGCGGCAAACCTTTACGGTAGGCGAAATACGCCAGGCTCAAGCCGATCATGGAGAAGATCGCCCATGGGTGCAGGCCCCAGTGGAACAGCGTGATGCGCATCGCCAGGGTGGCCGACTCGTCCGTCAAACCCTTGGAAAACGGGTTGTCGGCGTAATGCAGCATGGGTTCGGCGACGGACCAGAAGATCAAACCGATGCCCATTCCCGCACTGAACAGCATGGCGATCCATGACGCGAAACTGAACTCGGGCCGGTCGTGTTCAGCGCCCAGTTTGAGATTGCCGAAACGGCTGACGGAGATGTACAGCAGCAAACCGAGTACGCCACTGATCAAGGCGAGGTAATACCACTTGAAGTTATGCAGGATAAATATCGAAGCCATTTCGAAGGCTTTGGCAGCCTGCTCATCCTTGAATGCACAAAATAGAACAAACGAAATCACCGCCAATATCGAAGCGACGGTCACATTCGGGTTCAAGCCTTTTAACATGCCTGATTGCGCACGCATTGTTTTCCCCTTTTGTTTTTGTTTAAGGGTTTTAGAGAGTATTCCGCAACATAGCTATCGCCTGATATCTGACGTCAGCACGCTGTTTATCTGCAGATTTAATCCGGTCTAACTCGGTTTTGGCAGCATCGCCAAGATGATTGAAACCTGACCTTCGTTCAAACCATTTTTAGTCACCGACTCATGAGAAAAACGCATCAATAAAACCGCTCCTCCTTCCTCCATTCAGCGCCGATCCGTGCACTCACTTACGGGGTCAGCCAAAGACACCAGGTTAGAGCTGGCAATGCCGTTGGGTGTCGATGGGTGTTGAAGCGGCGCGTCCTGTTGCAGGTGCTTGCCCGTGACTTTCGCCTGGCCCACGCACAGTGCGAGCAGCGCGGCACTGCCGGCATAGAAAAAGTAAAAACTTGAAGTGCCGAAGCATTCCATCAACACACCTGCAATCAGCGGTCCGAAACAGGCGCCGACGCCAAAGGTGATCAACAGCATGCCCGACAGTGAAACGCGCAACTGCGGTTCCATGTTGTCGTTGGCCAACGCTACACCGAGCGGATACAGGCAGAATTGCAAAAAGCCGATCGCCGAACCGAACCACAGCAGTGTCACGAACGAAGGCGCTTGATTGAAACCCAGCGGCAGGCAGACGAGCACCAGCAAAACTGCCACCGCGCGAATCAGACTCGCACGGGACAATCGATCCGAGAGCCAGCCCAAAGGCAACTGAGCCAGCAAGCCCGCGCCGATGGTCAACGCCATGAACTGGCCAACCTGCGCCGTTTCCAGTCCCTGTTTGCTCGCATAGATCGCGGCCAGCCCGTAGAAGCTGCCGTTGATCATGCCGGACACCAGAATCGTCATCAGAGACTGCGGAATACGCCGCACGAACACCCGCAGGTCGATCGAGGCAGCGGGCACCGCCGTGGGATGTGCACTGCGAGTAAGTGCCACCGGCACCGAGCACAGCGCAAATACCATCGCCACACCCAGCAGAGCGCGGATGCCCAGCCCCTCGTCGAGACTCAAGGCCAGTTGGCCGAGCATCATCCCGACGTAACTGGCGACCATGTACAGCGCCAGCACACTGCCGCGCTGCTCGGTGCGCGCCTGATCGTTGAGCCAGCTTTCCAGCACCATCAATTGGCACATCATGGCCAGCCCGACCAACCCGCGCAGCACCAGCCAGAACGCCAGGGACGTGCTGAACTCATGGGCCAATACCGCCGCTGCAATCAGCCCGGCGCACGCCGCATAGGTTCGAATATGCCCGACCTGTGCGATCAAGCTGCGTCCGACCCAGCCGCCCAACACCATGCCCAAGGCATTGGCGGCCATCAACGCACCACCTGCGGTTTCGCTCGCCCCCAAGGCATTCAGGCGCAGCGCCAGATAGGTCATCAGCAAGGTCGATCCCAACTGCATCAGCAAGCTGGCCAGATACAGCGCACCGAAAGTTTTTGTCAGTCTTATCACCGTGCCGGTCCCCGGATAATTTACAACTCAAGCCAAGCCGTGAAGTTGCTTCCAGTTGCCGGGATGCACCACATACCCGAACAAGGCATGCCCGCCGTACACCAGTTCGGTGCCTTCGGGTATCCATAGCAATTGCCCGGGCGTGACTTGAAACAGCTCGTCGCCGACGCGCAATTCGAAGCAACCCTCGATGACGAAAATCACTTCGTCGTAGAGCACCGTCCAGGCGACCTGCGCGCCTTCCCAGCGGGCGAAGCCCACGCCGATGTTCGGCGAGACTTCGTTGCTGATGGCCCGCGCCACATAAGCGGCGCCGGGCGGACCACCACGGAAGGTGAAGTCCAGGTCGTAATGGTCGATGCGCAGCACCGGACCTTTGCCTTTGGCCAATTGGCTCATAGCTCGCTCCGGCTGTTCCAGGCCGCCAGATGAATGCGCGAGCGAACGCCCAGGCCAAGGAATGGTTCTGGCGGGTTGAGCGACGGCATGCCGGTCACCGCCCGAATATCGTTCAACTGTGCCGAGTCGGCACCCACCGCGAGATCGGCGAGCATCGTTCCGGAGATGGTGCCCCACGCGGCACCGACACCGTTGTCGCAGGCTGACGCATGAACACCCGGCTCCAGCTCACCGAAGAAGTTGGTGAAGTTGCGCGAGATCGCATAGACGCCACCCCAGGTATGGCTGAACGGCACGTCGGCCAGCTGCGGGAAGCGCGCCAGGAATGCCTTGCGGTGCGCATCCCGCACTTTCGAACGCATGCCATCACTGGTGCTGCGACCGTACTTGGGCACGTGCTTGTAGGTGTTGCGGATGATCAACCGACGATCCTGGGTCATGCGCACCGTCGTGCCGGCGTGATCGGCCGGGGTCAGCCCCCAGTCCAGCTGGCCGCCATAAATGGCCAGCTCTGCATCGCTCAGCGGTCGGGTCCAGCTGGCGAAGGTCATCACCGGCAGCAGACGATTGCGCAGATAACCGAACTCCTGGGTGAAGATGCTGGTGCCCAGGAGCAATTGCGGCGTGCGAATCAGCCCCGCCGTGCCGTGCAGAATCCAGCCGCCACGGCCGTCACGTTCCAGACGCTGGATGGGCGACTCTTCGAGCAGCTCGACATTGCCCGGCAACGAGCGAGCCAGCCCCGTCACCAGCGCCGCCGGTTGCATCAGATAGCAGCCGGGCGTGTAGATGGCGCCACTGTAATGGCCAGTGCCCAGGACCTTTGCCAGTTCGGCGGAATCGGCCCTGCGGAACGGCTCTCCAAGGTCACTCATCAGGCGTTCGAAGTGATCGAGATAAGCCAGGCCACGTGCACCGACGGCGCCCTGATACTTGCCTGCATGGGACCATTGGCAATCGATGCCATGGTTTTGCACCAGGCCTTGCAACTGTGAAATAGCGGCGCGGTTGAGCGACAGCAAACGCTGTTTGTGCGCAGGGTCCGGATGCTCCAGGGCAAACTTGTGCGGCAGGTCGATGACAAAACCGGAGTTGCGCCCCGAGGCACCCTGGGCGACCCGTTGCGCATCCACCAGCAGAATACGCGCCTGGGGATGATGTTCGGCCAAGCGACGGGCGGCGGCAAGGCCGGCGAAGCCCGCGCCAATCACCGCGTAATCCGCACGCTGTTCGCCCGACAGACGCTTGCACGCCGGTTGCTCGGGCAATGCTGAATACCAGCCGCAGCTCGTGTCATCGAATGGCAGGTTGATGATGTTTTTCATGGTTCGGGCCTCAGGCTACAGCCTGCTGAGAATGCTGACAGGACTGCAGCAATGCGCTGCGTTGCGTTTGCGCTTGGCGACCGAGCAGGACAAAGCCATTGAGCTTGCCCGCCGCGTCGTAGAACCCGGCACTCAAGCCATCTTCGGTCGGCGTGCAGCGCCACTCACCTTCGCTGGCGATGGCAGGCGCCAACAGGCACAGCGGTGCGGCCGGCGTTTTCACCGTCACCGGCATCAACGGGTAGTCGACAGCCGTGGATTGCCCGAGCAATGTCTTGCTCAACGCCTGAATGCCCTGATTGATCGGTGCCAGGTACGGCAGCAGTTGTCCATCGATCTCGATGCAGTCGCCCAAGGCGTAGATGCCCGGTGCAGAAGTTTGCAACTGAGCATTCACCTGAATACCTCGTCCAACCGCCAGACCGGCACTCTCTGCCAGGCTCAGGTCAGGACGCAGGCCAACCGCCGACAACACCAGATCCGCCTCGAGGGTTTGGCCATTGGCGAGTTGCAGGCGATAACCTTGAGGCGTGGATTCAATGGCTTCCAAGGTGTTTTGCAGATGCCATTTCACCCCCAGATCACTCAAAGCGTTTTGCAGCACCTGCCCGGCCTCGGCCGGCAACAGACGCTCCATCGGCCAACGCCCCAGACCGATGACATCAACGCTGAAACCGTTGTGGGCCAAGTCATTGGCAAACTCGCAACCAATCAACCCATCCCCCAGGATCGCGACACGGCGCACACCGGTCAGGCGCTCACGAAAGCCGTGGTAATCCTGCAAATTATTGACGCTGATCAGCGCTGAGCTATCGCCCTGGATCGGCAAGCGAATCGGTTGCGCACCGCTGGCAAGCACCAACTGGCCGTAAGCCATTTCACCGAAGCTGGTGCGCAAGCGTCGTGTCGAACTGTCGATGCCCAGCACCTTGCAGTGCGGGTACACGCGGATGTTCAAACGCTGTTCGATGGCCAGCGGCGATTCACCGGACAACGCCTCGGCGCTTTTGCCCTGGGACAAACCGATCGACAGTGCCGGTTTCGAGTACAGGTGCCCGGACTCTTGCGTCAGCACGCGGATCTCGACCTTGGGATCTGCCTTGCGCAGCGCCTGGGCCAGGCCGTAACCGGCATAGCCGCTGCCGATGATGACGATCGGCTGGCGCGTTACCGCAGCCACCACAGGCGTCGCCACCGCTGGTGGCGGTGCGCTGACAGCGGTGACCGCCTGCGTGTGTTCACTGATATCGAGCATCTCGAAGTCTGCCTTGCCGACGTGGCATTCGGGGCAGACCCAATCCTGGGGAACATCCTCCCAGCGCGTGCCGGCAAGGATGCCATCTTCCGGCCAGCCCAGCGCCTCGTCGTAGATCAGACCGCAAACGATGCAAAGCCAAGTCTTGAACATGCCGTTCACTCCCCAGCAATCCGGATCGCTACGTTCTTGGTGCGCACGTAGCTGTACAAGGCTTCCTGGCCCTTCTCGCGACCGAAGCCCGACAAGCCGACGCCGCCGAACGGCGTTTCGATGCCGCCGGCGTACCATTCGTTGACGAACACCTGACCGGATTTCAGTTGACGCGTGCAGCGCATGGCGCGGCTGATGTCCTGGGTGAACACCCCGGCCACCAGGCCGAACTCGGTGCCGTTGGCAATCGCGATGGCTTCTTCTTCGGTGTCGAAAGGCATGATCGCCAGCACTGGCCCGAACACTTCCTCCTGGGCGATGCACATGTCGGCAGTGACGTCGCGGAACACCGTCGGGCGCATGAAATGTCCGGCTCGGTCGGCAAACGCTTCGCCACCGGTAACCGCCACGGCGCCGTCTTCCATCGCTCGCCGGCACAACGCCTCGATGCCCGCCAGTTGCCCGGCGCTGACGACCGGCGTGAGGTCGGCGTTATCCTGGCCTACGCCAACGCTGAGGCCTTCGGCCATGGCAACGACTGCCTCGACCACTTCTTCATAAATCTCGCGCTGCACCAGCAACCGCGACATCGCCGAACACACCTGGCCGGCATTGAAGAAAATCCCTGACTGAACGCTCGCCAGCAATTGCTCGCGATCGGCATCGGCGAAGGCAATGGCGGCCGACTTGCCACCCAACTCCATGACGCTCGGAATCGCATGCTGTGCGGCGTCGCGCAGAATCGACTGGCCGGTTGGCACGGAGCCAGTGAACACGATCTGGTCGACACTACGATGGCTGACCAGATACGAACCGACCTCGCGACCACGGCCGCAAATCAGGTTGACCGCCCCATCGGGCAAACCGGCCTTGGCGATGGCGCGGATCAGCACGCACATGCCCAGTGGCGAAAGTTCGGGGGACTTGATCACCACCGCGTTGCCCGCCGCCAGTGCCGGCGCCAGCGAGCGGGCACAGATCGACACCGGGAAATTCCACGGCACGATCTGCGCCGAGACACCCATCGGATCGTACAGGGTGAAGTCCATGTAGCCGTTGCCCAACGGGATCGAGGTGCCCTCGATCTTGTCCGCCATGCCAGCGTAATACTCGAAGTAGCGCGCGGCTTCGATGAACTCGTCTTTGGCGTCGCTCAGGCGCTTGCCGTTTTCCTGGCACAGCACCCAGGCGCCCTCGTTCGCCACGGCGCGGATTTCCTCGGCAATGCGCAGTAGCCAGGTCACGCGTTGCGCCGGACGAGCGCGAGTCAGTACGCCGCTGTCGGCGCAGCGGCGAGCGGCCAGCAACGCACGCTCGGCATCGGCCACGGTGGCCTGGGCGATAGTCGCGACCGGCTCAGCGGTGCCGGGGTTGTTGACCGTCAGGCGCTGGACGCTGTCGCTCCATTGCCCGTCGATATAGTTGAGCCAGTGAGAGGCGATCGGATACATGGACCTCTCCTCAGGCGGACGGCGTGGTGGCAAGCAACTGACGTGCGGCCCACTGGTGGAAGAAATGCGTCGGGATGTCCATTTCCGGTGAGAACGCGCCACCTTTGTAGCCAGGGGAATGCCGGCCTTTCTGCATGCCTTCGACCGAGCTGATGTCTTCGGCGAACACCACTTTCCAGGACTCCAGAATCGCCTCGCGGCAGGCACTGAACTCGTCGCTGCTGGCGGCTTCGTCGCCAACATAGAACAGGCGCAAGTGCTCGATGGTGCGTCCCGGTGCAACCGGCTCAAGCTGCATGGCGAAGGCATGGTCAGCCTGGATGCCGAGCAATACGTTAGGGAAGAACGCGACGTATTCGGCATTTTTCAGACGGTCCAGCGGCCAGGCCGGGAATGTCGGCAGGTGCGTACCGGCGACGTCCGAGAGGTTGTAGGCGTAGCTGCCCTGGCCGGCGAAGTGCTCATCAAAAATAATGTTGTAGTGGTCTTCCAGACGCGAGTAGGAGTTCAGGCTCGGGTGAACCCACGGCAAGTGATAAGCCTCGCAGTAATTCTCGACCGCCAGTTTCCAGTTGCAATTGATGTCCAGAGTGGTGGCGTCGTGGCCCGGGCGGCGGCGCATCAGGCTCATGCCGTCTTCACCGAGGAATTGGGTCCAGCGTTGGGTCAACGGCGCCAGCATGTCTTCCAGCGGCTGCGCATCGCCGGACAGGTTGATGAACACCATGTCCATCCAGATCGCGCTGCGGATGGCTTTCAAGCCATGTTTTTCACAGGCGAAGCGCTCGTCTTTGTGCTGGTCGATGCCGCCAACGTGCGGCGTTCCGCGCAGCCCGCCGTTAAGGTCGTAAGTCCAAGAGTGGTAAGGGCAGCGAATCACGCCCTGCACTTCACCGGCCTCTTCCACCAACTTCATGCCGCGGTGACTGCACACGTTGTGGAACACCTGCACCAGGCCTTCGCGGTTACGCATTAGCAACAATGGCAAGCCCATGAAGTCGATGGGCTTGACCGAACCGGCCTTGCCCAGGTCGCTGGCGAAACCGACGCAGGCCCAGGTCTTGCCCAGGACCTGATCGCGCTCGAGTTCGAAGTAACGTTGCTCGGTGTAGAACTCGTTGCTCAGGCCGGTCGCTTCGTGGATCGGATTGAGGACGGTTTCCAGGTGATGCACAGGAATTTGTTGGATGGTGTTCATTATTGTTCTCCCCTGCTGGGCACGGTATTGAATGATCGGCAGGCTCGTTGGCCAGGGTCCGCTGGCGGCAAGTTTGGGAAAACAGGGTGGGTCTCGACAAACGATATTTCCGGCGCGATTCATGACTTATTGTCATAAATATCGAGCGTATGTTTTTATGCTTGCGAGCATTTTCCCGGGGCAAAAAAAATCGCCCGGCATCGAAATGCCGGGCGATTCAGATTGAAATTCGACCCCGTTGACGGCGTTACAGGACGTCCTCCGCTGGCGGAAGCTGGTTCAACAACCAGCTGCGGAAACGTTTAACGCTCTGGCGCATCCCGCCACGGGCCAAGGGCTCCAGCAAACAGAATTGCGCATCGGTTCTCAATACCGTATCGAGCGGTCGGATGAGTGCGCCACTGTGCAGGTGATCATCGACAAGGTTGGACCAGGCCAGCGCTATGCCCTGCCCGCTGATCGCCGACTGGATCAGCATCGAGTAACTGTTGATATTGATCCGGCGTTTCGGTTCGACCTTTTTCAGGCCCTGGCTGTGGAACCATTCCGGCCAGCCGATCCAGTCCCGTTGCGGGTCGTCGAGAAACAGCCAGGTGCAGGCTGCCAGGTCTTCAGGGGTATTCAAGGCGGGATGCTTGGCAAGATAGGCCGGGCTGCAAACCGGGTAAACCTCTTCGGAAAACAACGGCGTGACCTGCATGTCCCTAGGCGGTGTCTTGCAGTAATACAGCGCCAGGTCGCAATCGAGCCGGGAGAAATCCTTGACCTGATCATGGGCGATGATCCGCAGGTCGATCTCTTCGTTCTCCCGCTGAAACTCGGTCACTTTAGGCAAAAGCCACAACGAGGCCATTGCGGTACTGGTGGCGACCGTCACCTGTTCGGCGCCCTGCCAATGGCGAATCTCACCGGTGGCCTGCGCCACCTGCATCAACGCCGCACGCACCGTTTCATAGTACTGACTGGCTGCCGGGCTCAGTTGAATCGTACGAGTGGTCCGCTCGAACAGAACCTTGCCCAGATAGTCTTCCAGCAAACGAACCTGTCGACTGATTGCACCTTGCGTCACGTTCAACTCATGGGCAGCCAAGGTGAAACTCAAATGACGCGCCGCCGCTTCAAACGCGACCAGACTGTTGAGTGGCGGTAATGGGTGGATTTTCATACAAGGCAGGTCACGTCGTTATTTTGGTTATCGCCGCAGTTTAGCCCTTGGCGCTGGACGTGGACAGCGCAGGTTCCCGACCATACCCCTAATCCTGTAGGGGCATGGCTTGCCCGCGATGGCGTCACGACATTCAGCATCGCTGGTGCCTGACACCCCGCTTGACCCGGCCTACACCCGAGACGCTTCCTTCAATTTCGGCAACATCGGTTCAGTCGTCATTGCAGATGGCGCAAACACAGCCTCAGGCTTTTCCACCTCAACCTCACCATTCAAGGCCTTGTGCATTTTCACCGTGTCCAGCGCTCCGACCCATTTGGCAATCGCCATGGTGCCAACGCCATTACCTATGGTGTTGGTGATCGCCCGCGCTTCCGACATGAAACGGTCGACACCCAGCAGCAACACCATCCCCGCCACCGGAATGGTCCCGAGGGACGACAACGTGGCCGCCAGAATGATGAAGCCGGAACCGGTGACCCCCGCCGAGCCCTTGGAAGTGAACATCAGCACCGCCAGGACGATCAATTGGTCGGTCAGGGTCAGTGGCGTGTTGGTCGCCTGGGCGATGAAGATCGCGGCGATGGTGTAATAGATCGCCTGCCCGTCCGGGTTGAAGGTCAGACCGGAGGGGATGATCATCCCGGCCACGGGTTTTGATACACCAGCCTTTTCCATCTTGGAAATCATCTGCGGCAGTACCGATTCCGAAGAGCTGGTACCCAGCACGGTGAACAGTTCTTCCTTGATGAACTTGAGGAACTTCCACAGGCTGAACCCGCTGTAGCGGCAGATCGGGCCGAGAACAAAGATCACGAACACGGCACAGGTCAGGTACACGCAGGCCATCAGTTTGCCCAAGGAGAACAGCGAGCCGAAACCGTACTTGCCGATGGTAAACGCGATTGCACCAAATGCGCCGATCGGTGCCAGGCGCATGACCATGTTGACGATGCGAAACATGCCCTGCATCAGGCTGTCCAGCGTATCGACAAAGACTTTGCCGCGCGGCCCGACATGCGCCAGGGCGATGCCGAGCAGGATCGAAAAGAGCAAGATCTGCAGTACGTTGCCCTTGGCGAAGGCGTCGACAATGGTGTCGGGGATGATGTTCATGACGAAGTCCATGAACGAAGCGTGTTTCACCGCCGAGGTGTAGGTGGCCAGACTGGAGGTGTCGAGCGTCGCGACATCGATGTTCATGCCCGCGCCGGGCTTGAACACATCGACCACCACCAGGCCGACCACCAGTGCCAGCGTCGACACCACCTCGAAATACAGCAACGCGCGAAAGCCGACGCGCCCCAGTTCCTTCATGTTTTCCATGCGGGCGATGCCCGTGACCACGGTCAGGAAGATCACCGGTGCAAGGAGCATTTTGATCAGTTTGATGAACGCATCGCCCAGGGGTTTGAGCGCCGTTCCGGTTTCGGGAACGAACACCCCGACGATGGCGCCGAGGATCACCGCGATGAGCACTTGTACGTAGAGTTTGCCAAGTATTCTTTTCATGACAGGGCCCTGATTTTTTATTGTTGTCAGGAAATGCCCAGGGGTCGGATCCACCGATCCGCCCCTTGGCGTTGTGCCGCAGTACTACTTTGAATCGCCGGGAAAGATCAGCGGTTGATCAGCGCGAGTACCGCGTCGGTGATCTGGCGGGTGGTGGCGTTGCCGCCGAGGTCCGGGGTGTGCAGACCGCTTTCGGTCACCGCTTCGATGGCTGACATCAAGTGTTTGGCCGCGGCGGCCTCACCCAGGTGTTCCAGCATCATGGCCGCGGTCCAGAACGTCGCGATCGGGTTGGCGACGCCTTTACCGGTGATGTCGAAGGCTGAGCCGTGGATCGGTTCGAACATCGAAGGAAACTTGCGTGACGGGTTGAGATTGGCGGTCGGTGCGATACCCAGGCTACCGGACAGCGCGGCAGCCAGGTCGGAGAGGATGTCGGCGTGCAGGTTGGTGGCGACGATCACGTCCAGGGTCGATGGCTTGAGCACCATGCGCGTGGTCACGGCGTCGACCAGTTCCTTGTCGATCTTCACATCCGGAAAATCCTTGGCCACTTCATAGAAGATTTCGTCCCACAGCACCATGCCGTGGCGCTGGGCGTTGGACTTGGTGACCATGGTCAGGTGCTTGCGTGGGCGGCTTTGCGCCAGTTCGAAAGCGAAGCGGTGAATGCGCTCGACCCCGGCCCGGGTGAACACCGACACTTCGGTGGCGACTTCTTCCGGCAAGCCGCGATGCACACGACCGCCGTTGCCGGAGTACTCGCCTTCGGAGTTCTCGCGCACCACGACCCAGTCAATCTGGTCACCGTTATGCAGCGGACTTTTCACCCCCGGCAGGACACGGGCCGGGCGTACGTTGGCGTACTGGTCGAACCCTTGGCAGATCGGCAGGCGCAAGCCCCACAGGGAAATGTGATCCGGCACGTTGAGCGCACCGACCGCGCCGAAGAAGATCGCGTCGAAGGTTTTCAGTTCTTCCAGGCCACCTTCGGGAATGTAGTAGCCGTTCTTCAGGTAGTTGTCGGAGTTCCAGTCGAAATGTTTGAAATCCAGTTCGAAGCCGGTTTTTTTCGACAGGGCCTGCAGTACCTCGACGCCTGCGGCGATCACTTCCACACCAATGCCGTCACCGGGTACTGCAGCAATTTTGTATGCGCTCATTGTTGACTCCACTCTCATCGATTTCTTGTTGTTCCCGCTGTTCAGGCGGGGTGTGAGCGGAGTATATGTAGTGAACAAATAGCTGTGAGTTCCTCAAAATCACTACATAAATAACTTTGAGTTACGAATGAACCAGACCCTGGATTTATCGTTTTTTTACCTGTTGGCCAACAAAGGCAGCCTTGCCGCCACCGCCCGGGAGCTGGGTATCACCCCACCGGCAGTGAGCAAACGCCTGACGGCGCTGGAAGCCCGGTTGGGTATTCGCCTGGTCAACCGCACCACGCGCTCGATGAGCCTGACGTCCGAGGGCGAGCTGTATTTCTCCCAGGCCGCGCGCATCCTCACCCAGATCAACGAGCTCGAACAGTTGGTGAGCAGCAGCCGGGCCACGCCCAAGGGGCTGATTCGGGTCAATGCTTCGCTGGGCTTCGGCCGACGGCATATCGGCCCTGCCCTCGCCGCGTTCTACGCCCGCTATCCCGAAGTGGAAATCCAACTGGAGATCAGCGACCACCCGCTGGACCTGACCACCCACGGCTTCGATCTGGGGATTCGCTTCGGCACCTTGCCGGATGCCGCTTTCCACGCGCGCAAGATCGCCTCCAACCGGCGCTTGCTATGTGCCTCGCCGCTGTACCTGGACAAGTACGGCACCCCGCAAAAACTCGCGGAGCTGCAGCACCACAACTGCATTTTCATCCGCCAGAACGAATCACCCTATGGCGTCTGGAGCTTCACCAACGGCGGTCACACGGAAAACATCAAAGTGCATGGCGCCCTTGGCTGCAACGATGGAGAGGTAGCGCTGAATTGGGCGCTGGATGGGCATGGCATCCTGCTTCGGGCGGAGTGGGACATCGCCCGTTATGTGCGCAGTGGCCGATTACGCCTGGTGCTGGAAGACCAGACGCCGACCCGGGCCGATGTGTATGCGGTGTACCCGCAGCAGCTGCATTTGTCAGCGCGGGTACGCAGCCTGATCGACTTTCTGATCGAGCGGTTCAAGCACATTGATAATGTCGAGGAAGGTTGAGGTTCACCTCTGCCCGGTGAACTGGACGCTTTCAGGTCCTGGCGATGGTGCTCCCGAATCCGTCGCCAGGACCTTTTTTTACCTAAGCGTCAGCTTGCCATACGCTTGCGCTTTACAGGGTCAGTGCGCCCACTGCGGTGCAATGAGGGTATTGGGGCGTTTGGCTCGCTCAGTCAGCGCCAGCATCGTCAAGAAGCCCAGCACGATCAGCACCGGGTAGGCCATCAAGAGTTCGGAGAGAGAGTATTTCCAGGCCAGCGGTCGTCCGACACCCAGCATGGCGGCATACATCCAGGACACTGCCGACAGCGAACCACAAAAAAGAGCCATCATTCGGGCGCTGAACCCGAGCTCGAGCAAGGAGCCGGCCTTCTGCAGAGCGGGCAATACCAGGCGGTGTAGCAGAATGCCGTTGTAGGTCAGCAGCAAAACAATAATCACTTTGGCGTGAAGCTTCGGATTCATGAAATATTCCGTGCCTTTGCCCAGGTAATCGATGCCGATGATGGCAGCGCCCGTCACCCACAGACCGATCAATGCCAGAACCACAGACTTCTGCAGACTTTCCATGTGCGCATGATCGTGTTCAGTGAATGCCTTGCGTTTCCACATATCCCTGACCATTGCAATGTCACTGGTCAACACCAAACCGATCGCCACGCAACAAGCGACCAAATGAACGTACACCACGCCCAGCCGCAAAAACTCCATGAATTCTTTATGTTCGATCAGGCTCATGATTGTATTTATTGCCACGGTATTTTCTCCACCTTATTCGACAGTACACTTCAGGGGCTTATTAAATAACCCTGAGCGACCTTACTCATACAAGAAAACCAAACCATAGGTTTATTATTTGAAACCCTATTGATTAGATTAGGAAATTGATGTCAGCTTAGTTGTTACCTCTTGAATTCAGGATAAAAAAATCCCCATTTGCAATCACTGCATTTGAGGTCGCGTTTCCACTTCTTTTTTTTACGATTTCGCTAGCATGTCATGATGCCATGCTGGAGAGTCTGAGGCCCGTAGCCGCGAAATGTTCATTTTTCAGGCATGCCACCGACAAGCGGTCGCCAGTTGGAAATACCATTGGCTCCACGTTAAGCGAGCAACTTACTCGTCAAGCCCCATTCTAGCTGAGGCGCTTGAATTACATGACCTTTGACATTACTGATTGGATCCACTAGTTGTCATGACAGCAAAAAAACACGACTGATAGCGAGCCATTGTCATTTACGCCCCCAGCAACTAAAACAGTCATACTATTTATCGAGCCAGATCCACACTCAACTCACGTCGAACAGAGGCAGCGAACTGCGCATTTCCTTCTCAATACTGAGTCAGAGGGATCATAAAGATTGGTGAGCTTCTTTCAAACTTAAACTTACCTTATTGTCGTCGATGAGGTCCTGGCAATACGGCTATTAAAACAACCTTCGCCAGGACCTTTTTTATTTCAACTCAAACGAGCTTGACCTCGACATTAATATTGTTGCGCGTGGCTTTTGAGTACGGGCAGTACTTGTGGCCGGTTTCCACGAGTTTTTGTGCAGTTTCGCGATCCAGTCCCGGCAGGCTGACATTAAGTCGAGCTTGCAACAGGTAACCGCCTTCATTGGTGCCCAGATCGACTTCGGTGTCGACCGCTACATCCTTGGGCAGTGCGACCTTCAGCTCCTTGGCCGCCACCCCCATCGCGCCGATGAAACACGCCGACCAACCGGCGGCGAACAGTTGCTCGGGATTGGTGCCGCCGGCGTTCGTGCCCGGGGACGACAGCTTGACGTCCAGAATGCCGTCGGAGCTGCGGGAGGCGCCATCCCGGCCGCCAGTGGTGTGGGTTTTGGCGGTGTACAGTACTTTGTCGAGCTGGGTCATGATGATCTCCTGATTGAAAGGTTGTTTGCACAATTTCAGGTGAATCAGAAAAACGGGCGTCAGACCCGACGCCTCTCAGTCATGATTAATGCTGAACCTGCGACGGACCCGGCCTTTCAATATAGTCGGCGTGCGTCAACCCGTAGGCCAATCCGACCAAGGCCTGCTTCGGCACTTCATTTCCTGGCCAACTTGTACTTCACACAATCATCATAAAAACTCTGCCGCACCGCCGCCGGCTTGATCCGCGTCGGGCTGTCGTAAGTCTGCTCGGTAATGCCCATCGCCATCATGCGCATCCACGATTTGTCGAACTTGTAGTGCTGGATTTTTTGCCGCGCGGCGTAAAGAGAAACCCCGGACAACTTGAGTTCCTGCGCTCTGGCCGCCGTGCCCGCCCCCCAGCTGCACATATAACGATCATTGGGTTTCAGTTCCCTTGCCTGGGCAGACACAGCCAGCCCCGCAACGCTGACAGCGATCAGCGCGCCCCAAACATTGCGCATATGCGTTCCACCTAACCAACTGAAAATAAAGTGATTCTGGCGACAGACGAGCAATCTGGGGGCCAGCATAATGCCTCTTCTGCAATATCCCTTGAAGACGCATCGGCTGCCGGGCATTTCTTGCGGCATTTCAATACTTTGCTATAGCTAACACTGCTTTGACCAACTAACGAGGCAGCGCATGTCAGTCGCAAAGAAAATGAGTGTGGGGCAACTGACCATGTTGACTGCGGTGAACATGTTGGGCTCGGGGATTGTGTTGCTCCCCTCGAAACTCGCGGAAGTCGGCGCCATTTCGATTCTTTCCTGGCTGGTGACGGCCACCGGCTCACTCGCGCTGGCCTACGCCTTTGCGCGATGCGGCATGCTCAGTCGAAAAACCGGTGGCATGGGCGGATATGCCGAATACGCCTTCGGCAAGGCCGGCAACTACCTGACGAACTACACCTACGGCCTTTCACTGTTGATTGCCAATGTCGCGATCAGTGTCACTGCGGTGGGCTACATACAAGAACTGTTCGATCTGCGCCTTGACTCGCTGCAAGTGGGCCTGGCGACCATTGCGTTGCTATGGATGACCACATTCGCCAATTTCGGTGGCGCGCGGATTACCGGGCGGATCGGTGCGGTCACGGTATGGGGGGTAATTGCGCCGGTGCTGCTGGTCTCGACCATTGGCTGGTTCTGGTTCGACAGCAGTATTTATGTGGCTGGCTGGAACCCCCACGACAAGAGCTGGTTCGAAGCGGCCGGGGCATCCGTGGCGATAACATTGTGGGCCTTTCTGGGCCTGGAATCGGCGTGCGCCAACTCCGACGCGGTGGAGAACCCCGAGAGGAACGTACCGATTGCCGTGCTCGGCGGAACCCTCGGTGCTGCGGTGATTTACATCCTGTCCACCAATGTCATCGCCGGCATCATCGACAATCCTGAGCTGGCCGCCTCCACCGCACCGTTCGGCCTGGTGTTCGCGAAAATGTTCACCCCTGCGGTCGGCAATATCGTCATGGGCCTGCTGGTGCTGGCGTGCATCGGTTCACTGCTGGGTTGGCAATTCACCATCGCTCAGGTCTACAAGAGCTCGGCGGACACCGGTTACTTCCTGCCGATATTCGCGCGGACCAACAAGGCAGGCACGCCGATTGCCGGCATGCTGATCCTGCTGGCGGTACAAACGGCGCTGGGCCTGTTCACCATTGATCCCAACCTGAGTAATCAATTCGACACCCTGGTCAACCTCGCGGTGGTCACCAATCTGGTGCCGTACATCCTCTCCATGGCCGCCTTGATGGCGATACAAAAGGCCCGCGGCGTGCCGGCGCGCAAGGCGCTGACCACCAACATCGTTGCCTGGGTGGCGTCGGCCTACAGCTATCTGGCGCTATTCAGTTCCGGCGAACAGGCGCTGATGCTCGGCGGCGTGGTCACCCTCCTCGGCTTCACACTGTTCGGTTTTGTCAGCAACCGCCTGATCCGCTCTGAATCACTCGATAAAACCCTTGAAAGCCCTATGGGCAAACCCGAACGCAGCGCTCTATGATTGAACCCCATGACCACCTCTGCGCCGATCCGCCAACCCTGTCCGCCCGGTGCCTGCGATTGCGGGCGTGACCCATTGCTCGAAACCCCGGGCGCGGACGTGCGCATCCTGTTTCTGACGCGCACCGAAGAAAAACGCCTGATCGAACGTCTGGAAAACCTTTCGAGCCTTCAGGACCTGGAGCACCTGCAACGGCGGATGTTCGAACAACTGGGCATCCGCGTCGACATCGTCCCGAGTCTCAACGAAGTGCGCACCATGCGCGGCATCGGCATTTACGTCGCTGAACTGCCGGGGTTGTGCCGCAAGACCCGCGCATCGATTCCGGCGGCGATTCGCCGCGCCATGGAAAAGCGCCCGGAGATCGCCTATGAAGTGCTTAACGCCAATGACTTGTTGCGCGATGCCTGAGTAACACCGGGATTTCGGTGAGTTCAGGGCATGGGGACCACGGTGTAGTAAACACCGTTGGCGCCGTACGCAGGGCGCACCCACGAATTGCCGCATTGATAAAAAGTGCCCGCAGACACTGTCCTCAATCCACAGCCCGAAGGAAGACTGGCAAACGTCGCACCCATCGGCATGGTGGGGGGAGCGGACGCCATCATGCCGGCGTTGTAGCCCTGGCTCCAGGCATTGTTATTGACGTTCTGATCAGTCGAGTCAGCGATCGCGCTACCGGCCACGACCCCGGCGGCCGCTGCCGCAGCAGGATTGACGCCGTCATTGTAACCGCAGTAGTAACAACCGCTGCTGGCATACACTGCCGTCGGGGGATGGTAGTAGCTCGTGCCATAGGTCTGCGGACGATAGACCGTCGTGCCATAGCCATCGGCACGGTACCCGCTGGCAGTGGCGCCATTCTCACCTTCGGCGTGCCACGCGCCCTCGCCGCCATAAGCCGTGCCACCTTCGGCACCTGTGCCCCGCCACGAGCCCTCGCCACCTGAGGCGCTACCGCCGTTTTCGCCACTGGCGCTCCAGCTACCGCCACCACCGGAAGCCGAACCACCGCGATAGCCCGAACCACTCCAGCTACCATCACCGCCCGAAACCGAACCACCACGATTGCTTTGACCGCTCCAGCTGCCACCACCGCCTGAAGCCGAACCAAACGCCCCTGAATGGCTCCAGGAGTCAGCGCCGCCGAACGAGCGTCCAAAACCGGCAGCATGGTACCAGGCCGACGCTTGCTCACAACTCAGCAGCGCGACCATCAACCCTGCAAACTTCAATGTGGGTCCATGCATGTTTGAAGCTCCTCCCTCAGGGTCTGGCAACCGGCTGTTTAACCCCTTCAGGGGCACGCAAGTCGGAAGGCGGTGCAAACTGGATGCGGTGCGCATTTTCAATGTGTTGTGGTTTGAAGAAATCTGCCGACAACGCTGATTCGAGCTTCCAGTCACTGAATGCCACCTGATGCCGGGATTGTGTCGGATCATCACGGAACACCGCCCGCAACATGCGCGGCAACTTGTCTTGCGTACCTATCCAGGCCTGGACAAACACCACGTCGTTGGCATAGGCGATCACATCGGTCGCGGTATCGCCGACCACCGTTGACTGACCGATATAGAACGCCAAGCGCATATCCCTGGCCAGATCCTTGTAGGGGTCGGAAACGATCACATCGGTGAAGGGAAAATATATAGCCGCCCGCTGATACGCCGCCTCGAGGGTTGCATCGATGGTGGGCGGTGCGTCAGCTTGCGCCATCAGGTTCTCCTTCGGTTCAACGGCCCAGGCTTGCTTGCCGTTGTAGTAGAACTGGGTCGCAGGGCCATCGCCGGAGGTCAGAACACGCAAGCGATCGGGGCGCTGAACATTGACCAGCGCCACGGTGTTGTACGCCAGGGGTGGCCCCAGACGACTGGGGCGCTCATAAGTGGTGGTAGCTTTGAAACTCATGCCCTGAACGCCGGCCAATCTGGCGCTCATGGCCTTGAGGATCTCCAGCGCTTTGGGTTCCAGCTGATTTTTCGGCGCATCGACCGCAACAGGCTCGGCCGCCAGCAAGGGAACGGCGAGCAATCCGGTGACCAGGCCGAAAAACAACCTCCGAACACGCTGAAGCTGAAGTGACATCGCTTGCTCCCCGAACAGATGAGGTCAGGTTTAAAGCGTAGCAACTGAAATACAGGCGTAACCGAATAATTAACCGACTGATTCCTCCGGTCGCGGTTTCCGTTTGTTGATCGGTGAACGCATTAAACAGCGACACTTGATTGGCAACTCGCTCTGGATAATTCGTGTTTAAAACCTACGCTCTTGTCTCACGCTACGGACGCTGACGCACAGGCGCTGCGGCAACGGCTATGACACTTGGGCGTGACGACGGCAGATGTGCGTGTCGGATGGTAATCGAACATTCACAGTGCATTACGCCAAGAGCCACCTATGCTCTGAACAATGACGTGGCGTTGCTGCTTTCTGCGCCCGATAAAACGATTTCACTCAAGGAGCACACTGCACTATGAACCTGTCCCGAAACCTGCTGATCGGCGTCGCATTGACCGGGCTCCTGCTCGGAGGTTGTACCTCCAAAGTTACCGACAAGGCGCAGTATTCCGGTTACCTGACCGACTACAACAATCTTCAGGAAGTCGAAACGCCCAGCGGCGGCACGGCGATGCGTTGGGTGAGCCCATCGTGGAACCCCGATGCCTATAACACCGTGGCATTCAACCGACTGGAACTGTATCCGGCGCCAAAGCCCAACGAGCGGGTCAATCAGCAAACGCTCAATGACATCCAGAACTACATGACCACAAAGGCGAAAACCACACTGGGACAGAAATACCGCGTGGTTTCCAGCCCGAACGCAGCACCGGCCGGTTCGAAAACCCTGGTCATGCGTGCCGCCATCACTGGCGTGAGCGCTTCCAATGAAGGCATGAAATGGTATGAAGTCGTGCCCATCGCCGCCGTCGTCGGTGCAACGCAAGCCGCTACCGGTCATCGGGATCAGGACACCGAACTGTTTATCGAAGCCGAGTTCATAGACGCCAAAACCAACCAGACCATGGCCAAAGTCGTGCGCAAGGTGTTTGGCAAACAACTTTCCAACGAAAGCCAGAAGATCACGGCGCAGGATTTCAAAGCGGCGATCGACAAACTGGGCACTGATTTCCAGGCGTTCATCAACAAGTAATACCCGGTCTGTGCAGGAACTGCCGCAGGCTGAGAACTGTTGAGCTTGTTGTTCAGATCAACAGATTGCAGCCTGCGGCAGCTTCAACCGGGCACGTCAGGTTTTTTTCATGCCGACCCGTCGCCGCATTTCGGCAGTAATGGTTTGCCGGGTTTTCTTCATGTCCGCCCAAGGCCCGTCGCCCACTTCCTCCAGGCGTTCATGCACGTTGTGGATGTTCCACTGATTGCCGCCCTTGAGCTGTACGATTTCTTCGCGATAGATCGGCACCGACACCGGCAGGCCTTCGCGGGTGCGCGCAGCGTAAGCGCAAATGGTCGTCGCGCCGAGACCGTTTCGCAGGTAGTCGATGAAGATCCGCCCTACCCGATTCTTCGGCCCCGACACCGCGGAAAAGCGCTCCGGCAGCATTTTGGCCATGTGGGTGACGATCGCGTGACTGAAGTCCTTGACCTCATCCCAACCGAGTTTGCGGGTCAGCGGCACCACCAAGTGAATGCCCTTGCCGCCACTGGTCTTGAGAAAGGCCTTGAGCCCCAACTCATCGAGCACCGTCAGGGTCAATTGGGTGGCTTCGATCATGCGTTTCCATGGCAACGCCGGGTCCGGGTCAAGGTCGAGGACGAAGCGATCGGGTTTGTCGAGATTGTCCGAGGTAGCGTTCCAGGTGTGCATTTCCACGGTGCTCATCTGCACCGCACCCACCAGCGCTTCGGCGTTGTTGATGACCATCATCGGCTGGCCCGTCAGTTTCTGGTCCAGGGTGGTGATGCCGGGGATGGCCAGGCGCTCGGCGTTTTTCTGGAAAAACAGCTCACCGGCAATCCCGTCCGGCGCGCGTACCAGCGCCACCGGGCGGTCCTTGAGCTGCGGCAGGATCCATTCGGCGACACTGGCGTAGTACTGCGCCAGTTGCACTTTGGTGGTACCACTCGTGGCATCGATGACCCGGTCCGGATGGGTGATACGCACTTTGCCCTGAGCCAAGCCGATTTGTGACGGCGCCGCTTCAGCTTTCTTCGGCGCTGCAGATGACTTGGCGGCGGCTTTTTTTGCGGAGGTGGTTTTCACGGCTTTCGGACGCTCCTCAGTGATGTCTTGGGCAGGCTTATCGTCACGCAGACCATGGAACACTGCATGCCGTACCGAACCGTCCTTGGTCATTTCTGCGAAGGCCACTTCGGCCAACAGTTGCGGCTTCATCCAATGCACGCCCTTGAATTCCGCCCCGCTCGGTGGATTGACCACGGCCGGTTTTTTCGTTTGCAAAGGTTTGAGTTGTGCATGGATGCTGCCCAGAGTGGCCTCGGTGAACCCGGTGCCGACCTTACCGGCATAGCGCAGCTCGCCGCTGTCGCGATCATGCAGCCCCAGCAGCAACGCACCGAAGGCACTGCGTGTACCTTTGGGATCGGTGAAACCAACGATGACAAACTCCTGGCGGTGTTTGCACTTGAGTTTGATCCAGTCGCTGCTGCGCCGGGACACGTAAGGCGAACCCAGGCGCTTGCCGATCAAGCCCTCCATGCGCATCTGACAGGCACTGTTGAGCAAGGCTTCGGGGTCTTCGCCAAAAGCGTCGGAGAAACGCAGCATCGGATCTTTGCTCGTCTTCAGCACCGTCGCCAGCGCGGCCCTCCTTTCTTCGACCGGCACCTCGCGCAAATCCACACCGTTGAGGTAGGGCAAGTCGAACAGGTAATAAAGAATGTTCACGCTGCGACCGGCGTCAAAGGCGTTTTGCAACGCTTGAAAATCCGGAATGCCCTGCTCATCCGCCACGACCATTTCGCCATCGAGCCATGCCGACTCCAAGCCCAGGCCGGCTAGAGCCTTGGCCTGCTCAGGCAACTTGTGCGTCCAGTCGTGGCCGTTACGGGTGAAGAGTTTGACGTCGTCGTGGTCGATGCGCGCCATGATTCGATAGCCATCGAACTTGACCTCATAACTCCACTGCCCGCCCGGGGCCTTTTCCACCAGCGTCGCCAGTTCCGGTTTGATCTGGTCGGGCAGTTTGGCTTTGTGCGCGCCGGTGAGTGGCGCGGATTTTTCCTTGCGTGCCGGGGGGCCTGGTCGCTTGACCGCCTTGGGTTTGGCTGATTTGGTAATGATGGTGCGCTCGCTGAGTACGCTATCGGGTTCGGCAGCGACGACGTCGTAGTCGCTTTCGGCTCTGGCGGCGCCGTCCTGATGCTTGATCAAGAACCACTGCTCCTGCTTGCCCGGCATGTGAGTGCGCACCAGGTTCCACAGGCCTGCGAGCTTCTCGCCTTGCAGTTCGAACTTGAGCCGCCCCTTGGCATAAGCCTTGGCCGGGTCTTCCTGGGGAATCCACACCCCGCGGTCCCAGACGATCACATCGCCCGCGCCGTAGTGGCCTTCGGGGATGCTGCCCTCGAAGGTGGCATAGTCCAGCGGATGGTCTTCGACATGCACCGCCAGGCGCTTGACCTTGGGGTCCAGTGACGGCCCTTTGGGCACCGCCCAGCTCTTCAGCGCGCCGTCGAGTTCCAGGCGGAAATCGTAGTGCAGGCGCGAGGCATCATGCTTCTGGATGCAGAATTGCAGCGCATGATCCTTGGCTTTCCTGCGGCCGGCTCGCTTGACGGCAGCCGGCTCAGACGTCGCCGAAAAATCGCGCATGCGGTTGTAGTCGTCGAGATTCTTGTTCATGGCTCACCTGCGGGTCGCTGCAGGGCGCTGGATCAGCACGTCCCTCCCTCAGCAGAGCGAGTCATCACGAAAAAAATTCCATCGTCGTCAAAATTACCCGGACCAACGGCCCTGCGGCGCGGCTGTCGGCAGACGTTCAAAGGCCTACAATCGGCAGGTGCAGCCTCATCCCCGGAGAGCAATCATGCGCACGGTTCACGTCCTCCAAGCCCCACCGGCATCGGTCAACGTCGTGGGCGAGACGATCACGGTCCTCGCGGGCGGCGATATGAGCAAACCCTTCGAAATGCATATCCAGGAAGGCGTGCAGGGAGGCGGCCCGCCACCGCACTTTCACCCTTGGGACGAGGCGTTCTACGTGGTTGACGGGCAGGTCGAGGTCACCGTCGAAGGCAAATCCACCACCGTCTCGGCCGGGGGCTACGTGCATATCCCGGCAGGATCCGTTCATGCCTACAAGAACATCAGCAGCACCGCGAAGATGATCGGCGTTGTGTCCGATCCGCGCGGCGGGCAGTTTTTCACGGCGATGGACCAGTTCAAGGTGCCCGAGGATCTGCCGCGGATATTCGAAGTGGCCGAGCGTTTCGGGGTGACGTTTCTGGTCCCCAAGCCGCAGGGTTCTTGAGCGGCCCCTAGACGGTTCCACCCTTGGCCTGCTGTTCCAGATGCACCTGCAAATCCGGTTCGATCTGCAATGCCGCCGCCAGCTCATCCAGGTAAGTGCGCTCGGCATCCTGCTGATCATCCACCAGCATCACGCTGGCCAGGTACATTTCCGCAGCCATGGCTTGATCTGTTGCCGACTGCGCCACGTCGTCGGGATCCAGCGGCTTGGCAACTTCCTCATCGAGCCATTGCTGTAATTGCGGGTCGTCAGTGTGGCGGGCGATTTCGGCGTTGATCAGCTGTTTTTCAGCGTCGTCGAACCGGCCATCAGCCTTGGCTGCCGCAATCAAGGCACGCAGGATCGCATGGCTGTGCTCTTCGACTTCCGGCCCGGCCAGCATATCCACGGTGCGCATCGCCTGTTGCGGCGCCTGTTGTTGCTGCGAAGCCTGACTGCGTTGCCAGGCTTGATACGCCTGGAACGCCATCATCCCCAGAGAGGCGAGCGCGGCGTAGTGCGTGCCACCGCCGGAGCGCGATTGCGCTGCACCGCCCATCGGTGAACCACCTCCGAGCAAACCGCCAAGCAAGCCGCCGAGCCCGCCCATGCCACCGGCGCCGGCACCGCTGGTGCCGCTACCGCCCCCCAATAAGCCACCGAGCAGCCCGCCCAAGTCACCGAGGCCACCTTGAGCCGACGTCCCACCGCCGCCCTGTCGCGCCATCGAGCCTTGGCCCGCGCGCAGTAATTGTTCGAGCAGATCGCTGGTGTTCATGACGATGTCCTCATCGAAGGGGGGGATCAGTCAGGCAACGATAGTCCTCGCCGGTAAATGCGCCACCACCGTTTGGCTGACACAGCGCCGATTTTTGCGCGGTATTTTTTTCCGGCGCAGCTAAGATTCATAGGCGGTGAACCTTATTCCCGGATGCCCGGTCGATACCTGCAACCCGAACCGGTTTGCCGCCGCCCGCCAGATGAGGGCGATGACTGGCATGCTTCACTTTCTGGAGAACGCCCCCGTGATTTCAACTTTACACATCGCCAGGCTCAAAGCATGGGGTGCCCATGGATTCACTGCTACCGGCGTGGTCACTGCCTTCCTCGCAACGCTTGCCCTGCTGGATAACCAGCCGACCAGTTGCCTGCTGTGGCTGGGCGTGGCCCTGATCGTCGACGGACTGGACGGTGCGCTGGCGCGCAAGGTCAACGTGCAGTCGGTGTTGCCGAGCTTCGACGGCTCGATTCTCGATCTGGTGATCGACTATCTGACCTACGTGTTCATTCCGGCACTGTTCATCTATCGCTACATTCCGCTGCCGGACTACACGCTGCTGCTGACCGTGTCGCTGATCCTGGTGTCGTCGCTGTTCTGCTTCTGCAACGTCAACATGAAAAGCAAAGACAACTACTTCCAGGGCTTTCCCGCCGCGTGGAACGTGGTCGCCCTGTGCCTGTACATCATCGCGCCTTCGCCCTGGATCACCTTCCTCACGGTGATTGGCCTAGCCCTGTTGACACTGACCCGGATGAAATTCCTGCATCCATTCCGGGTGCGGCGCTTCATGCCGATCAACATTGCCGTGACTGCAATCTGGTTGCTGTGCAGTTTGTCACTGGTCATCAATCATCCGGTGATCAACCCGTTGGTGATGGGCCTGTGGCTGCTGATGTCGGCGTATTTTCTGGGGATCTGCTTCTGGCGCACGGCGCTGGAGTGGTTCGACGGATCGCGGCTCAAATAACCCATGCCGGTCCATATCGTTCGACTTGGCTCACCTCGCCGCCCCGGCGAAGGCCTGCGCCTGGGCACTGTGCGCCGCCCGCCCCGGGGTGTTCCAAAAGCCGAGTTTGCCAGCCGGGATTTCTACGATGTATGGCAGCCATTGCTGTCACCCAGCCAGGCGCTGGTGCACCAAGCCCAGACCGCCGAAGATGAAAAAGCCTGGCAAGCCTTCAAGCGCAAGTTCAAAGCCGAAATGAACCAGCCTGCTGCCAGCCAGTTGCTAGATCTGCTGGCGGCGCTTTCTCATCACACTTCACTGGCCGTTGGCTGCTATTGCGAGGAAGAAGCGCATTGTCATCGGTCGGTGTTGCGCGAGTTGCTGGCGATGCGCGGCGCTGAGGTTATTTAGATTGGGTGGGGTTCAGGTTGTGCGAGGGGCAATGCTGCGATGACTGCATTGCGGGCATATCCGTTGTTGCCGCGACGGATATGCCTGCGCAAGATCAATGAGAGTTCAACGACACCGACATGAACTGGCTAATGCGCGAACGCAGCCAGCGCTCCGCCGGATCATTGTCATGCACTCCGCTCCAGGCCATCGACAACTGGGCGGCCTCGATCTCGAACGGCGGGTCTTCTGCCCGCAAGCCGCAACCTTCGACCAGCGCGCAGGCTGCATAATCCGGCACGGTGGCTATCATCTCGGTGCCCGCCAGCAATGCCCGCAACCCGCTGAATTGCGGAACCCCGAGCACCACCTTGCGGCACCGTCCGATTTTGGCCAGATCCAGATCGATATTGCCGCTCAGGTCACCGGAAAACGACACCATTGCATGCGGCCGCGCGCAGTACTCGTCAAGCGTCAAAGGACCAGGCCGGTCGTCTCCGCGCAGCACTTTGCAAGGAATATCACGCAACTTCTTGCGCTTGGCATTGGCCGGCAGTTCGGTGGTGTAACTGACTCCGACGGAAATCTCCCCGGACGCCAGCAACGCTGGCATCAGCAGGTAATTGGCTCGCCGCACCACCACGACAATGCCCGGTGCCTCTGCCTGCAACTGACGCAACAACGGTGGAAACAATCCGAACTCGGCATCGTCCGACAGCCCGATGCGAAACACATCGCAACTGGTTGCCGGATCGAATTCCTTGGCCCGGCTGACCGCTCCGGAAATCACGTCCATCGCCGGTTGCAGCTCCTTGAGAATCACCAGCGCCCGCGCGGTGGGCTCCATGGCGCGACCGTTGCGCAACAGCAATGGATCGTCGAACAGATCGCGCAACCGGCCAAGGGCAGCACTCACCGCGGGTTGGCCCATGAACAGCTTTTCTGCAACGCGGGTCAGGTTCTTTTCGAACATCAGCGCTTCGAAAATCACCAACAGGTTCATGTCGACGCGGCGCAGATCGTTTCGGTTCATAGACACGGGTTCCTTGTGAGTTCAGTCAGGCGCAAGTGTGACGATTGTGTCTGACTTTACTCAAGACTTCCCACTGCACAGAAGGAATTAACAACGATTAACTCGCAAGCCAGAGCCCTGGGATCAAAGAATGAAGCCTACCGACACGGACATTGTTCATGGCTCACTTGCAGCAAAACGCCGCCCGCGCGACAGCCACTGAAGCGCCAAAGAAAAACGCCGGTGGCCTCAGCCCTCAACGCCAACAGTTGGTCAGACAACTGATCCTCGAACGCCTCGATGAACCCCTGGAGGTGACTGAACTGGCCCAGGCCTGTGGATTGTCACGCAGTCATTTTTCCCGCGCCTTCAAATCCAGCATCGGTTACTCGCCCCAGGACTGGATTCGCCAGCAACGCATCGCCCGCGCCAAGCGGTTGATTCAACATACCGACCTGAGCCTCACGCAAATCAGCCTGGAATGCGGATTCTGCGACCAGGCGCATTTCTGTCACATGTTTACCCGCAGCGAAGGGATCAATCCCTTTGCCTGGCGGTGTCGGGTCATGCGGGACATAACCCCTCCTGTGGGAGCGAGCCTGCTCGCGATGAAGCCGGCACATTCGACATAGAGGTCGCCTGCCCGTCAGCCATCGTTTGCAGGCTCGCGCCTACAGGGGTTCAAGCGTTGCTTCAGCCCAACGGCACCAGCCGCTCCAACGCCTCGGCCACACCACGACCATAAGCCGGGTCGGCCTTGGTGCAGTTATCGATATGCCGCTGACGAATCAACTGCGGAACACCATTCATGGCCCGTGCGGTGTTTTCAAACAACAGTTGCTGACGCGCCGGGTTCAGGAGACGGAACAGATTGCCCGGCTGTTCGTAATGATCCTCTTCAAGCCGATGATCATAGTGCTGGGCAAAGCCTTCCAGCGGCAGCGGCGGTTCTGACAACTCCTTGGAATCCTCCCATTCGCCGACGCTGTTCGGGAAATAGCTGGCCGTGCCGCCAAGGTTGCCGTCGGTGCGCATAGCGCCGTCGCGGTGGTAACTGTGATGCGGGCAGCGCGGTGCGTTGACCGGGATGTGATTGAAGTTCACCCCCAGTCGATAGCGCTGGGCGTCACCATAGGAAAACAGCCGTGCCTGCAGCATGCGGTCCGGCGAGAAGCTGACGCCGGGCACCACGTTGGCGGGCGAAAATGCCGCTTGTTCGATTTCTGCAAAATGGTTCTCGGCGTTGCGGTTGAGTTCCATGGTGCCGACTTCGATCAGCGGGAATTCGCCGTGTGGCCAGACTTTGGTCAAGTCGAACGGGTTGTGCCGATAGTGGATGGCCTGCTCCTCTTCCATCACCTGAATGCACAGTTTCCAGCGCGGGAAATGGCCCTGTTCGATACTCTCGTACAAATCCCGAAGATTGCTTTCCCGGTCCTTGCCGACCACCACGGCGGCCTCGGCATCCGAGAGGTTTTCGATGCCTTGCTGGCAGACGAAATGAAACTTCACCCACACCCGCTGATTGTCACGGTCGATCAGACTGAAGGTATGGCTGCCGAAGCCGTGCATGTGGCGGAAACTGGTGGGAATCCCACGATCACTCATGACAATCGTCACCTGATGCAACGCCTCGGGCAGCAGGGTCCAGAAATCCCAATTGCTGGTGGCATTGCGCAGGCCGGTACGCGGGTCACGCTTGACCACGTGGTTGAGGTCAGAAAAACGCAGCGGATCGCGAAAGAAAAACACCGGGGTATTGTTGCCGACGATGTCCCAATTGCCTTCATCGGTGTAGAACTTCACGGCGAAACCACGGATGTCGCGTTCGGCATCCGCGGCGCCGCGTTCACCGGCCACCGAGGAAAACCGGACGAACAGCGGGGTTTGTTTGCCCACCGAGCTGAAGATATTGGCTTTCGTGTAACGAGTGATGTCATTGGTCACGGTAAAGGTGCCATAAGCACCTGCGCCTTTGGCGTGCATGCGTCGCTCAGGAATTAGCTCGCGGTCGAAGTGAGCGAGTTTTTCCAGCAACCAGATGTCTTGCAGGAGCGCCGGGCCGCGAGGTCCGGCGGTCTGGATATTGAGGTTATCGGCGACCGGGGCACCGGTGGCGTTCGTCAGCTTTTTCATCGGTGGATTCTCAATGGACTGCTGCTCATCAGGAGCGAAAACCGCTGCAGATATTCGTCCGCGTCGGAATTTAACAACCCTTGGGTAACGCCGTCGGCGCATCGGGGCAAACACTCAGCGTAGAACCTTTCCAGGATCTTGCTGGCGCGATGACCGATGCCCCGATGCGGATCAATCGATTTGGCGTGTACGCGGCAGTCGAAACAGGCACCGGGCAGTCATCCCGAGATCACGTTGCAGGAATGAAAAAATCTCGGGAACATGCTCGCAAACCGCGAACTAGACGGATGCAGGCAGGAGTGAGTCGTTGAGCTTTTCCCACGAGCGGGCTGTGCATTTCGGCCCCTACAGAATCTATCCCGAGCAGCGCCTGGTGATGGAGGCTGACCAACCCCTGCGCCTGGGTCGACGGGCCATGGACATTCTGCTGATCCTGTTGAAGCACGCGGGAAACGTGGTCAGCAAGCAGCAACTGATCGCCGATGTCTGGCCCAACAGCGTGGTTGAAGACATCAACCTGCGCGTGCACATGGCGGCCCTGCGCAAAGCCCTCGGCGACGGTCAGGCCGGACAGCGCTACATCGTTACCGTGGCCCAACGCGGGTACAGTTTTGTCGCGCCCTACTCGCTGGAACAGGCCGAGCTGCATCCGGCCAACCCTGCCACGCCATCGAACGGCCATAACCTGCCTTTGCGTCGCACCCGCCTGATCGGCCGCCAGGCGTTGGTCGACAGTCTGGTGGCGCATCTGCCGCGGCAACGCTTCATCACGCTGGTGGGCCCCGGTGGCATCGGCAAGACCACCGTGGCCCTGCGCGTCGCCGAACAATTGATCGGCCATTACTGCGATGGCATTCGTTTGCTCGACCTGGCTCCCATCAACGATCCGCGGTTGATTGCCGGGCATCTGGCGGCACTGCTCGACCTGTCCCTGCACGACAACGAACCCCTGAGCGGTCTCGCGAACTTCCTGCGCGAGCGGCAAATGTTGCTGGTGATCGACAACTGCGAACACCTGATCGACAGCGTGGCGCTGCTCTGTGAAAGCCTGCTGCGCGGCGCACCACGGGTACATATTCTGACGACCAGCCGCGAGAGCCTGCGGGCCGAGGGCGAATACGTGCAGCGCCTGGAGTCGCTGGACTGCCCTCCTGCCGTCGCCAAGCCGGACCGCGCCCAGGCGCTGACCTTTTCTGCGTTGCAGCTGTTCGTCGAACGCGCCATGGCCAGCCATGACAGCTTCGAACTGAGCGATGCCGAGTTGCCGCTGGTGATCGACATCTGCCGGCGCCTCGACGGTATTCCATTGGCCCTGGAACTGGCGGCAGCACAGGTCGCCAGCCTCGGCCTCGACGGTTTGTTGACGCAACTGCAAGACAGCTTTCGCCTGCTGACCCACAGCAGCCAGACGACGCTGGCCCGGCACCAGACGCTGCACGCGACGCTGGACTGGAGCTTCCAGTTGCTCAACATCTGCGAACAGACTTGCCTGCGTCGATTGGGAGTGTTCCGAGGTGGCTTTACCCTGGCGTCGGCTGCGGCGGTTATCGTCGGCGAACAGATCGAGCCGCGCGAAGTGTTTGCCTCGATCACGCAACTGGTGGCCAAGTCTCTGCTGAGTGTGGACGTCGGCGACGAGGAGGTGTTCTACCGCCTGCTCGACACCACACGCCGCTACGCCCTGGAAAAACTCGAACAGGCTGGCGAGCTGCCTGCAACCCGGGAACGCCACGCAGTACGCTGCCTGGCCTTGATGCAACAGGCCCAGACTGATTGGGAGCGCGTTCCGACAGCCGTGTGGATCGAACGCTATGCCCGTGGCCTGGAAGACATCCGCGCAGCGCTCGATTGGGGCCTGAATGCGCGTGGCCCCGCGGCGCTGGCGATCCGCTTGACCGCCGCCTCCACACCCCTATGGCAGGAACTGTCGCTGCTCAAGGAACACGGCGGCTACGTGCGCAAGGCCCTGGCCTTGCTCGACGCCGCAGCCGAGCCCTGTCTGGCGCTGAAAATGTCGCTGAAACTGGCCCTCGGCAGCGCCTGCTATCACGCCCAGGGTGGCAGTGCAGAAACCATTGGCGCATTCGTCACCGCCCGCACCCTGGCCAGACAGTGCAATGACGTGGTGGGAGAGTTGCGCGCCGTTTCCGGTCATCTGGCGGTCAATCTCAGTTGTGGCAACTATCAAATGGCGCTGCAACAGAGTCAGCAATTCGATCGACTGGGACTGGACGGCGATCCGCTGCTGTCGCTGAGTACGCATCGCTTGCGTGTCCTGGCCCTGCACTTCGCCGGGGACCAGCAACGGGCGCGAATGAATGCTGAGCAAGTGCTCCAGCGTATGGCCCACAGCGGCCATCTCAACCGTTTCACCCATGGCTTTGGCGTGCAATACGACCAGAGTGTCGCCGCCCTGACTATCCTGGCACGCATCCTCTGGTTGCAGGGGCAACCGGAACAGGCCTGGCGCACGGCGCGGCAGGCCTTGGACATTGCGTTGCAGATCAACCACGGCACCTCGATCTGCTACACCCTCGCCCTCTCCGGCTGCCTGATCGCCCATTACAACGGCAATACCCGCGCCGCCGGCGAGTTACTGCGCCTGCTACTGGAGCAAGCGCAGAAGCATTCGGTGCAGCTGTTCTACACCTGGGCGCAACACTATGCGCAGGTGATCGTCAGCGCAGAGGCGGCGCCGTCACCCCGGGCAGCAACCGGCCTGATCAAGGAAATCATGGTCACGCTGGACACCGCGTTGGTCGATGACGAGTTGCTGCAACGCGCCGACACAGGTGCCGCAGGCTGGAGCACGGCGGAAATCTTGCGAGCCCGCGCCGATGCGTTGCTTGCCGCCGATTGCCCGGTGAAAAACTGCAGCGCCGAAACCGTACTGATCAAGGCGATAAACGTGGCGAAATCCCAGGGTGCCCTGGCTTGGGAGCTGCGCAGCGCCAGCACGCTGGCGCGGCTTTGGCAGCGTCAGGGTCGCTACCGGCAAGCCCAGGCATTACTGACGCCGATCTACCAGCGCTTCAGCGAAGGTCATGCCACGCCGGACGTGAAGGCCGCCCGGCGCTTGCTCGACGAACTACAGGGCCATCTGCCGATTTGAGGACTGCGCGTGACTGAGGTAACCGGCATAGCGCATTTCGAATGATTGCAATGCACCGCTGTCTTCGAGTTTTTCCAGGGCATAACGGCGGGTGGTATTGAGCAAGCGGTAGCGACAAACGCCTTTGGCCTGTTCCTGCGACAACAACGATTTGAGCGCCAGGTTTTCCATGACGCGTGTCAGCCTCGCCGGTTGCACACTGGCGCAGCTGACCACCCCTTTGGCCGCCTCCAGGGTAAACGCCGTTTTGAATACCGACAGACGCTGCAACACGGTCTGCTCCTGCGGGCTCAGGCGTTCGTAACTCCAGTCGAGGGCGGCCTTGAGGGTCTGGTGCCGCGGCACGGCGGTGCGACGTCCCTGGGTAAGCAGTTGAAAACAGTTGTCCAATTGCGCCTGCAATCCCACCAGTGCCAGCGCATCGATCTGCGCAGCAGCCAATTCAATCGCCAGAGGCAAGCCATCGAGCCGTCGACAAATTTCTCGCACGCGCTTGAGATCCTGCTCTCGCAGAGCAAAACCTTGCTGGCGAGCCCGGGCACGACTGACGAACAACTGCACCGCCGAATAGCCCATGAACGCATCGACACTGCGTAACGCCGATGCGGGTGGCACCGCCAGAGGCGGCAATGGCAGAAGCATTTCCCCCGTGGCCAACAGCGGTTCGCGACTGGTGACCAGCAGCGACAGGCGGGGTGCCGAGCACAGCAACGCTTCGATCAGGGTCCGGCAACTGTCCTGCAAATGCTCACAGTTATCCAGGATCAACAGCGCATGCCATCGCCCCAACGTCTCCAGGGTTGTGCCGCTGCCCAGACCAAGGGTGCGGGTCAGATGATCGACCACCTGCACGGGATCGTCGATCGTCGCCATATCCACCAGCCAAACGCCGTCGCGGTAGTGTTGCAATAACAATTCGGCGGCCCGCAACGCCACGGTGGTCTTGCCGATGCCACACGGTCCGACCAGGGTCATGAGACGCCGCAGCGGCAGCTGTCGCACCAGACTGCCAACCACCGCATCGCGGCCGATGACCTGAGTCAGTCGCGCAGGCAAGTTGTGTCGGGGTGGATGCGCGGTTTCGATCGATACTGGCTGCGATGCTTGCTGCACCGAGGCGACGAAACTGTAGCCACGCTGGGGAATGGTGAGGATGTAGCAGTCACCGTTTTGCCCGTCGCGAAAGGCCCGGCGCAACGCGGCAATGTGCACCCGCAGATTGATCTCCTCGACGACCGATCGCGGCCAGACTCGAGCGATCAACGCCTCCTTGCTCACGACCGAACCTGCGTGCTCGAGCAATACCTGGAGGATTTCCAACGCCCGGCCACCCAAACGAAGCGGCTGATCGCCGTGCAGGACCAGTCGCTGATTGAGGTGGAACGCGTAGGGACCGAAGCGCAGTACCGTGTCGCCGGGTAAATCTCTATGGCTGTTCATGCTTCACCACCGGGAACCTGAGCGGCACGTGAGTCCGTCCAGGCTCCGTACCTTCCATGCAAAGAGTTCAACGCTATCTTGGCAGGCCTCGGTGACGGTACAACAGCTACGGGGGGAGCGTCACGGCCATAACGGTGCGCGCAACGGCCAACGGCGCTAGCTGAATTGTTCGCGGTACTGGGTCGGGGTCAGTCCGAGTTTTTCACCGAACAGAAAACGCATGTGCCGCACGCTGCCGAAGCCGCTCTTGAAGGCTACGGTCTTGAGCGGCAGTTCCGTGGTTTCCAGCAGGTTTCTCGCACAATCGATGCGTGCACTTTGCACAAACTCCATGGGTGTCATGTTCACTTCCCGGGCGAAAACCCTGGCGAAGTGACGCGGGCTCATGGCCGCCAGACTGGCCATGCGTTCGATACTGAACGCTTCATCGAGGTGTTCGAGAACGTGATTCTGCACCCGGGTGATCGGCGTTTCCTGGGGCGCCACGGCGGCCATCAGCGGGCTGAACTGCGCTTGCCCGCCCTGACGCTTCATGACCACCAGCAACACCTTGGCCACATCCTGCGCAACTTTTTTGCCATGGTCACGGGCGACCACCGACAACGCCAAATCGATGCCGGCAGTGACACCACCGGAGGTGATCAGGTTACGGTCCTGGATGAAGATCTGGTCGGTTTCGACGGTGGCCGACGGGAAAGCCTTGATCAGCCGTTCGGTGTAATGCCAATGCGTGGTCACCCGATACCCGTCGAGCAACCCCGCATACCCGAGCACGAACGCACCGGTGCAGATCGAGCCGTATCCGGCCGACCGGCCAACGTTGTGCTTGAGCCAGTCGAGCAATGGCGGATGTTTTTCGTTGTAGGCGCCGGGGCCACCGGGCACCAGCAGCAAGTCATAGCCGTCACAGGCCTGGTCGATAGACAGGTCCGTGTGCACGCTTACACCATTGGAGGCCCGCAACGCGCCGGGCTCCGTGCCAATGGTGGTCAATACGTAGTGATCGTCGGGTTTCAGATAGCGATTGGCGATGGAAAACACCTCCATCGGGCCGGCCATGTCGAGCAGCAGGAAGTCGGGAAACAGCACCATTGCCACGGTTTTCATGGGTCGAAAATCACCGGAATAAAAGAGAGGAATTCTGCCGGACACCGGCTCGCCCCTACGGGTTGCTTGTCGTGATTATGCCTTAAACATGGCGAATCGTTTGCAGGTTACTGTCAACTTGAGAGAGACAGTATTTCAATTTTCATCTACTTATTGCACTAACCAGTAACCATTAACCTTCTCCTCACTCGGACGAATCAACGTCCCCGCAGGAGATTCCATCATGCTGACCCTACGCAAAGCTTCTGATCGTGGCATGGCCAACCATGGCTGGTTGAAGTCGTTCCACACCTTTTCCTTCGCCAATTACCGTAACCCGAAAGAACAGGGGTTTTCCGACCTGCTGGTGATTAACGATGACCGCGTGGCAGCCGGAAAAGGTTTCGGTCAGCACCCGCACCGCGACATGGAAATTTTTTCCTACGTGCTCGAAGGTGCCCTGGAACACAAGGACACCCTGGGCACCGGTTCAGTGATTCGCCCCGGTGACGTGCAACTGATGAGTGCCGGCAGCGGCGTGGCCCACAGTGAATACAACCACTCGGCCACCCGTCCCGTGCATTTCCTGCAAATCTGGATCGTGCCCGACGTCAGTGGCGCCAAACCGCGCTATCAGCAAGAGCACTTCAGCGCGCAGAAAAAACGCGGTCGCCTGCAGTTGATCATCTCCCCCGACGGCGCCAAGGGTTCGTTGAAGGTGCGCCAGGATGCGCGGGTGTATGCGGCACTGATCGACGGCCAGGAAAGCGCCACTCTGGAACTGGCCGCTGACCGCTATGCCTACGTGCATGTGGCACGGGGCAGCGTCGAACTCAACGGCATGCCATTGCAGGAGGGCGACGGCGTGCGGGTTCGCAAGGAGCAAGTGCTGGCCTTGAGCAACGGCGTGGATGCTGAAGTCCTGATGTTCGATCTGCGTGCGCAAGAACTGCCTGAAATGCCATAACAGGCATCAAACTCGTAGGAGTGAGCCTGCTCGCGAAAGCGGTGGATCAGTCAACACACCTGTTGAATGTGAAGCCGCCATCGCGAGCAGGCTCACTCCTACCATTGGCTTGGGTACATCCGCAGGAGATTGGTCGGCTGTCAGGCCGCCATCGCTGGCAAGCCAGCTCCCACAGAGGATCCCGGTGTGATCGGGATTTTCGACCAATGAAGATCCCCTGTAGGAGTGAGCCTGCTCGCGATAGCGGTGGATCAGTCAACACACCTGTTGAGCGTGAAGCCGCCATCGCGAGCAGGCTCACTCCTACCATTGGCTTGGGTACATCCGCAGGAGATTGGTCGGCTGTCAGGCCGCCATCGCTGGCAAGCCACAGTGGATCCCGGTTTGATCGGGATTTTCGACCACTGAAGATCCCCTGTAGGAGTGAGCCTGCTCGCGATAGCGGTGGATCAGTCAACAC